>JALEZN010000118.1 GCA_022772585.1 Clostridiales bacterium
CGCCGGTCTTCTGCTTGATGATGTCGGCCAGCTTTACGGCCAGACCACCCAGCTGGGCATGGCCGAAGCCGTCAGTGGCAGAGGTCTCCGCCTCGGAAACGAAGCGACCGTCGGCGTAGTGGATGCCCTCCGACACAGCCACCAAGCACTTACCGGTCTTGGTGTAGATATCAGTGACATCGGCGATGAACTTGTCCATGTCGAAGTCCACCTCGGGCAGGTAAAGAAGGTCGGGGCCGCAGCCGGTGAGAGAAGCCAAGGCGGCGGAGGCGGCCAGCCAGCCGGCGTGACGGCCCATAATCTCGATGACGGTCACCATGCCGGTGTCATAAACATGAGCGTCCTGCCACACCTCAGCGCAGGAGGTGGCGATATACTTGGCGGCGCTGGCGAAGCCGGGGCAGTGATCGGTGCCGTTGAGGTCGTTGTCAATGGTCTTGGGGATACCCATGATGCGGCACTCGTAACCCACCTTCTGCATATACTTGGAGATCTTGTTGCAGGTGTCCATGGAGTCATTGCCGCCGTTGTAGAAGAAGTAGCGCACGTCGTACTTCTTGAAGATCTCCAGGATGCGCTTGTAGTCGGTGTCGTCCTGCTCGGGGTCGGCCAGCTTGTAGCGGCAGGAGCCAAGGGCGGAGGAGGGGGTATATTTCAACAAATCCAGTTCAGCGGCGTCCTCCTGACCCATGTCATAGAGCCGGTCCTCCAGCACTCCCTTGATGCCGTGGGCCGCACCCAGAACCCTTGTGATGCTCTCACTGTCGAGCGCTGTGCGGATTACGCCCAGCGCACTGGCGTTAATGACCGCAGTAGGTCCTCCTGACTGACCGATAATGCACGCACCTTTGAGTTCATTCATAGCTTAATCCTCCCGTTAATTGTTTTTCTCGCTCTCATTGTGCATATTTTTTCTTTCTTAAGCATGAAACTTAGATATTTATGTCGTCAAATCTAAATTTCGCATTATTATATCATGCCCTCTTGTATTTATCAATTGCAAATGGTAAAATCTATCCGTAAATTAAAAAAAGGAGATGAGCCCTATGCCTCTCGTTACTACTACCGAAATGTTCAAGAAGGCGTATGACGGCGGCTATGCCATCGGTGCTTTCAACGTCAACAACATGGAGATCGTCCAGGGCATCACCGAAGCGGCCAAAGAAGTCAATGCTCCCCTGATCCTTCAGGTTTCCAAGGGCGCCCGCGCCTATGCCAACCACACCTACCTGATGAAGCTGGTAGAGGCCGCCGTCATCGAGACCGGCCTTCCCATCTGCCTGCACCTGGACCACGGCGACAGCTTTGAGACCTGCAAGTCCTGCATCGACGGCGGCTTTACCTCTGTCATGATCGACGCCAGCTCCAAGCCCTTTGCCGAGAACATCGAGATCACCAAGAAGGTCGTCGAGTACGCTCACGACCACGGCGTGGTGGTCGAGGCCGAGCTGGGCACCCTGGCCGGCATCGAGGATGAGGTCAAGGTGGCCTCCGACGCTGCCTCCTACACCCGTCCCGAGGAAGTGGAGGAGTTCGTCTCCAAGACCGGCTGTGACTCCCTGGCCATTGCCATCGGCACCAGCCACGGCGCCTATAAGTTCACCGCTGCCCAGTGCACCCGCAATGAGAAGGGCGTTCTGGTTCCGCCTCCGCTGCGCTTTGACGTGCTGGAGGAGGTCTCCAAGCGCCTGCCCGGCTTCCCCATCGTGCTCCATGGTTCTTCTTCCGTGCCTCAGGAGTATGTGAAGATGATCAATGAGAACGGCGGAAATATGCCCGACGCAGTGGGCATCCCCGAGGAGCAGCTGCGCAAGGCCGCTTCCATGTCTGTCTGCAAGATCAACATCGACTCCGACCTGCGTCTGGCCATGACCGGGACGATCCGCCAGTATTTCAATCAGCATCCCGATCATTTCGATCCCCGCCAGTATCTGAAGCCCGCCCGCGCCAACATCAAGGAACTGGTCAAGCACAAGCTGATCGACGTCCTGGGCTGCGACGGCAAGGCCTGATTCTCAGTCAAATAAAGACCCCGAAGGGGAGAGGCGTTCTGACCTCTCCCCTTATTTTATCTCCGGAATGCACAGGGGAGGGAAGAGGCGCATAGCATGGGACACAGAAAGGGAGGATGTGCCCATGGCGCTCATTGAGATCCCATACGACCGATATGCGGCGGTAGCTTACGCGCACCGCTGGGCTTACGGCCGTAATCCGGCCTATTATGACTATGAGGAGTTGGGAGGAGACTGTACCAACTATGCCTCTCAATGCCTCTATGCAGGCACCGGTGTCATGAATTTTACCCCTGTTTTCGGCTGGTATTACCGCGATGCCAATGATAAAGCGCCTGCCTGGACTGGTGTGGAGTATTTTCGGAATTTCATGCTGAGAAAGGAAGAGAATGTGGGTCCTTTCGCAGTGGAGAGCAACCTGGAGGGAATGGAGCCCGGAGATTTCGTCCAGCTTGATTTGGGAAAAGGGCGTTTCAGCCACACACCCATCATCGTAGCCATCGGAAGTCAGCCGACGCTGTGGAACACTCTGGTGGCCGCTCATTCCTATGATGTTGACTATCGGCCGCTGGCTACCTACGAATTTCAGGCGATCCGGTATCTCCATATCCTCGGCGCCCGCAAGGAAGTCCCGGACGAAGCACTGTAAGCCCTCGGAGACATAAAAACAGGAGCCGGCCTTCCTCGGAAGCGCGGCTCCTGTTTTCTATCTTTATTACTTGCGTCTTAAACCAAAAGCTCTTATTCCTGTTCCTGATTGGTTTCTTTTCTTTCCTTTTTCTTGATTCGTCCCAGCGGATTTGCCTTGGCTGCCAGACGCAGGTTTTCGTTGTCCACATGGGTATAGATCTGGGTCGTATTCAGGTTTTCATGCCCAAGGACCTCCTGCAGGGTGCGCACATCCACGCCGTTCTGGAGCATCAGGGTGGCAGCGGTGTGGCGCAGCTTGTGACTGGAATAGAGCGAGCTGTCCAGTCCGGCTTTCTTCAGGCGCTGTTTGACCATGTAGTGAACTGCATCCTTCGTCATTCGGGTATGCTTTCTGGTAATAAACAGTGCGTTCGGGTCGGCCGCAGCGCAGCGGCTTCGTTCCTCCAGCCAGTCATCCAGCGCCTGACGGCAGGCATCGTTCAGAAAAAGGACCCGTTCTTTGTTTCCTTTTCCCAGAACGCGGAGCTGGTTTTCCCGAACATCGGTCAAATTAAGAGAAACCAATTCCGAAATACGCATGCCGCAGTTAAGAAACAACGTGAGGATACAGTAGTCCCGGGCCCGATTGGGTTCGTCCACACTTTCCAATAATTGGACGCACTCGTCCAGTTCCAGATAACGCGGCAGTGCTTTCTTGATCCTGGGAGAATCCAGATCCTGCATGGGATTTTCCGTGAGCAGCTTGGCTTTGCTGGTCAGATATTTATAAAAGGAGCGTATCGTGGCGATTTTACGGGCCCGGGCAGGCGCGCTGAGACTGCGGTCGCGGTCCAGATAGTCCATAAAGGAATACACATCGGCCAGCGTGACCGACCGGACCAGCTCCAGATCCACGTCGGAGATTGATATCTCGCTCAACTCGGTCGTCCGCGGCACACGGCCTTTTTCGACCTTAATAAACCGAAAAAAAGTCCGCAGGTCCAGATAATATTCGTCAACGGTCTTCAGCGAATGGCCCTGAATGGTACGGTGATACGTGAGAAAGTCACGGATCAGTTCAGGAGCTTCTGTACGGTAATCCAAATCACGGCAGGGCTCGGTTTGGGGGGACAAATGTGGTCCATACCGGAGGAAGGCTGTTTTTGCCTCCTCCCAACTCAACAAAATTTTTATTTTGTTGAGTTGATTCCCAAGCCCTTTTCACCTCCCTCAGTCTGACTTTTTAGACATTATACCACTCCGGTGTTCATCCAGCAATGCCCGGTACTTTGGATTAAGCTGCGTACCGCGCTGCTGGATCCCACGCCGGAACTCATCCTCGCCGACGATCTCCATAAGCGTGGCCACCGCGCCCCCGGCCTGCTGGTACACAAACTGCTCAAGATTATGTAAGTTATACTCGACGCCAGGCTTTACATACAGCCGGATCGCAGCGGCGCCACCCAGCATACGCTCCCAATATGCTTTCACAGGCCAGCGCCACTTATTACTGTCAAACACATCCTCCTCAACATACCGGACATAGTTCCGGATCACCCCGGCAAACTTGCCGCCAATCGTACCAGGCTCATTCACAAACGCAAGCGCACGATCCTGCCGAAGCTGCAACTCCACTCGCACCCAATGCCGTCCGTCTGTATACCCTCGCTCCGCAGCCTTGTCATAGATCCGGATCATGACCTCGCTCACCTTGCGGCCATGATAGATAGACAGGCCCTGGACAAGATCCTCGCTGTCCCACTCCCATTCCACTGCAGTCTTGCGGAACTTGCTCACAAAAGATAAAGACCGAGTATCCCTTTCCAGTTCATTGATATCCAGCAAACCCTCATGATCATCAAAGGCAATATCCAGACGGGTCAAGTTCATTTGCCCAGGATTATCCCGCACCTCATCAAAGAGAGACTCATAATCCCCCGTCCCATAGCTCTCAAAAGCCCGGCAGCCCTGTCCACTCATCTCCAGCCAAACACCCATATCCTCCCGTCCATTAAAATGGATAGATATCTTGTTCCAATATAACCGGTCCCGATACCCACGGGCACCCGCCACCGTCTCCCAAGTCACATCCTGCAAACCAAGATCCTCTATGATATTCTGAGGACTATGAATCTTTGATGTGATACTCACCCAGTCATAAATCACACAATTCATAACTTTTCAGCCCTCTTCTGTAGGTAGTACCCCCCTGTTAGCCTAGGGGGGCTACGGAAGTCTGCAACTTTTCAACAAACTTCCATTAATTGGCAAGGATGAAAACGCCCAGCGCGGCTCACGCCGCGCATTGGGCGTTATATCATTCCTGGATGCCCAGCATCGGGATCTTTTTAAGCACCCACATCACCAGCGAGTACCCGGCATAGATCACATTCAGGGCAACCACCAGCTCCAGACCGATCCAGAAGATCGTACAGTTAGAAGCGCCGAGGAAACCCGCCAGCATATTAGCCCCGGCGACCAGATAACCGGAAGCCGCATTAAGGCCGGTGGTGATAATCTCGGGGAAATCAGGCAGCTCCACGATCCAAAGCGTATCAAACATACCGATCAATGCCTGAAGGAGCATCTTGACGATCAATCTTCTCCCCCCTTTCCCCTATGGAGGAAGTCCATGTACGAATAGCCTGAAATGATACACTCGTACATGTCATGGCAAAGATTGATCAGATACAGGGCAAAGATCGCCACCAGGACAGGCTGAACAGTTGTCTGCACAATCCGTACTACATCATTTTCCGAAATCAAAACATCCTGCTCAGAAGCAATCACATGAACCTGACCGTTAATCTTAACCGAAATACCCGGGAAATGAAACCCAGCTGCGGGACTGTGCAGCGCGTCATAAATCCCAGAGATCAAATCATAAACCGTCGTACCCGCGGTATAAATAAAGCCCAACTTCGTTTCCAGCGTATCCTGCAGGCTGCTATAAAGCTCCTGAAAATCGGCATCAGACGGCACAAACAAGGACTTCAGAACGGATCCAATAGCATTGGCAATATTGGAAGGCAGCGAAAGGACCGCATCCACGATACGCTGCAGCATGGCAAGAATACCCTTCAAAAGCCCGACCGTAGGAGAAGCACCTGTCATGGAAAAACTGTCTAAAGACGTATTGATACCAAAATAACGGATATCATCATACAAGACAGAATCAGAGACATTTTTGGTAACCTGACTGAAACCAAAATAAAAACCCCAGGATGAAATCTTGGAAACTGTCTCATCTGCCTGAAAATTGATCGTGACATCAAAATCCTGACCATATACCACCGGATCACCATACACATCACCATTGATCAGGAGAGCCACCGTTGTGGGAAAAACCTCCGCAGCCCCGGCAGTCAACGAAGTGTCACTCATAGAACATACAAGAGAAAAATCCGGATGCCCCCGAAAAGTCACACTATCCGAATCAGCTGACGGCAGATCTATCGTAGTATAAACCTCACAGGCAATCACATCCTTATAGAGTTCCAGATAACAATTACTGCTGGAACTTTTAAATGTCTTGGACGTCAGCGAAAGAAAACCGCCCGGAGTAAAAGAATGAGCATAAGAAGCCAGCGATGTGACAGCGGTCTGCTGATTGGTATAAGTACCATATCCATAAAACACAGACTTGAAAGAATCACTTGTCAACCACCAGGTATCAGAAGTACCGGAATCCTCAGCTGCCATCATGATCCCGTTATCCCCCTGTACCGAAAATGGGACCAACTCCGGAGCCGCCGAAGGCTCAACAAGATCAGGACGCTGCATAGGGGCAAAGCTCTCTGCCGGAGCACCGGGGATCACAAAGTCCTGGACCGGTAAATCTAAGAAATCATCAGATCCGGCCGCGAGAGCTGGCACGGAGACGGTTAAACAGATAAAACAGAGCGAAAGAAGAAAGGATGATACACGCCAAAATTTCATAATCACTCCCCCTCTCTTCCAAAGGCGGATACGCCCCCAGATCGCTGTAAACTAGAGCATTGCCAGGATTGAAACGAAATGAAGAAACTGTCCCAGTACGCCACTCAGGCAGATTTCCAGAAGAGCTATAGGTGTAATACTCCACATACTTAATATCCGCGCCAGAAAAGACGCCGTTATAACTGAGACGGCCATAATACATCCGGTACTGATATTGCCCAGGCCGATAATAGACATAGTGCTCCCCCAATCCGACAAACTTCAAGCAGCGCCGGAAAAGATCCAAGTTTGAAGTTCCCACGTTATACTCCACATCGCCAGACACATACGCAGCCACATCAAGGGTATCAGGAGGAGCGTTAAGCGCGTCCAGCAGATCGCCCGAATCAATGATCTGGTAAATCGGCTCTTCAACCGGCACAGGCGTTTCACTGGGCGCTGCCTCCTCCCCCGCTGTTGCGCCGGCCCCCAGGCCCGCGGCGATACCTGACAGTATCAACACCGCCGCCAGGCTCATACAGAGGTACTGACGCCGCCTTCCTCTCACGTCCCATCCACTCCTTTTTATAGCGATTCATCTTTGCATAGGTATCATAGCAGGTATACATCTCAGGCCGGTGAAAGAACCAGTAGTGCTTGACCACGTCGGCGACCAGCTCTCCCCCCTGCTCATGGGACGTCTGACCATTGATCAGGATATTGTGCTGCACCATCCCAAACAGGCATTTGCAGATCACCACGTCCTTGATCTGCTCCCGCAGCGGCTTAGCCAAACGCATAAAGACCTGGCTTGTCCCCACGATATGCTTGCGCTGCTTCCGCTGCTGACTGAATTCGATCATCTCTTCAATACTGATGTTCTTACTCTCCAGGCTGTTAAACTCCAAATGGATCTCATCAATCAGGTACATGACGCCAAATTCCCCATTCTCCACATGAGACAAGGAATCCAAGCCATTATACGGGATCACCTCCACCTCCGGAGGAAGCCCCTCAATAGCCACGTTAGTGACAAACTTACAACGGGGATATTCCCGCAGCACAGCCTTACAGTACTGCACCGCCGAGAGCGTCTTGCCGCTCCCCTGCGGGCCACAGAACACAAGCAGACCGGACGGACCGAACTCATACGGATGCTTACGCCGCCAATCCACTTTGAATTTAGACGTCTCGGCAAAGCCCCGAAGCGCCAACGGACGCTTGAGCAGCTGCTTACTGCCCTTCATCAGTTCACACCCCGGAAGGACAGACGCCCGCCAAAAGCCGCGCGGAGATAAGTCGTGACGATGAAATCACAGATCCAGAACGTAATAGTAAACGGCAGCGCCACCGTAATGCACTGCACATACAAACTGACAATATCGGCAATTTCCATATTAACCTCCAAAAAACAAGGGGGCGGGAGTTACCCCGCCCCCCGCACTTAGGGATTGAGCTTGCCTTTCCGGAACGCACCCATGATCATACGGGTGACCTTCCGGATGCCCCACCAGGCGAATACCAGCCCGATCATCAGAGGGACCGCATAAGCCAAGACTTCTACAATGGTGGTGACACTGATCTGAGCGGTGATAGCAGAAATCACACTAGAAAACGCGCTGCTGCCAATAACACTAGACTCGGTCATTACCTCCTTTCAAAAATCTCATGGTTGCGGGAGTTGGACTCGAACCAACGTCTCCGGGCTGAGAACCCGGTGTCCTGGCCGCTAGACTATCCCGCCCCGATCATCCCAACAGCTCCACATGATCGACCTTGCCGTACCGGTTATAAACCAGATCCACATGATCGCCCAGCTCCGGCTCATAGCCGCCCAGCTTCTTCAAAGAGAGAAACACGCGCTCACAGCTCTTTCCCGTTACACGCTCATCCTCTTCCGACGTCAGAAACAAACTATAGCCCTGGATCAATTCCCCTGTGTCCTGCGCCGTGAACTGCGTCTTACGATACCCAATCACTTCCACGCTTTTGACCTCCTTTCTGAATGTACCAGCAAATATTATTTGCTACTACAATATATAATAGCAATGATACCATTTGTAGTCAATCCAAAATTGCAAAATAAATAAATTTCAGATATGCTTCATACGAGGTGATGATGTATGAGTAAGAATATACAGCCCACATCCCTACGAATTGATAAAGAACTCTACGAAAAAATTAAAGCAGATGCAGAAAGAGAACGACGCAGTATTACAGGGCAAATCGAATACATGCTAATACAATACTATGAAATGAGAAAAATTCTGTTAAGATAGTCCCCCGGCCTGACGGCCGGGAGAGGTTGTTCAAGGATGGCTGTTTGCTGATCTGGCGGCGCCAGCTCTCCGCCCGTCGATAGACGGCGCGATACCGGCAGCTGCCGCCGCGGCGGTCCTGCGGACGCTGGTTACTATCGGAGCCGCTACGCTCTCCGATCTCCTTGCAAGACTGCCCTGCAAAAATCGGCAGTCTGGCGATGGCAGCGGCGTAGATCAGCGCTCACGAAATCCGCTGCACACTACATTTTTGCAAGTCTTGAATCAACGTCAACAAAATAACCGTTTTGCTGGAGTCCGCAGTCTATAAATGAGGCCGCCCCAGGCGTTGCCCAGGGCGGCTCTTTCACGCCGCGCAAGCGCGGCAAAGGTCACACTTAGATCTTCCGCGCTCACGCGGCTGCGGACGTCATCAAAACACGTACCATTTTGTTGAGTTGATTCCCGAGCCCTTTTCACCTCCCTCGAGTATGGGTTTCAACGGTGTGGGCCTGGCTCACAGGATTGCAGCCAGCGCCTCCCGGATATTTTTGACTCGGATGAGCTGCAGTCCATCTGGCTCCACCACCTTGCCGGTTCCCCTGGCCGGGATCAGACATTTGGTAAAGCCCATCCGCCGCAGCTCGCTGAGCCGTTGGCCCAACGCGTTGACGGCCCGCAGTTCGCCGGTTAATCCAACCTCGCCAAATGCGGCCAGATCGTTCGGAACCGGCTTGTCCCGAAAACTGGATGCCAGTGCCATGATCATGGCCAGGTCGGCAGCAGGCTCGTACACGGTCAGTCCGCCAATTACATTGATATAGGCGTCGCAGGAGCTGACCATCAGGCCGCCCCGCTTCTCCAGCACGGCCAGCAACAGCGCCGCCCGGTTAAAGTCGAAGCCGTTGGAGGTCCGCCGGGGCACGTTATAGCTGGTGGGCGCCAGCAGCGCCTGGACCTCCGCCAGCACAGGCCGCACACCCTCCATCACACAGGTCACGCAGGTGCCCGGCGTATCCTGGGGCCGGCCGGAGAGCAACATCTCCGACGGGCTGGGTACTTCCGCCAGTCCGTCGTCAGCCATCTCAAAGACGCCGATCTCATTGGTGGCACCGAAACGGTTTTTGGCCGCCCGCAGGATGCGGTATGAGAGCTGCTGCTCGCCCTCAAAATAGAGCACACAGTCCACCATATGCTCCAGGACCTTGGGGCCCGCGATAGAGCCTTCCTTATTCACATGTCCGATGACGAAAACGGTGATCCCCTGCCCTTTTGCCAGCTGCATCAGGGCCATGGTGCAGTCCTTCACCTGACCCACACTGCCCGGGGCGGTGCTCAGATCCCCGTTGTAAAGGGTCTGTATGGAGTCCACGATCAGAATGTCGGGCCGGAGCTCGTTGACCGCCTCCACCACGTCCTCCAGATTGGTCTCGGACAGCAGATACAGCCCCTCGCTCCGAATGTGCAGCCGCTCGGCCCGCAGCTTGATCTGCCGTTCCGATTCCTCACCTGAGACATATAATACTGTGGCAAATCGGCACAGATTGTCGCAAATTTGTAACATTAGTGTGGATTTTCCGATGCCGGGGGCGCCGCCCACCAGCACCAGAGAGCCCTTCACCGCTCCACCGCCCAGCACCCGGTCCAGCTCACTCATACCGGTCTCAAAGCGGAGCTCATGGGTGGTCTCCACCTCGCTGATCAGTCTCGGCCGCCGGCCGGATGATATGGTGCGCGGACCGCCGCCGGCAGATGCCAGCGCCGTACCGGAGGTCTTGCGCTTTGGCTCGGAGGGCCGCTCCACAATGGTGTTCCAGGCGTGGCAGGCGGGGCACTGCCCCGCCCACTTGGGAAGCTCATTGCCGCAGTCCGTACAGTAAAACAGTGTTTTGGATTTCATTGTGAGGGACGACCTCCTTATCGGCACTCTGCTGAAGCCATGCGGCCGCCAGCACCGCTGCCAGCTTGCTCTGGTACTCCCCTGTCCGCAGCCGCGCCTCTTCTTCCGCATTGGTCAGGAAACCGCACTCCACCAGGATGGCCCGGCAGGAGATGTGATTCATCAGATAGACTGTCTCCGGGATAGGCTTGGGCACCCGCTGGTTGGAGGGGTCCAGCGTATCCCGAAGCAGCGTCTGAGTACGTTGGGCCAGAGGCAGGCTCAGCGCCTCGTTGCTGTAAAATACCTGCGCGCCGTGGTATTTGGCGCTTGGATACGAATTCTGATGGATGCTGATCAGCGTGGCATTGGGAATACTCTCAATGACCTCCACCCGGTGGTGCAGGTCGGATACCTTCTTCTGCCGCAGCGTCTGGGCAGACGGATCGTGAAGCGAGATATCCTCGCTGCGTAAAAGGACCGGCGCCGTACCGTAAAACCCAAGGATCTGATCCATCTTCAGCGCGATGGCCAAATTGATGCCGCTCTCCGGCACCCCGGTGATGGAGACAGCTCCGCCGTCCTCCCCGCCATGCCCTGCATCGATGATCAACGTCTGATCCGCCAGCCGGGCCGGCGCCAGTGCCGCGTGGTCCCGGCTTCCGTTCAGGCACAAAAGGCAGAGCCCCGCCATCAGCAGGGCCAGCGCTCCCACTCCTACCCGCCGGCCGCCTATCCTGTTCCGCATCCGCATCCCCTCCTTCCCTGCATCCTATGCGGTGCGGGGGCAGGCTATGCGGATGCATAAATTATAACACATTTGTTCCATTGCGGCAAGCCGGAGCCGTCCGCGCGTGTGTTTTCATTGCTTTTCCCGGTGAGAGGAGCTACAATAAAAATATCAAATGAAACTGGAGGCTGATTTCCTATGGTATTTGACCGGATCGAGCATGCTCCCCTCTACTATGGCCTGGGCGGCCGGTTCCGCCGGGCGCTGGAATGGATGGCCCAGGTGGACCCCGATGCCCTTACCTCCGGTGAGAAGGTGGTCATCGACGGTGACGACATCTTTGCCACCCTCTTCCGGATCGACACCCTCCCCCGGGAACAGAGCCAGCTGGAGGGCCACAGGAATTACGCCGACATCCAGTTCGTCCTCTCCGGACAGGAGATGGTGGGCTACGCCCAGGAGGGCACAGTCCCCGTCACCGTCCCCTACGATCCCGGTAAGGACATCGGCTTCTGGAACGGAAACTGGGACACGATGACGGTACATGCCGGTGAATTCTACATCGTCTGGCCCCAGGATCTTCACGCGCCACGGGTGGCCTGCGGCTCCCCCGCTCCAGTGACCCGTCTGGTGGTCAAGGTCAGGCTGTGAGCTTCTCAACCGTAAACGAGGACATACCCGTGGGTATGTCCTCGTTTCGCTTTCCGCTACTGCTTATCCAGCACGGGGTTGGTGAAGTACACATTCTTCTGGTCCATCTTGTCCTTCGCCAGACGGACCGCTTCGCCGAAGCGCTGGAAGTGGACCACCTCCCGCTCACGCAGGAACCGGATCACATCGCTGACGTCCGGGTCATCGGACTGCCGCAGGATGTTGTCGTAGGTCACCCGGGCCTTCTGTTCGGCGGCCATATCCTCGGTCAGGTCGCAGATGATGTCCCCCTTGACACCGATATACGCCGCGGTCCAGGGGGCGCCCGACGCCGCCACCGGATACACACCGACGCCGTGGTCGGTAAAATAGGGGGCGAAATTTCCCATACGGGGATCATCGGGCGACAGGTTCCGGGTCAGCTGATAGACCAGCGTACCGATCATCTCCAGATGTCCCAGTTCCTCTACGCCGATGTCGGTCAGCAGGCCCTTCAGCTCCGGATAGGGCATGGCATAGCGCTGGCTCAGATAGCGCAGCGAAGCGCCAAGCTCTCCGTCCGGTCCGCCATACTGACTGATGATAAAGGAAGCCAGCTGAGGGTTGGTGTTTTTGATCTTAATGGGGTACTGAAGCTTTTTTTCATACACAAACATCAGCGCTCTCTCCCTTCCGGCAAATTCCAGGGCCAGGGGCCATTAAGCCAGGCTGCCCAGGACTTGCTGCCCGCCGTATCCGACTGACGCAGCGGGCCGTACATGGCCTCATACCGCTCCCGGCCTTCCCGCTCCATGGCCGCGTACTGCCGGTAGAGCTCAAAGGCCTCTGCGTCTCCCTGGTGGGTGTCAAGATACAGACCCAGCTCGGTCAGCACGAATTCCAGCGCCTGCAGCTCTCCCAGCGGCCCTTTCACCACATTGGGGGCGTTGGGATTGAGATGAAAGGGCAGATTAAGCCCGGGAAAAAGCGTGCCGTTGTTCAGCGCGTCCTGCTGTGTGTAGCGCTTGGATCCGGTCTGCTGGAACGGAACATATGGCACGGCCAGCGGGGCGCACTCGGGCAGCATACCGCACCCGTCCGGGCAGCGCGTCGGATTCTGGTTGCCGCTATTGTTGTCGGGGTTCAATGGCGATTCCTCCTCAGATGGGATTTGGGGATGGGACGGCAGCCCCGTCTCTTCCCCCACTCATCCTATGCCCAAACGCAAAAAAGGACCGGAGGGCCGTCTCGGCCTCCCGGTCCTTTTGGAGTATTCCGCCTGTAGTCGCGGCCTCCTGCGGCTTTTTATCCGCTAAGCGTGAAAAAATTTATTTTCCGCTATCCCTCCAGCATCGAGATAAATTCCGCCTCGGTCAGCACGGGGATACCCAGGTCGTTGGCCTTTTTCAGCTTGGACCCGGCGGCCTCCCCCGCCACCACGTAGCTGGTTTTTTTGGATACTGAGCCGGACACCTTTCCACCCAGGGCCTCGATCCTGGCGCCGGCCTCCTCCCGGGTAAAGTGCTCCAGCGTTCCGGTCAGCACGAAGGTCTTGCCTGCCAGCTGGTCTCCTGCCGGTGCCTCATGGCTCTCCATATTGACCCCGGCGGCCCGCAGCGACTCGATGAGATGCCGGCTCTGGGGACTTTGGAACCAGGTGACGATGCTGTGGGCCGTGATGGCGCCGATGTCGGGGACATTGGTCAGCTCCTCCTCACCGGCCGCCATCAGGGCATCCAGACTTCCAAACCGGGCGGAAAGCACTTTGCCCGCCTTCTGCCCCACCTGACGGATGCCAAAGGCGAAGAGCAGACGGGACAGGTCGTTCCCCTTGGACTTCTCCACGGCGGCAATCAGATTCTCAGCGCTCTTTTTGCCCATCCGCTCCAGGCCAGCCACGCTCTGGGCATCCAGGCTGTAAAGGTCGCCGGGCCCTTTCACCAGCCCGGCATTCACCAGGGCCTCCACCACCGCCGGTCCCAGCCCCTCGATATCCATGGCATCCCGGCTGGCAAAATGGGTCAGGTGCCGCAGGAGCTGGGCCGGACACTCGGCGCCGGTGCAGCGGATGTGAGCACCGTCCTCATCCCGGGCCACCGGCGCACCGCAGACGGGACAGGTTTCAGGCAGCAGATAGGGCTGCGTCCCCTCGGGCCGTTTCTCTTTGAGCACTTCTACGATCTCAGGGATGATCTCCCCCGCCTTCTGGATCAACACGGTATCCCCGATGCGGATATCCTTCTCGGTGATAAAATCCTGATTGTGGAGGGTGGCGTTGGTCACTGTGGTTCCCGCCAGGCGCACCGGTTCCACCACCGCCTTGGGGGTGAGCACACCGGTGCGGCCCACCTGGACCACGATATCCACTACCCTGGAAGGCTTCCGCTCCGGCGGGTACTTGTAGGCCGCCGCCCAGCGGGGGAATTTGGCCGTACTGCCCAGTGCCTCACGGCCTGACAGGGAATTCAACTTTACAACTGCTCCATCGATATCAAAGGGGTAACTCTCCCGCCCCTCACCGATCTGGCGAATGCGTTCCTTGACCTCCTCAATGGTCTTGCAGGTGTAATGTGGAATTACTTTATAGTGTTGAGTTTTCAAATATTCCAGTGTATCCGTATGAGTCTCAAACTCCTTACCCTCGGCCCACTGGATGTTGAACACCTGGATATCAAGCCGCCGGGCTGCCGCAATTTTGGGATCATGCTGGCGTAGGGAACCGGCTGCCGCATTCCGGGGATTGGCGAAGATGGTCTTGCCCTGAAGCTCCAACTCGGCATTAAGCTCCTCAAAAACCTTCTTGGGCATATAGACCTCGCCCCGGACGGCAAGGGAGGGCAGTCGGTCGGGCAGTTTGAGGGGAATGGAGCGAACCGTCCGCAGATTCTCGGTCACGTCCTCTCCCACCCGTCCGTCTCCCCGGGTGGCCCCCCGGACAAAGACGCCGTCCTGATACTCCAGCGCTACCGACAGGCCGTCCACTTTGGGCTCTACATCATACTCCACATCGTCCCCCAGGACCTCCCGCACCCGGCGGTCAAATTCCTCCACCTCGGCGGGGTCGAACACGTCCTGCAAGCTCTCCAGCGGCACCCGGTGGACCACCTCCGCAAAGCCGTCTGCCACCTTGCCTCCTACCCGCTGGGTAGGTGAATCAGGGCTCACCAGCTCGGGATGGGCGGCCTCCAGCTCCTCCAGCCGGCGGAGCTTGTGATCGAACTCATAGTCGGACATAGTGGGAGCGTCCAACACATAGTATTCATAATTTGCCCGCTCCAGCTCCCGCCGGAGGGCCTCGATCTCCTGTCGTTCGTCCATTTCAGGGACCTCCACTCTTTGTACATCTGAATCTGGAAAGAAACCGTGGAAAACCATGGCGCAGCAGCAAAAACACCCAATAGCCCAGAAGCGCGCCCACGGTGTTGAGGATCACGTCGTCGATATCGGTGGAGCGGCCTGAGAAGAGCTGCTCCACTTCAATAAACACGGAGGAGCCAAGGCCGTACAGCAGCGACTTCCACCATCTGGGCCTCTCCCCGACCAGAGCCGGGAAAAACCCCACGGGCAGAAAGATCAGCGCGTTGGCCCAGATCATATAGGAAACCCATCCACCCGCCATGGCCTGCTTCGGCGTCAGTGACGGGACAAGCTGCGCCTGCCCCAGCGCCTCCGCCAGGTCTACCGGCGCAAAAACCGGCTCCACACCCTGCACCACCCAGTACCAATGGTCCCGGGTCCAGAAGTAGGCGGGAAACAGGGTGAGGGCCGCCAGCCCAAAGCAGAACAGGGTGAACAGCAGCATGGCCCCCTCCCGCCACGGCCCGCTGATGAGACCGCGCTCCGCCAGGCGCCGACGCCGCAGAGGGCGCAGCAGGAAGAAAAGGATCCCGCCCAACAGGGCACAAGGCAGCATTTGCAGCACATAGTCCAGCGATACTTCGCCGTACCAGATAAGGCGTTCCAAAAGTGATCCCATTACCAGCCACCCCACTTGCCGTTTTTCCTATTTTAGCACGGGTACTGATCCTGGGTTTTTACGATTTTCTTAAAATCACGGCGTCACAGAGCCCAGTCCCACATAAGTCTCGGGCACCTGACCCATTACCACCGTTTCGGCTATGCAGACCGGAGTGGTCACAGTATATTCCTGGGTGCCGCCGGGCATCAGCACCTGTACGGTGACCGTGATCTCCAGCATTACCCTGTGAAGGGTCTGATTGATGCCGGCTGCAGTAAAGTCGTTCCGGAACTCGGCATGGGGCACCGCGGCTGTCAGCACCTTGACCGGCAGTACCGGTCCCCTTCCAGAGAGGAGCACCCATCCGGTCAGATTTCCAACAGGGACACCCAGTTCTTCACTGTTAAGCAGCTTAACTTTACATAGTGTCTCTTCCAAAACTTGTGTCCGCATGCGGTTGAGTCCGGCTGTATCTGCGGTCAGGGCGGATAATCTGCCGCTCTCGTCCGTATGCAGCGTGTAGAGGGCGTCATAGCTGCCCTGTTCCCCCTCCAGGCTCTTCCCCACTGCGTCATTGACTGCCTCGGTTACAGCGTTTTGAAGCTGTGCGGATACCAGTTCCGTCAGTTGGGGCCGCAGCACCCGGTCCACGCTGTCCAGCAGAAGGACCGCCGCCGCGATGCCCACCAGGACGGGCAGTACCCGCAGGCAGGTTCGGCCCGCCGCTCCGCTTCCACGGCCCCTGCGGCGGACCGGGCGGAGCCAGAGCCTTCGGATCAGCGTGACCATGGTATCACCTCCATGGCCACACTATGCGCTGCCGGGCCCGGCCTATTCCGACTTTTCCAGCAGCTCCTGTACCGCCAGCATCACGCCCGTTTTGCCCGACTCATAGGTCAGGCCGCCCTGGAGGTAAGCGGTGTAGGGCTCCCGCATGGGGGCGTCGCAGGACAGCTCGATGGACGCGCCCTGGATAAAGGCGCCCGCCGCCATGATGACCTGGCTGTCGTATCCCGGCATATCCCAGGGCTCAGGGGTCACATAGGAGTCCACCGGGGCGCCGAACTGGATGCCCCGGCAGAACCGCTTGAGGGGCTCCGGCGTGCCGAAGTGGATCATCTGGATGATATCGTGGCGCACCTGGCCGGAGGTAGGCTCGGTCCGGTAGCCCAGCAGCTCCATGATCCGGGCGGCAAACACGGCGGTCTTGACTGCCTGGGCCACCGTGTGGGGCGCCAGGAACAATCCCTGATAGAGTGCCCGGTTGTTGCCCAGGGTGGAGCCGCACTCGCGGCCGATGCCGGGCACCGTCAGGCGCATGGCCGCGCCTTCCACCAGGTCCTTCCGGCCGGCGATGTAGCCGCCGGTGGGGGCCAGTCCGCCGCCGGGATTCTTGATGAGGGAGCCCACCACCAGGTCGGCCCCCACCTGGGTGGGCTCCTCCGTCTCCACACATTCACCGTAGCAGTTGTCTACCAGAATGGCGGTCTCCGGGTTATTCTCCCGTACCACCCGGCACAGGGCGCCGATCTCCGCCACCGACAGGGACGAACGGGTGGAGTAGCCCTTGGAGCGCTGGATGAGCACCGCCTTCACCTTCGGGTCCCGGACCGCCAGGGCCAGCCCCTCCGGGTCGGGGGCATCGTTCACCAGATCCACCTGGCGGTACTCCACACCGTAGCTCTTCAGGGAGCCGGGGCCCTTGTCGGCCACGCCGATGACGCCCAGCAGCGTGTCATAGGGCGCGCCCACGGCGGAGACCAGCACGTCTCCCGGCTTCAAGGCCCCGAAGAGGGCACAGGAGATGGCGTGGGTGCCGTTGACGAAGCCAATGCGCACAAGTGCGTCCTCAGTGCCAAAGATATCGGCGTAGATCTCGTCCAGCTTATCCCGGCCCAGGTCGTCGTAGCCGTAACCGGTGGTTCCGGCAAAATAACTCTCAGCTACCCGATGCTTCTGAAAGGCGGCGAGGACCTTTTGGGTATTCTCTTCCGCGATGGCGTCGATACGGGCAAACTGTTCGCCCAGCTCGGACTGGGCCCGGGCCGCCAGGGCGCGGACTTTTTCGCTTAACTGTAAAGGCATATCACTTTTCATCCTATCTCTTTCTATGGCTTTCCCCGTTCTCGGGGGCAGTGAACTCGTTGATCGTCTGCAGCAGATGCAGGATATCTCTCTGTATCAGCGGCGCCATGCTGTCCGGATATCTGGTACAATCCACGGCCTCCAAACGGGCCTGGACCCGAAACGCCAGATCAGGCCGCCCCTGCACCAGCTCATCCAGAGCCTTCAGGCATTGACGGACAGTGATGGGCTTGGGATCCTCCAGATGTTCCAGCATCCGGTCCAGAACGGCATCCAGCCTTCGTTCCCGGTCCCAGCGGGCGTTTTTTCCAAGCAGAAGCAGGCCGCGGTTGCGCACATAGGAATTCGTGCTCTCCAGCATGGCCGTGAACCGGTCCAGATAGGCGTATACCAGGTCGGATTCCTCCGACCACGCCTCCAGCGCCTGTAATGCAGCATAAGCCGTTTTGTTGTCAGGGCAGGTCAGGCGGTTTACCGCCTCCGGCACCGTCAGAGAAGCACCCATATCAGCCGTCCAGTTCGGACTGGGCAAAGGCGGCTACCAGCTTGGCGCAGGCCTCCACGTCTCCCGCGTCCACCATCTCCTGCGGAGTATGGATATAGCGGCAGGGTACGGAAATGCCACCGGTATAGACGCCGGCACGGCTCTGGTGGATAGCGCCCGCATCAGTGCCGCCGGCACGGATGATGTCCCGCTGGGCGGGGATCCCCTTCTCCTCCGCCAGGGCGGTGAGCCTGGCCACCATGGAGGGATGACACAGCACCGAGCTGTCCATCACCTTCACCGCCGCGCCGCCGCCCAACTTGCTGGTGGAGCCGTGCTTGCTGCCCAGCTCGTCGTCGGTGGAGGTCACGTCCACCGCCACAGCGTAGACCGGGTCGATGCCGAAGGCGGCGGTTTTCGCGCCCCGGATGCCCACCTCCTCCTGGACGGTAAAGACGAAGTAGAGGTCGTTTTGGCTCTCACGCAGCTGCTCAAGGGCCATCAGGAGCACCACGCAGGAGATACGGTTGTCCATATAGGGAGAGACCAGCCGGCCGCCGGCGGCATAGCTCTCGGCGGCGTAGACGGCGGTGTCGCCCAGGTCCACCAGCCTGCGGGCCTCCTCCTGATCTCTGGCACCGATGTCGATATACAGATCGTCGGTCTTCCAGTCCTTGGGCTCCACGTTCTCGGGCGCGCAGATCACGCCCCGGACGCCGTTCTGGAACCGGACCGGGGTAAAGGCGATCTCGTGGGCGGAGAGTCCGCCCAGCTTTCCGAATCGGACAAAGCCCTTCTCGTCCACATGAGTCACGATACAGCCGATGGAGTCCATGTGGGCGGCAAACATCACCCGGGGACCGCTTCCCTTCTTATGAACGATGAGATTGCCCAGGGTGTCCGCTGTGATCTCGTCAGCGTAGGGGGCAGCCAGGGTGCGGATAGCGGCGGCCACGCCGCTCTCATTGCCGGAGGGGCCGTGACAGGCGTTGAGGGCCTGGAGTGTACTCAGAATATCCATAGTGCTCTTCTCCCTTTACACGCGGTCGGCCACAGCGCCGATAAAGAGCCGCGTCAGATTCAGAATATGGTCCAGATCCCGGACCGCAGCCACGCTGGCGGGGGCGTGCAGATAACGCACCGCCGCCGAAACCGTCACCGTCCGGACGCCTGCCCGGGACCGCTGGAAGGCTGCCGCGTCGTTGCCGCCGGCGATATAGTGCTTGGTCTGCCAGGGAATGCCGTTGGACTCGGCCAGCTCCCGCATCAGCTCAAAAAGCCCCCGGTCGGCAATGGAGCCCCGGTCCATAAAGGGCACCACCGGCCCGTCGCCCGGGACGCACACTTTCTGATGGCCCTCCATGCCGGGCAGATCAGCGGCAGTGGTGGTCTCCAACACCAGGGCGATCTCGGGCTTCACCGCGAAGGCTGCTCCAAAGGCTCCACGGTGCCCCACTTCCTCCTGGACGGCAAACACAAAGGTGCAGTCCATGGGCAGGTCCTCCTCCAGCAGCTTCATCATCACGGCGCAACCGATCCGGTCGTCCAGGGCCTTGGCCTTGATCATGCCGTCGCCGAACTCCACACAGTCGCTGTCAAATACGGCGTAATCGCCCACTGAGACCAGCCTTTCCGCCTCCTCGCGGGACCGGGCACCGATGTCCAGATAGAAGTCATCCAGCTTGGGAACGGTCTTTTCCTCCTCCCCACTGACCAGGTGATAGGCCTTCAGGCCGATGACCCCGGGAACTCCTTCCGGCCCCACCTTCACCGGCTTGCCGATAAGGACCCGGCGGTCGATGCCGCCGACACAGGAGAATTTCAGATACCCCTCGTCCGTGATTTTACGGATGATGAGGCCCACCTCGTCCATGTGGGCGCAGATGGCCAGCCGGCTCCCGGTGGCCCTGATGCCCCGCTTGAACACGATCAGGTTGCCCAGCGCGTCGGTCCGGACCGAGTCGGCGAAGGGAGTCACCCGCTGCCGGATATAGTCCCGGACCTCATCCTCAAAGCTGGACACGCCGGGCAGGGCACAGAGTTCTTTTACCAGATTCAGCATGGATAGACCGCCTCCTTTCCCAGATCCAGCGTGAAGGCGGCCAGCAGCCGGGACACCTGCTCCATATCCTCCAGATCCAGCACCTCAATGGGGCTGTGCATATACTTGAGGGGCAGACTCAGCACTGAGGTAGCCACACCCTCCCGGCAGACCTGCATGGCCCAGCCGTTGGTCCCGGTGTGGCCGGCCATGACCTCCAGCTGGTAGGGGATGTTCTGCTCCTTGGCCTTGTTCATCATCCGCTCTGTCATCCAGCGGGTCATATTGGGCCCTACGCCGATGGCCGGGCCGCCGCCCAGCGCAAAGGCCTTGTCCTGAGGGGAGTCAGGAGTGACGCCATGGGTCACGTCCACCGCCACGCAGAAATCCGGCGCAATGGAGAAGGTGGCGCACTGGGCGCCCGAACCGCTGATCTCCTCCCGGGTGCTGCCCATAAGGTACAGATCTACGTCCAGCTTCTTGTCCCGCAGCAGCTCGGCCGCACGCAGCAGCGTTACGAAGCAGGAGCGGTCGTCCATGGACTTCCCGCACATCTCCCGCTCGCCCAGCGCAAAGCAGCCGCCCCGGAACACCATGGGCGTGCCGATGGGTATCCGCTTTTCCGCCTCGGCCTGGGACAGGCCCACGTCCACGAAGAGCTCCGGGATGGGGATGGATTCCTTTTCAGCCCCCTCCTTCAGCACATGGGGCGGCAGACAGGCCACCACGCCCAGCATGGGGGGCTCGGTAAGGACGGTGAGCTCCCGGTTGGGCAGCATCCGTGGGTCCACGCCGCCGATGGTCCGGAAGCGGAGGAAGCCGTCCTCTATTCCCGTCACGATCAGGCCGATCTCGTCCAGATGGGCGTCCAGCAGGAGCTTGGGCGCTCCCTCCCGGCCGCAGCGGCGCACACCGATCACATTACCCATGCGGTCCACTTTTACCTCGTCCACCAGAGGCTCCATCAGTTCCCGGGCCACCAGGGCCGCGGGCGTCTCAAAGCCGGAGGGGGCCGTCTGTGAACACAGCCGTTCCAACATCTCTTTCATATCCAAATCAGCTTCACTTCCCTGTCTGTTTTCCGCTAAAGCGCATTATTACAACCGGGACCTCAATCCAGCTCCCGGATGATCTGCTTGAAGGTATTGCCCCGTACCATAAAATTCTTGAACTTGTCAAAGGCGGCCCCCGCCGGGGAGAGGATCACCACGTCGCCGGGCTGGGCGGCCCGGTGGGCGGCCAGGACCGCCTCTCTGAAGTCGTCGATCTCCACGATCTCAGGCTGGCCGGCGGCATAGCCCGGCGCGGCCTCCACCGCGGCGCGGATCTTGGCGGCGGTGGCGCCGGTGAGCACCAACGTCTTGACATGCTCCACGATCTCCGGCCCCAGGACGTCGAAGGGGATGTGCTTGTCATAGCCGCCGGCGATGAGGATCACCTTCTCCCGGAAGCAGCGCAGCCCCGCGATGGTGCGGGAGGGGCTGGAGGCGATGGAGTCGTTGTAATACCGGACGCCCCGCAGGGTGCGCACCAGCTCGATGCGGTGCTCCACACCCTGGAACTCTCCGGCGAACTTTCGAATCACCTCATCGGGTACCAGACCGTTCACCGCACCGATGGCGGCCATATAATTCTCCACGTTGTGGACGCCGGGCAGCAGGATGCCCGACAGGGGCAGCACCTGGCGGGCGCCGTTCCCGTCGGCCACCCAGATGGCGCCGTCCTTCACGAAAACGCCCTGCTCCAGTTCCTCCTGCCTGCTGAACCGGACCACCCGGCCTCGCGCCCGCTGGGCAAAGCTCCGGGTGATGTCGTTGTCCTGGTTGAGGACCACCACGCCGTTCCCGTCCTGATAGCGAAAGACGTTCTCCTTGGCCGCCACATACTCCTCCATGGAGCTGTGCACGTCCAGATGATTGGGGGCCACATTGGTGACCACGGCGATCTCCGGGCTCTGGTCCATGGTCATGAGCTGGAAGGAGGAGAGCTCCAGCACCGCCACGTCTCCCGGTTCCATCCCGTCCACATCGGGCAGAAGGGGCTTTCCGATGTTGCCGCCCACATAGGTAGTATACCCGGCGGCCTTCAAAAGTCCCGCGATAATAGTGGTGGTGGTGGTCTTTCCGTCGCTGCCGGTAACGGCGATCCGCTTGCAGGGACAGACCTGGAAAAACACTTCCATCTCCGAGGTCACCACCGCGCCCCGCTCCCGGGCGGCCAGGAGCTGCGGCACATCAGGCCGCAGGCCGGGGGTCCGGAAGATCACATCTTGGTCCAGACCGTCCAGATAATCCGGGCCCAGGTGCAGCGTCACGCCCAAGCTCTCCAGCGCCTGGGCCTGCTCGCCGAATTCCTCCCGGCTGCGCTTGTCGCAGGCGGTCACATCCACGCCGGCCCGAACCAGCATGTTGACCAGCGGCGTGTTGGACACGCCGATCCCGATCACGGCCACCCGCTTCCCTTTCAGCCCGGCCAGATAATCCTGTATCTTAGAGCCCATAGACTCGTTCCCCTTTCAGATACATTTACGATCCCTGAGTTCAGGGACAGACTAACTAAAATATTATACCGCGCCCTGTTCTGAATTTCAATCAGAAGCCGGGCTTCTTCCGGGATTCGTTTGACAAGAGGACCGAGATGCGGTACAATACCTTTCGCAAGTAAGCTGGACAGCCGCGCGGGCGGGGCGAAAGGCCCGCCCGTGAGGAAAGTCCGGGCTCCGCAGGGCAAGGATAACGGGTAACACCCGCCGGGGGCGACCCTAGGAAAAGTGCAACAGAGATATACCGCCTCGGTCCCTGCAAACAGGGCTTCCCCCCGAAAGTGTATACTTCCGGGGAGAAGAGAGCTTGTGCCGACGAGGTAAGGGTGGAAAGGCGGAGGTAAGAGCCCGCCCGACGGCGTGGAAGCGTCCGTCGCTGTAAACTCTATCCGGAGCAACGCCGTGGAGGGACATATGGTCGGCCCGACCGTCCCGGGGAGGCGGCTGGAGCGTACCGGTAACGGTGCGACTAGATAGATGGCTGTCTTAAATGACAGAACCCGGCTTACAGGCTTACTTGCATCTTTGATTCCCAGGACCACAAGGTCCATCGGATAAAAGCGCCGTTCCGGCCATACCGGAACGGCGCTTCTTACATTCATCCATTCATCCCGCCCCTTGGCGGATGAAAAAAGGAGCGGGGCGCTTCCTTTAAGGCAGCGCCCCGCTCTTGGTTTTTCAATCAGTCCTGCTCCCAGTTGTGGTAGACGTTCTGTACGTCATCGTTCTCCTCCAGCAGGTCGATGAGCTTCTCCATATTCTTGATGTCGCCCTCGTCGGTGAGCTGGACATAATTCTGAGGCACCATCTGTACAGAGGCC
>JALEZN010000133.1 GCA_022772585.1 Clostridiales bacterium
TATGCTGATTGAAAAAATCGTTGTCCATGAAGCGGTCAAAGGTGAGGACGGAAGCCGGGAACAGGAGGTAGAAATCTTCTACCGCTTTATCGGCAAAATTGATTGAATGATACCAATATCTTTAACTATGTGATACCGGGGATGCGATGCCCTCCACCGAAAACCTGAAGCAGCTCAGCCGGCTGTACGGCGTCCCGGTGGATGTCCTGCTGGATGAAGCGTGTACGCTGGAGGAGTGGAGGGAAGAACAGCGGAAGGACCCGGCGGAAGAGAGTCCGGCGGAGGAGGACCCGGTGGAGGAACTCCCGGTGGAGAAGAGCGGAAAGCCCCTCCATAAAAAGGGCAGAGCCATTGCCGTAACGGCTGCGGCCGCGGTGCTGCTGGCGGGCATTGGGGTGGGAATTTTGATAGGCAGAACAGTCCTTTCTCCCGGAGAAGAAGACCGGGAGCTTCCGATCGAAGATATGGAGCAGGAGAAGGTGGAGCTTGATAAAGACGAGAGCTTCTCCTTTGACTGGCCGAAATAGACATGCAGACGGAGTAAACGCCGGTCTGACCGCAAGGGCGGAACGGCGAAGAATAGATGATAAGAGAGCAGAAGTAACGGTAATTTTGAGGAGCTTGCCGGTTGAGTCGGTCTGCCGTGAACTGCAAAGGTATCTGATTGGCGTTTACTTAAAACAAGAAGAAGGGAGGTGAACTTGATGCGGACTAAAAAAATTGTCTGTGCGGTATTATCCTGCGCCATTCTGGCCAGCGGGTTCTGTATGCACGCACAGGCTGCCGAGCCGGCGGCAGCTCAAGAGGCGATAGCCATTGAAATCCAAAGAGCGACGAACCGGTTCAATATTTCCGCTCCTCCAAAGAAGATCATAGGGGCGGATATCAGTTTCTCTATGGCGGCTGGGGAGTCTGTCACCATTAACGCCAGTTACCTTCCCAAAACAGCCAGTGTGGACTTCGGTCTGGTGGATTCGGATGGGATATTCCACTTTGTCAATGTGACAGGAGGTTCTATTGATAAGACGATACGAATCAAAGAATCCGGGAACTACACATTTGCAGTTCGGAACAATTCCTCCAGTACCATTGAAGTATCGGGATTTGTGAACTACTGAGATGAAGTGCAGATCAAAAGAAGGTGATAGCAGGCGACATATAAGACATCTTGGGCTGCTGGAATGGAGCGAAGGACACCGGAACGCTCAGCTTCAGGGGGGCCTATACTGGTGTCAACGTGACCAGTAGCAGCGGAACCGACACCATCACCGGAAATCTGGAATTTAAGCTATAAAAAGAAACTGAAAGAAGAAGGAGTGTAAGAGAGTGAAATTGAGGTTGAAGCGAACTGCAAGCGTATTTCTGTCTTTTTTGCTTATGGTTGCATGTTTTCCCTGCGCAAGTGCGCAACACTACATCCCTAAAGATCCAATTGAACATACTGATGAGGGGCTGGCGTATAAGTTTGACACGAATTCCACTTTTAGAATGGTCGTCCCATATGCTGTCGGGGATGTTCTATGTGAAGAAAGCGTGGGTGGAGGTGGACAGATAGTTAAAACTATTATTTATGACAATGGAAGCACTAGATGGTATGAAGAATTTGTGGAGTATTTAACGAACAGCTGGGCCAAAGCATCAGAATATACATACGGTGAAGGCACGAGTGTAAGCTGGCAGTTCAGTAGTGACCTTACACTATCGCTTGCAAAAAAAGTAAAAGTAAAGCTGGGACTCTCTGAAACTATAACAAAAACTTATTCTGTAGCAGTAAAGATTCCGGCGAATCCGGATCGATATTCAAAACTAGGGCAGGCAGCGGATTTTCATCATCAATTTCTTCTGAAAAAAGCATATTTAAACGGCAAGCTGACAGCTGAAACAGAGCCGGACATTATGTTCCCGACGGACTCCTATTTAAAAGTATATTACAAATAGTTGTCTGTATAATAGTTAGGTACAGTTATTAGGGGGAAAGGATGGGAATTCGAGTGACAAATTTGAAACAAGTATTATTGATAATAGCCCTTGTACTCATGAGCATCCTTTCCGGCTGTATGAAAGGCGTCGCACAGGGACAGGATGTGACTGATTTTTTTATCCGGACGGACGGTTATATTTCGGAATTCGCAGGCCGTCCCTATGAGTTGCTGCTGACCTATTACTGTAAAAATGGGAGCGATCCAATATTGTCGACTGGTAATATTATCTGTGTAGAACCGGTCGGTGTGGAAGATTTGACAGTAACAATAGGTCAGATCCAACCTATGAAAGAAGTTCAAGGAGATCAATATCAGGGATATGGCGTGAGTCTGTATTGTACCTTCTGCACCCCAGGAATATACGAGTTGGAATACCTGGATTTCCAATTAGGGGAGGATCAGATGGAACGTTTTCCCATTGGAAAATGGCAATTTGATATCTCGGAGGATACCGATCAGGCCGGGCCGCTGCTTTACAACGATTTTGTGGCGACAAGTGCTCCGAATGTATACCGGTTTGAATGTTCCAATTTGGATGAAAATATTAGAATTGAAAAGATTTATTACAGCAAAGACCAATACATTACGGTAAATGACGGCTTGACATCTACCGGGAAAGCAGAACTGGAGAATATTTCTGCCCCGATTTATGTTGTGCGGCCTAAGATCATTGCGGCAGCGGGGGAAGAGAAAATGGTTCTTCACGGAACGGAGTGTGCGTGTGGCGCTCTGGATGTGGACGACAATGACATCGCTGCTTCCAGAGAGTACACATACGAAAACAGGAAGGAAAAGTAAGCTCGCCTCCCGTATAGAAAGGCCGCCCGGCACAGCCGGGCGGCCTTTCTATACGGGAGTTGTTTTTCTGCTTTACAGCCGGTCCGCGATGACCCGGGCCACCTTGACGCCGGAGGCGCCGGCCTGTGCCAGGCCGCGGGTGACGCCCGCGCCGTCGCCGATGGCGAAGAAGCGGGGGAGGGGGGTCTCCAGCTCGCCGGAGAGGGAGAGCCGGGAGGAGTAGAACTTGACCTCGGCGCCGTAGAGCAGGGTGTCGTAGTTGGCGGTGCCGGGGGCGATCTTGTCCAGCTGATAGATCATCTCGATGATGTCGTCCAGCTGCCGCTTGGGCAGGGCCAGGCTCAGGTCGCCGGGGACGGCGGCGGTGAGGGTGGGCCGGACGAAGGACTTGCTCAGCCGGTGCTCGTTGGTGCGGATGCCGCCCACCAGGTCGCCGAAGCGCTGTACCAGCACGCCGCCGGCCAGCATATTGCTCAGGGAGGCGATGTGCTTGCCGTAGCGGTAGGGCTCGTTGAAGGGCTGGGTGAAGCGGTTGGAGACCAGCAGGGCGAAGTTGGTGTTCCCGCTGCGCAGGGAGGGATCGGAGTAGGAGTGGCCGTTGACGGTGTTGATGCCCTCCACATTCTCGGCCACCACATGGCCGTAGGGATTCATGCAGAAGGTGCGCACCTGGTCGCCGTACTGCTTGGTGCGGTAGACCAGCTTGGACTCGTACACCACGTCGGTGATATGCTCAAACACGGTGGCGGGCAGCTCCACCCGCACGCCGATGTCCACCTGGTTATTGATGAGGGGAATGCCCAGGTCCTTGCACTGGTTGGCAAACCACTCCGCGCCCGAACGGCCGGGAGCGGCGATGAGCCAGGTGCAGTCCACCTCGTCCCCCTTGTCGGTAATAAGACGGTAACCCTCCTCCCCTCTGGCCTGGATGGTGGTCACCGCAGTGCGGAAGCGGAATTCCACGTGCTGCTTCACAGTTTCATAGATGCTCTGAAGGATCTTCAGATTGTTCTCGGTGCCCAGATGCTTGCACCGGGCCTGGAGCAGATGGAGATCATGCTCCAGAGCCTTTTTCTCCAGAGCTCTGGCCTCCGGCGTGGCGGTGGAGTAGACCTCGGTGGTGGCACCGTGGCTCACATTAATGGAGTCCACATAGTCGATGAGGTCCATGACCTCCTTGCCGTCCATAAAGTCGGTGAGCCAGCCGCCGAAGGCGGTGGTGAAGTTGAACTTGCCGTCGGAGAAGGCCCCGGCGCCGCCAAAGCCGCACATGGTATCGCAGATCCTGCAGTGGATGCACTCCTTCACCTTGCCCGCTACAATGGGACAGCTGCGGGTATAGATGTCGGCGCCCTGATCCAGAGTGACGACCTTGAGGGAGGGGGCGCGGCGCATCAGCTCATAGCCGGCGTAGATGCCGGCCTCGCCGCAGCCGATGATGGCTACATCGTATCTTGTGTTCATGTGCGTTCTTCCCTTTTTCTCAGATTGGGGCCCATAAAACCCCAACCAATTATACCATACCTGTCAATATCGCGGAAGGGTCAGGGCCCCAGGGTGATGCCGGTATAGTACCACTTGAGAATATCCTCATAAGTCCTGCCCGCTTTGGCCAGAGCGTTGGCGCCGTACTGGCTCATGCCCACGCCGTGGCCGTAGCCGGTGACCGAGAAGGTGACGGTATCCCCCTCCGCCGACAGGGTAAAGCTGGTGGAGCGCAGGGCGAAGAGGGTGCGCATCTCCCCGCCGGAGACGGAGATGCCCCCCACGGCAATGGACTCCACCCCGCCCGCCGAATTGTGGACGACGCTGCCAAACCATCCGGAAGGCGCACCCTCCAGCTTTGCGTCCGGGTGGGCGGCCAGGAACTTGGCCCGGAACTCCTCCGCCGTCACCTGTACGGTGGAGTGGTAGTTGGGGACCTCCTCCCCCTCGGGGCTCTCAACGCCGGTGAGATAGGGCACCGCGTTGCCCCAGACCTCCACCGCGTCCACCGTCCGCCCGGCGGCGGAGGAAAAGAACACCGCGTCGATGAGCTGCCCGTCGTACCGGGCCACCACCCCGTCGGTGTCCGCCACAGCGGCCTTGATCTTGGCGGTATAGACCGGAGCGTCGTCTCCCCAGTTGGCGGCGGCCGCCTCGGGCGTGATGTAGGCCTGGCAGCAGGTGTGGTCGGTACACACGTCGGCGTCGGGGTGGGCGGCGGGAGCATGTCCGATCCTGCGCATGGCATAGGTGCGGGCAGCCACCGCCTGGGCCTTCAGGGCTTCCGGCTCAAAGGAGGCGGGCATCTCGGCGGCCACTACCCGCCAGAGGTAGTCCCCCATGCACATGGTCTCTGCCGTGCCGTCGGGCAGCAGGACCTTGAGTTCTGTCTCTGTATCCAGCGGGCCGGAGGGGACCGGAGAGACCACCGTGCGGTCAATGGGCAGGGTGGCCTGGGGCGTGCCGCCGCCGGGCGGGCCGCTGTGAATAAAGAGAAAGGGGAGAAGGAAGAAGAGAAGGAGCAGTATCAGGGCCGTGGCCGCCACTTGTTTCACAGGTAAGACCTCCAGAGCGGTAAATTTGCAAGAAGAAAAGCGAAATGTTTCATGATGTGTGCTTTTGCACAGGAATACAGGGAGAGACATGAAAGAAAACAGACGTGTTTGTGCGCAATTGGCATTGACTGGACATGCTTTAGTGTGATAAAATAACTCCCAATACAACTGATATAAGGAGCGGAGCGCCATGCAGGACAAGCAGGAGGGCACCAGGGCCTTCATTGAGAGCTTATGCGGAGAATACCGGAAGCATAACTATATCGACCCGGAATACTATGAGCGCTGGGGCGTGAAGCGGGGCCTGCGCAACGCCGACGGCACCGGCGTCCTGGCCGGAGTGACCCAGATCGGCAACGTGCTGGGCTACTATGTGCAGGACGGCGAGCGCTATCCCATGGACGGCAAGCTCATCTACCGGGGCATCAACGTGGAGGAGCTGATCGAGGGCTTCATGAGCGAGGGACGCTTCGGCTTTGAGGAGACGGCCTATCTGCTGATCTTCGGCGCCCTTCCCAATCAGGAGCAGCTCACCGGCTTCAAGCAGGCCCTGTCTGAGAGCCATACTCTGCCCCACATGTTTACCGAGGACATGATCATCAAGGCCCCCAGCCGGGACGTGATGAACAAGCTGGCCCGTTCGGTGCTGGCCCTCTATTCCTATGATGACAATCCGGACGATCTCTCCCTGCCCAACCAGCTGCGCCAGGCGGTGCAGCTCATCGCCCGGGTGCCCACCATCGTGACCCATGCCTTCGCGGTCAAGCGGCACTACTTTGACGAGGAGAGCCTTTACCTCCACCGGCCCCAGGCCGGGCTGGGCGTGGCTGAGAACTTCCTCTACGCCATGCGGCACGACAACAAATTTACCGATCAGGAGGCCAAGCTGCTGGACCTGTGCATGGTGCTCCACGCGGAGCACGGCGGCGGCAACAACTCGGCCTTTGCCTGCCGTGTGCTCTCCTCCTCCGGCACCGACATCTACTCGGCCGTGGCGGCGGCGGTGGGCTCCCTGAAAGGCCCCCGGCACGGCGGCGCCAACAAGAAGGTCATGGAGATGATGCACCACATCGAGGGCGGCGTCAAAGACTGGAAGGACGACGACGAGGTAAAGGATTATCTGGGCCGCATCCTGAAGAAGGAGGCGGGGGACGGCTCCGGTCTCATCTACGGTATGGGCCACGCCATCTACACCATCTCCGATCCCCGTGCCGCCATCCTCAAGCGCTTTGCCAAAAAGCTGGCGGCCACCAAGGGCATGCTGGAGGAATTCGAGCTGATCGAGTCGGTGGAGCGGCTGACTCCTGCCGTCCTGGCCGGCGTGAAGGGAGAGAAGAAGGTGGTATGCGCCAACATCGACCTGTACTCCGGCATGGTGTACAAGATGATGGGCATCCCCGAGGAGCTGTATACGCCCCTCTTTGCCGTGGCCCGCACCGTGGGCTGGTGCGCCCACCGGCTGGAAGAGGTGGCCGGTTCGGCCAACCGCATCATCCGTCCCGCCTACAAGGCGGTGGCCCCCATGCGGACCTTCGTGCCCCTGGCTCAGAGACAGTGATAAAATCTGCGCGCGGATGCCTTTGCGGCGTCCGCGCTTTTTTGTCCTTATCCGCCGGACTGCTCCTCTTCACAGAGAGGCAGTGAAATGATAAAGCTGGTGAACCGGCCGTTGGACTCGGCCCGGATGGTGCCGCCGTGGCGCTCCACGATCTCCTTGGCGATGGCCAGGCCCAATCCCGCGCCGCCGGTACGGGTGGAGCGGGCGGCGTCCAGCCGGTAAAATTTTTCAAAAATATTGGACAGCTCCCCCTCCGGGATCTCCAGCCCCTCGTTGGAGACAACGATCTCCACCCGGCCGCCGCTGCGCAGGGCGGCGATGCGCACCGTTCCGCCGTCGGCGCTGTAATTGACAGCGTTGCGCAGCACGTTGTCAAAAACCCGGACAAGCTTGTCCGGATCGCCGAGCACCACAAGGTGGTGCTCGATCTCCACCTGACACGTGAGCCCCCGCTCTGAAAAGATGGGATAAAACTCGTCGGCCAGCTGCTCCAGCAGGACGGAGAGCTGAATGGGCACCATGGCCTCGGGCGCGGCGCCCAGGTCCATCCGGGTGATGTCGAAAAACTCTCCCAGCAGCTCCTGCAGCCGCTGGGCCTTCTCCAGGGCGATGCCGGTGAATTTGGCACGCTGCTCCGGCGTCAGGCCCGGGTCGTCGTTGAGCAGGGTGAGGTAGCCCACTACCGAGGTGAGGGGGGTCTTGAGGTCGTGAGCCAGAAAGGACACCAGGTCCTGCCGGCGCCGCTCGATCTCCCTGGCGGCGGACTCCCGGGCCCGGAGCTCGGTGCGGATGGCGTTCAGGTCCTGCTCCAGGGGCTGGAGCTCCCTGGGGAGGGACACCGCCTCCCCCTCCCGGTCGGCCACCCGGCGGGTGGCGGAGGAGATCTGGTCCAGCCAGGCGGTGAAGCGGCCCATGGCCAGATAAAAGGCAAACAGCATCAGCACCGCCATCCCCAGCAGGAGGATCTCGGGCTTGTTCTCCCGGATATAGTGCTGATAGGCCTCCAGCGCCACAGCATCGGTCTGGCCGAACAGATGGGTGGCCACCCAGACAAAGAGCCGGGCGAAAGGGTCCTGCAGTGCGCCGTCAATGACTACGTCCACCAGGAACAGGCCCACCGCGCTGGCGATGACGGCCCCTGCCACCACCAGCAGGAGCATTTTGAACTTGAGACGGGTATAGCGCCGGTCTGACATGGCGGGCCCTCCTTTGAACAATCAAAAGGGCTGAGAATGGCCCTTTTGATCGAATTGTGCGGCTGCTGCCGCACGAATAAACCGCAAAGCGGTTTATTCAGCAGACATTATTATAGAACAGGGCGCAAATTCTGACAAGGGAGGGGCGGACGGGGAAATTTTGTGAAAAGGGGCGTAAAACCCGTGCTTTTTGCGCGGGCATATGCTATACTACTTTAATGTCCATGCGTATTTCACAATTTTGATCTCATCCCGAAAGGATGCGTGCCATGCGTAAAGAATTGGTTTGCCCCGCCCTGGCGGTGGTGCTGGGGGGCGTGGGGTTTGGCCTGCGGCGGTGGGAACTGGCCACCGCGTTCGAGCCGTCCGGGCTGGTGACGCCCGGGATGCCAGCCACCATAGCACTGGCGGTGCTGTCAGTGGCAGCCGCCGCCCTGTTCCTGCTGCTGTCCCTGGGAAAGCACGGTGATTTTCCGGGGGGATACGGCCAGGCCTTCGCCGCCGGAGGCAATGCCCTGTACATGGGCGGGATGGTGCTCTCGGCCTTCCTGCTGCTGGGGGCCGCGGGATTGAAGCTGGCGTCCCTGCCGGCGCTGTTCCGGGAGGCGGTCTATAAGGCGGCGGAGGGCCAGGGGGGCAATCCGGTGCTCTCCATGCTCCTGCCGGTGATACTGGCAGCCCTTTCCGCGGTCACTGCCATGTGCGTGCTCTCGGCGGGACAGAAGTGCTACCGGGGCCTCCCCATGGAGAAATACAGCTTCCAGGTGCTCACTCCCGCCTATCTGCTGTGCCTTTGGCTCATCGATGCCTACCAGTCCCGTGCTGCCGACCCGGTGCTCCAGGACTATATCTATGAGCTGCTGGCCATCATCTGCGCCCTGCTGGCCGTCTATTATATGGCCAGCTTCTCGTTCGAGAAGCCCAAGACGGCCCGGACCATCTGCTTCTCCCTGCTGGCGGTCTATTTCGGCCTGACGACTCTGGCCGATGGGCACGACTGGCCCACCATGGCCCTGTACGGCTTCGCCATCATCTATTTGCTTACCAATGTGACCGTGCTGCTTTATCAGGACGGGCGGCCCTGCCCACCCATCCCTTCCCCGGAGGCCGGCGCTGAGACGGAAGAACATGAAACGGAGGGAAACCCCAATGAATGATAAAAAGTTCTATATCACCACCCCCATCTATTACCCCTCGGACAAACTCCACATCGGCCACACCTACTGCACGGTGGCCACCGACGCCATGGCCCGGTACAAGCGGCTGTGCGGCTATGATGTGATGTTCCTCACCGGCACCGACGAGCACGGCCAGAAGATCGAGGACAAGGCGAAGGAGGCCGGCGTCACCCCCAAGCAGTTCGTGGACAACATTGTGGAGGGCCCCCGGGGCGTGCTGGACCTGTGGAAGCTGATGAACATCTCCAACGACCGCTTCATCCGTACCACTGATGCATATCACGAGGCTGCGGTGCAGAAGATCTTCAAGAAGCTCTACGAGCAGGGCGATATCTACAAGGGAAAGTATGTGGGCAAGTACTGCAAGCCCTGCGAGTCCTTCTGGACCGAGAGCCAGCTGGTGGACGGCAAGTGTCCCGACTGCGGCCGGGAGGTGCAGGACGCTGAGGAGGAGGCCTACTTCTTCCGCCTGTCCAAGTATGCCGACCGCATCCTGGACCTGCTGGAGAACACCGACTTCCTGGAGCCCCGCTCCCGGGTCAATGAGATGGTGAACAACTTCATCAAGCCCGGCCTGGAGGACCTGTGCGTCTCCCGCACCTCCTTCACCTGGGGCGTGCCGGTGGACTTCGATCCCGGCCACGTGGTCTACGTGTGGATCGACGCCCTGTCCAACTATATCACCGCCCTGGGC
>JALEZN010000134.1 GCA_022772585.1 Clostridiales bacterium
TCCAGCAGCTCTCCCACCGTGATCTGATTCCGCCGCAGATCCATGGGAAACGCCTCCTTTCTCTCTGCCGCCGCAAAATAGGATTTGACGTTGTCTCAGGCGGCAGACTATAATATAGCTATGTTCCAAAGAACGGAGGCAGACCTATGATCTTAAAAGCCTTTGAGGGCGCTGTGCCCTCTGTGCATCCCCGGGCCCGGCTGGCCGGGAACGTGGTCCTGACGGGCGGCGCGGTACTGGAAGAGGATGTGAACGTCTGGTACGGCGCAGTGATCCGGGCCGATATGGCCGCCATCCGGGTAGGCGCCGGCTCCAATATCCAGGACAACGCCACCCTTCACTGCGATACCGGCTTTCCCCTCCTCCTGGGGCGGGACGTCACGGTGGGCCACGGCGCCATCCTCCACGGCTGCACCATCGGGGACCGCTGCCTCATCGGCATGGGGGCCATCCTGCTCAACGGCTGCGTCATCGGGGAGGACAGCCTGGTGGCCGCCGGTGCGCTTGTGACACAGAACACGGTGATCCCGCCCGGCAGTCTGGTCATGGGCTCCCCCGCCAAGGTCCGCAGGGCTCTTACGGATGAGGAGCGGGCCTCGCTGCGGGCCTCGGCCGCCGAATACCGGAAGCTGGCCCTTCAGCTCCCTGCCGCGGAGGAGGCTGAAAAACCATGAGCAAACGGAAAATACCAGCCGCTCATGTTGCAGGGAACCGCCGTCTGGCCCGACTGTATCAGGTCCTGCGCCTTCTGGTGGTCCTGGTCATGGTGGCCCAGTTTTTCAACCGGAACTTTGAAAATGTTTTCCTCTGCATCCTGACGCTGATCCTGTTCATGCTGCCCAGCTTCATCGAGCGCAAGATCCGCATCGACCTGCCCGACACGCTGGAGGTCATTATCCTCCTGTTCATCTACGCGGCGGAGATCCTGGGCGAGATCCGGGCATACTATATCACCTTCCCCTATTGGGACACCATGCTCCATACTCTCAACGGCTTCCTCTGCGCCGCCATCGGCTTCTCCATGCTGGACATCCTCAACCGCAATGAACGCTTTTCTTTTTCCCTTTCGCCCCTGTACCTGGCCCTGATGGCCTTCTGTTTCTCCATGACCATCGGTGTGCTGTGGGAGTTCTTTGAGTGCACCATGGACGTATTCTTCCACCTGGACATGCAGAAGGACACGGTGGTACATACCATCTCCTCCGTCATGCTGGATCCCCACGGCGGGAATGTGCCCACCGCCATCTCCGGCATCACCGACACCATCGTGGTCACCGCCGACGGCGTGCAGCACTCCCTGGGCCTGGGCGGCTATCTGGACATCGGCATTCTGGACACCATGAAGGACCTGTTCGTGAATTTCATCGGCGCGCTTGTCTTTTCCTTCATCGGATTTTTCTATGTCCGTTCCCGGGGCAAGGGCCGCTTTGCCCGCCGTTTCATTCCCCAGGTCCTGCCTGCGGAGGATGAAGAAAAAAACTGACCGCCCTGGTATCCTTTCCTCCCCGATGGACATACTATAGCCATCACCGCAAAGGAGGAAATGTGTTATGAACGACCAGGCCAATCACAGCATCAAGTGCTCCGTGTCCAGCTGCGCCCATCACTGCACCACCGACTACTGCACCCTCAATGAGATCAAGGTGGGCCACTCTGACTCCAACGTGAAGAGCCGCGCCTCCACCGAGTGTGACTCCTTCGAGCTGGGCGCCGGTCAGAACGGCTGAGGCTGCTGATCGGAAGCGTCGCTTTCTGAACGAAAAGGGTCCGTGCCTTCCGGCACGGACCCTTTTTGCACGGTATTTACTTCTGCTCTGCGCCGGACGCCTTGGGGGCGGCAGGCTTGATCTCGGGGACCTTTCCATCCACGGTAATCAGCTTCCGGGGACACTTCTGGGCACACAGGCCGCAGCCCACGCACTTGTCATAGTCGATGACGGCCAGATTTTTGTCCACCGTGATGGCCTCCTTGGGGCAGGCCTTGGCGCACAGGCCGCAGCCGATGCAGCCGTTGTCACAGACCTTGCGCACATCGGCGCCCTTGTCCTTGGAGGAGCAGGTAATGGCCACGTGGCGCTTGGTCTTGTAGGGCGCCAGCACGATGATGTGCCGGGGACACACGTCGATGCACTTCTTACAGGCCTTGCACTTCTCCACGTCCACCTTGGCCACGCCGTCCACCACGTGGATGGCGTCAAAGGGACAGACAGACTCACAGGTGCCGAAGCCCAGACAGCCGAAAGAGCAGCCGGCGGGGCCGCCGCCGGGGACCCGGGCCGCGGCGGCGCAGTCCTGAATACCCACATACTCATACTGCTCATGGCCGCGGCAGCCGCCGGTACACTGGACCTGGGCCGCCATCTTCACAGAGGCCTCGGCCTTCACGCCCATGATCTCGGCAATCTTGGCGGCGACGGTCTCGCCGCCGGCGGCGCAGCAGTTGGTGGCCGCCTTGCCTGCCGCCACGGCGGCGGCATAGCCGGAGCAGCCGGGGAAGCCGCACCCGCCGCAGTTGGCGCCGGGCAGGCAGCCGGCGATGGCCTCCTCACGGGGGTCCTTCTCCACGGCGAAGACCTTGGCGGCAAAGCCCAGGATCAGGCCGAACACAACGCCCAGCACCAGCAGGACCACAGCGGCTACAGCAACGATCATTCCTAACGTCATATCTTCCGCCCCCTTACCAAATCTTCAGGCCGGTAAAGCCCATGAAGGCCAGGGCGATCAGGCCGGCGGTGACCAGAGCGATGGGGAAGCCCTCAAAGGCCTTGGGGCACTCGGAGAACTCCAGCCGCTCACGAACACTGGCGAAGAGCACGATGGCCAGCAGGAAGCCGATGCCGCCGGTGACGCCGTACACCACGCTCTCGATGAAATTATAGTGGTTCTGGGTGTTGAGCAGCACCACGCCCAGCACGGCGCAGTTGGTGGTGATCAGGGGCAGGTAGATGCCCAGCGCGGAGTAGAGCGCGGGCATGGCCTTCTGCAAAAACATCTCCACGAACTGCACCAGGCAGGCGATGACCAGGATGTACACGATGGTCTGCATGAAGCCCAGGTTGAACTCGCCGGGGAAGAGCTTGGGGTTGACCAGGATGAACTCGTTGATGGGCCAGCACACGGCGGAGGCCAGACCCATGACGAAGATGACGGCCATGCCCATGCCCAGGGCGGTGTCCATCTTCTTGGACACGCCCATGAAGGGGCAGATGCCCAGGAACTGGGACAGGATGAAGTTGTTGACGAGAATGGCCCCCAGGGCGATGGAGAGCAGCTTGGTGATATCCATTACTTCGCCACCTCCTCAGTCTCTTTTTTCTTTTCGGAACGGGCCAGGGCCCACTGCATGAAGGCGATGACCACGGCCAGGGTCAGGAAGCCTCCCACCGGCAGGGCCATGCCCAGGGCCGGGAACTGCTCGGGCAAGATGCGGATGCCGTTGTTGCCCAGCACGCCGGCGCCGAAGGTGCCGGCTCCCAGGAACTCACGGATGACGCACATCACCACCAGGATAATGGTGTAGCCCACGCCCTGGGCAATACCGTCAATGGCGGAGGCGGCGATGCTGTTCTTGGAGGCAAAGGCCTCGGCCCGGCCCAGGATGATGCAGTTGACCACGATCAGGGGGATGAACACGCCCAGGCTGTCGGCCAGAGCGGGCACGAAGGCCTGCAGGATCAGGTCCACCATGGTCACGAAGGTAGCAATGACCACGATGTAGCAGGCAATGCGGATCTTGGCGGGGATGATCTTCCGCAGGGCGGAGATAAAGATATTGGACAGTGTCAGGATTACCAGGACCGACAGGCCCATGCCGATGCCGTTGAAGAGCATGGTGGTAATGGCCATGGTGGAGCACATGCCCAGCAGCTGCACGGTAACCGGGTTCTGGGTGATCAGGCCCTCTTTGAATTGCTGTTTCACGTTCATATGCGCGCCTCCTTAACCCAGGGTCTGGACGGCTTCCAGCGCCGCGGTCACGCCGCTGGAGACCGCGCGGGAGGTAATGGTGGCGCCAGTGATGGCGTTGACCTTGCCGCCGTCCTTGGACACCTTGACCTCGCCGCTCATTCCGATAAACTGCTTGCCCCACTCAGGGTCGGTCTTGGCCTTGGCGCCCAGACCGGAAGTCTCGGAATGGGTGATGACGGAAATGCCGGTGACGGTGCCGTCGCTGCCGACGCCCACCATCAGGTCCACCTCGCCGCCGAAGCCGGAGGGAGTGACCTCCACCACATAGCCGGCGTCGCCGGCCCGATATACCGCCTTGACCAGCGCGTCGCCGCCGGTGTACTCCACGCTCTCATAGGAGTCGGCGGGGAGCACGGCCTCCATGGCCTGCTCGGTCTTGCGCTGCTTGGCGGCCTTGATGGGGTCGGCGGTGATCATATTCACCAGACCCAGCAGCAGCGCGCACACCAGGCAGATCGCGCCCAGGATGATGGTGAGCTGCGCAATGCCGGGCTCTTTCTTGTTCATAACAGCCTCGCTCATTTCGCTGCACCCTCCTTCGCGGCCTTCTTGTCGGCCTTGGCCTTGGCCTTCATCTCCTTGGTGACGCCGAACCGGGCGGGTTTGCCCGCCTTGTCCAGCAGCCACACGCACACATTCATGATCAGGATGGCGTAGCTGACGCCCTCGGGATAGCCGCCGAAGTAACGGATAAACACGGTCAGCAGACCGCAGCCGATACCGAAGTAGATCTCGCCCATCTTGGTGACGGGGCTGGTCACGTAATCGGTGGCCATAAAGAAGGCGCCCAGCATCAGTCCGCCGCCGAACAGGTTATAGAGCATCCAGTCCACATTGCCGACACCGCCCTTGGGGAACAGGAAGGTGAGCACGGCCACCGTGCCGATGAAGGCCACGGGGACCCGGGCCCGGATGGTGCCCCTCCAGATGAGGTACACGCCGCCGATGATGAGCATCAGCGCGGAAATCTCACCCAGACAGCCGCCGATGTTGCCCACGAACATGTCCTTCACAGTCACGCCGGTGGGCAGGAGGCCGGAATGCATAAAGTCATTGGACAGGGGAGTGGCGCCGGTGATGCCGTCCACATTGGCCCCCACGATGCCCGCCCACTTGCCGGGCAGCACCCAGGTGGTCATGTCCACGGGGTAGGACATCATCAGGAAGGCGCGGCCGCCCAGAGCGGGGTTCATAAAGTTCTGGCCCAGGCCGCCGAAGAGCTGCTTGACCACCACGATGGCGAAGAAGTCGCCGATGAGGAGGGTCCAGTAGGGCAGGGACACGGGGCAGACGAAGGCCAGCAGCACGCCAGTGACGGCGGCGGACAGATCGCCTGCGGCAGAGGGCTTTTTCATCAGCTTGCGGTAGCCCCACTCAAAAAACTCGCAGCCCAGGACGGACACCGCCGTCATGGTCAGGGCCCGGGGCCCGAAGAAATAGACCGCCGCGCACAGGGCGGGGACCAGGGCGATGAGCACGTCCAGCATCAGGTTCCGGGTGGCTACCGGAGAGCAGACGTGGGGGGAGGAAGCCACAGAGAGCTTCACATTCTTGGTGTCGATCATGCTTTCTTAGCCTCCTTCTCAGCCGCCGCCTTGCGCTTCATGGCCAGGGTGCGGATCTCGAACTTGGCCATGCGGAAGGACTGGACCAGGGGCACCCGGGCGGGGCAGATGTAATTGCAGGAACCGCACTCGATGCAGTCCATCAGGTTGAGGCCCTCGGCCTCGTCCCACATGCGCTTCTCGGCGTACATGTGCATGTACACAGGGGTCAGGTGCATGGGGCACACGTTGACGCAGCGGCCGCAGCGGATGCAGGTCGCGTTGTCCACATGCTCGGCGGCCTCGGCCCGGGTCATGCAGAGGATGCCGTTGTTGCCCTTGATGGTGCAGGCGGACAGGTCGTACTGGGCAATGCCCATCATGGGGCCGCCCACCATGACCCGGTCAGGGGTCTCCTTAAAGCCGCCGGCCTCCCGGATCAGGTGCTCGATGGGGGTGCCGAAGGGGACCAGCACGTTGCGGGGCTCGGCCAGGGCGCCGCCGGTCAGGGTGACGATGCGCTGTGTGAGGGGCTTGCCCTCCACCACGGCATCGTACACCGCGGCGGCGGTGCTGGCGTTGAACACAGCGCAGCCCACGTGGGCGGGCAGGCCGCCGGGGGGTACCTCCCGGCCGGTGATGCGCTGGATGAGCTGCTTTTCAGCGCCCTGGGGATAGCGGGTGCGGCACACCACGATCTCGATGCCGTCCCCGGCCAGGGACTTCATGTGCTCAATGGCGTCAGGCTTGTTGTCCTCGATGCCGATATAGGCCTTATCCAGCGCGAAGGTCTTCATCAGGATCTTCAGGCCCTGGATGATGCGCTCGCCGCTCTCCAGCATGAGCCGGTGGTCGGAGGTCAGGTAGGGCTCGCACTCGGCGGCGTTGACGATCAGGGTGTCCACCTTGCCGATGCCGGAGCTGATCTTCACATGGGTGGGGAAGCCCGCGCCGCCCATACCGGTGATGCCGGCTTCCTTGATGATGTCGATGATCTCCTCCGCGGTCAGCTTTTCGTAGTCGGGATGGGGCGTCAGCTCAGAGGCGAAGGTGTTCTGGAAGTCATTCTCGATGACCACTGCCATCATCTTGCCGCCGCCGCAGGAGGGACGGGGCTCGATGGCCACCACCTTGCCGGATACGCTGGCGTGGATCGGCGCGCCCAGGCCGGTGGGAGCCGCGATCTTCTGTCCCACGGTCACCTGGTCGCCGACCTGAACCACAGGCGCGCAGGGCGCGCCCACGTGCATCGACATGGACAGGGCGACCTGAGCCGGGGCTTCGCGGAGCGGCTCCACGGCCTTGGTGCAGGTCAATTCCTTGTGTTCATTTGGGTGCACGCCACCATAAAAGGATAGTTTCATAGGTCCACCTCACAAATTGAGCCCTCTTCACGGGCCGTTTTCGGACGAAAGCTGTGGCAGGCCCCCGTCCTCTCTCTTCTCACGCCGCAAGCAGCGCGTTCAAACAGTTAATATCATAGCGCAGCTTCCGGAAAAAGTCTAGTGATTCTACAAAAATACTTCTCGGTTTTCCGGGTACCCCCCACCTTATTTCTTTGTTTCCCTCTCTATAAGTTTATTTTTTCACAAGGGCCACTTTTAAGTTGGTCAATTCTTCTATTTTATACATCGCTTTAGCGTATTAGCTTGCTATTGTTTGTAAAAACCGTCAATTGACAATCCGTGGGCGCAGCGGTATTATAATGTTTAATTTCACATAAGTCCCGCGGTCTTTTTTCTGCCCTGCCGCGGTGCAAACTTATGCGAGCAGGTCAAAGGCAATGACTGGGTCCAGCCATGCGGCGCGGATGCGCAGAGAGGGAGCGGCCGGTGTAAGCTCCCGTGACGGCGGCATGGTCCATCCCCCAGGAGCAGTCCGTCCGAACCGGGTCTTTCCCCAGTAGGCCGGAACGGTCCCCACCGTTAACGGGGCATCGAGGGCACGGCGTGACTATGCCGTGAAATTAGGTGGTACCACGGAGTCGGCGGCTTCGTCCTAAAACAGGACGGGGCCGTTTTTGTTGTTCCCGCCGGAATTCTTTTTTCAGATTGTATCACAGGTATCATTTTTATCTCCGCTCCTGTGTTATAATAGCCGCAAAGACAGATGCACGGCGTGAGCCCATATGATGTGCAAAGGGTCCGTGCTTCAGAACAGACAAATGACATATACTTAAAGGAGTGTATTATCATGGCAAAGATGTACTATCAGAAGGATTGCGAGCTCAGCTATCTGGACGGCAAGAAGATCGCCATCATCGGCTACGGCTCCCAGGGCCATGCCCATGCCCTCAACCTGAAGGATTCCGGCTGCGACGTGTGCGTGGGCCTGCGCGCGGGCTCCAAGCGCTGGGCCGAGGCCGAGAAGGCCGGTCTCCAGGTCAAGACCGTGGAGGAGGCCGCCCAGTGGGGCGACATCGTCATGATGCTCATCAACGACGAGGTCCAGGCCGACGTCTATAAGAAGTCCATTGCTCCCTACATGACTGAGGGCAAGGCGCTGGCCTTCGCTCACGGCTTCAACATCCGCTATCAGCAGATCGTGCCTCCCGCCGGCGTGGACGTGTTCATGGCCGCCCCCAAGGGTCCCGGCCACACCGTCCGTTCCACCTATGTCAACGGCAAGGGCGTGCCCTGCCTGGTGGCCGTGGAGCAGAACGCCACCGGCAATGCCTATAAGATCGCTCTGGCCTACATCGCCGGCATCGGCGGCGCCCGGGCCGGCGTGATGGAGACCACCTTCCACGACGAGACCGAGACCGACCTGTTCGGCGAGCAGGCTGTTCTGTGCGGCGGCGTGGTGGAGCTGATGAAGTGCGGTTTCGAGACCCTGGTGGAGGCCGGCTATGAGCCCGAGAACGCCTACTTCGAGTGCATCCACGAGATGAAGCTCATCATCGACCTGATCAACAAGGGCGGTGTGGCTGCCATGAACTACTCCATCTCCGATACCGCCGAGTACGGCGAGTATGTCTCCGGTCCCCGTGTCCTGCCCTATGAGGAGACCAAGAAGAACATGAAGGCTGTTCTGAACGATATTCAGGACGGCACCTTCGCCGGCAAGTGGATCGCCGAGAACAAGAACGGCCGCACCTTCTT
>JALEZN010000017.1 GCA_022772585.1 Clostridiales bacterium
CCAGTCGCAGGTCGCAAATCTCTCCATCAACTGTGATGCGTCCGTCAAACCGGAGCTTGACAAGCTCGCCGAGGAGTTCCGCTTCAGCGATCCCGTGAGCTCCGCTGCGATAAAGGACGCGGAGGACGAGCTTCGCTGCTACATCGACGAGCTCCAGCGCGCTGTGTCGGAAAACCGCAGCGTGGATATCCCAGAGCTTTGCCGCAAAACGAGCCTTGTTCTCGCCGAGCGAAACCGGCTGTGCAAGCTGAACAAATGAGCAAGACCGCCGGGCGATATCGCCCGGCGGTCAATGCTATTTTGCGGGATAGATGTCATATTGAGGAAACGTGACTCTACAATCTCTTTTCATTCAATCTATTGGGTGACACGAACTCTATGGCTCAACCTGCTCAAATCGAACGCTGCAACAAGAGGATGGCTAACAGTCTGGAATACGGGCTTAAAGTCCCAAGTTTATCGTGGTTAGCCAGTTGCTCCTCTTATTGTAGCTTAGGCAAGAGACGGAAAGAAAGCCGGACTGGCTGCCCGGCTTTCCTGTCCAAAACATATTGTAATAGTATATCCGGATCTTGCTAGTCATTTCATGCCGGACAGAGTCCGGATCACGTCTCCCGCCATCATCAGCCCGGCGCAGGAGGGCACCCAGGCCACACTGGCCGGAACGCTCCGGCGGCCCGGGGGCGGGGCCTCCCGGCTCTGGTCGGTCCTGGCGGGAAGCTCCGGCGACCAGATCACCCGGTGGTGAAGGATGCCCCGATTGCGCAGCTCCTTGCGCACCACCCTTGCCAGCGGACAGCCCTCCGTTTTGGAGATGTCGGTGATGCGGAACTGAGTGGGGTCCAGCTTGTTCCCTGTACCCAGGGCGGACAGGATGGGCACCCCCCGCTCCAGCGCTGTCTGGATCAGATCCAGCTTGCAGGAGACGATATCGATGGCATCCAGGATATAGTCATACCGGACGGCGAAAAAGTCCTCCCGGTTCCCGGGCTCATAGCGGGCGGCCACCGGCGTCACCCGGCACTCCGGGTTGATGTCCTTCACCCGGTCAGCCATTGCCTGGGCCTTTGGCTGTCCCAGGGTGGAATGGAGGGCCCCCAGCTGCCGGTTCAGATTGGTCAGGCTCACGTCGTCGTGGTCCACCAGGGTCAGCGCGCCCACCCCGGAACGGGCCAGGGCCTCCACCGCCCAGCTTCCCACGCCGCCAAGGCCGAACACCGCCACATGGCTGCGGGCCAGCCGTTCCATGGCCTCCTCCCCCAGCATCATGCCGGTACGCAGAAATTGCTCATCCATATCGGTCTCTCCTTCCATGCGCCATACAAAAACGGGCGGGGCGCCGCCCCGCCCGTTTCAGGCGCCTGTATGTGTTCAGCCCACGTAACGCAGGCCGGAGCCCTCGGTGGCCTCATAGCCCTCCTGCAGGCCCTCCAGCCAGGTCTGGAGGTCGGCGCTGCGCAGCGCATTCCCGGCGGTGTACTTCCACTGGGTAGGACCGGCCTTGTCCAGATACATCACGTGCCAGCCCTGCTGACCGGACTGGGTGTTCTCCACCAGGCCGGTGTCGCCCTCCTGGCGGCCGTCCGCAAAGATCCAGTTGATGAAATCGGCAAAGAAGCTGGTACTGGGAGTCACATTCTCGTACAGACCACCGTTGTCCTTGGAGCCGGGATCCTCAGAATTGGCCTTGGCCAGCTCGCCGAAGGCCTCGCCGGTCTTGTCACCGGCGTTGAACTCGTCCAGAATGCTCTGAGCCTTCGCCTTGGCGGCGTCCATGGCCTCGTCAGTGGGCTCGTCCGCGCCCTCGGCCACCTCGGCCTTCACCAGAATGTGGCGAATGTCGGCGGAACCCATGCTCTCCTCGTCCAGATAGCGCTGACCGAAACGGACCACATAGTAGCCGCTGCCCTCAGACTCGATAACGGTGACGTCTCCTTCCTTCCGCGCGGAGTCGGTGAGCCAATCCCGGTAGACGGACAGGACCGAGCTGCCCACGCTGGTGCTCTCGCCGCCGTAGGTGGAGCCATCCACCTTGTTCACGGTCAGGTTGGCCTGAACATCAAAGGATTCGCCGCCCTTCACGGCGTCGGCCAGGGCGTCGGCGGCCTCCTTGGCGGTATCCATGGCCGCCTGCTTCTCCTCATCGGTAGCCTCCACGGTGTTGCCGTCGTCATCGGTCTTGCTCTCGGGCTTGCCGTTGACGAAACAGACGTCATACACGAAGGTGTCCAGGCTGTCAGCGTTCTCGTCATAATAGCCCTGGAGCGCGGCGTCATCATAGGTCAGGCTGTCGGAATGCTCGCTGTAGTACTGGTTGGCCAGCGCGGTCTCCTCCAGGCAGGAGCGGAGCACGCTCTCGGTCATATACTTGCCGAAATTGGCCTTGAGGAAAGCCTTCATGGGATAGCCGTACTGGGCGGCCTGGCTCTTATAGGTTTCCATCGCTTCGTCCACAGAGGCCTTGCTCTCGTCGGTCAGGGTCTCACCGGCCTCCCGGGCGGCATCCGCCAGAGCGGTGATCTGGATCATGCTGCTCTTGGCGCCCTCCATGAAGAAATCGAAATAGCTCTGCTCGTTGGTCTCGTCAAAAATCTGCTCCCGGTCCGACTTGCTGGAGTCGTAGCCCATCATCTGCAGATACATGCTGTACTGCTGGCGGGCCTGTCCATAATAGTAGGACACCTCGGCGGCGGAATAGTTGCGGCCGTTCACCGTCATGGCGGTGGCGCCGCGCTGGATGAAACCAGCATCCCAGATCAGCAGCGCGGCCACAAGGACAGCCGCCACAACGCCCACCACCGCGTAGATGGTGTGATTACGCTTCTGGATCGCAGCCTCCTTGCGCTCCTTGATCTGCTTCTGCGTCAGTCCCTGATCGGGAGCGTTCTGGCGCTGCTTCTTTTCTCTGGATGCGCTCATGTCACTCAGTCCTCTCGTAATG
>JALEZN010000012.1 GCA_022772585.1 Clostridiales bacterium
TGAGGAGACCTTCGAGCTCTCCAGCAAGGCCATCGACCGCTGGGGCTGGTACAACCGCAACGCCGCCGTGAACCCCTACCTCTCCGAGGGCAAGAAGACCGTGTCCCTTGAGATCTGCGAGCAGCTCCAGTGGAAGGCCCCGGACTACATCGCCGTGGCCGTGGGCGACGGCTGCACCATCGGCGGCGTCTGGAAGGGCCTCAAGGACCTCTACGCCATCGGCTTCATCGATAAGCTCCCCCGGCTCATCTCCTGCCAGGCGGAGGGCTGCTGCCCCCTGAACCGGGCCATCGAGGAGAAGGCCCCCTGGCACCCCATGGAGGAGAACACCCTGGCGGACTCCATCGCCGTGGGCGTGCCCCGGAACCCCGACAAGGCCCTCCAGGCCATTGAGGAGTCCAACGGTCTCGTGGTGAACGTCTCCGACGCCGAGATCATGGCCGCCCAGAAGCTCCTCGGCAGCGTCTGCGGCCTCTTCGGCGAGCCCGCCGGCGTCACCGGCACCGCCGGCGTCAAGAAGCTCTGCGAGATGGGCGTCCTGGGCAAGGACGACACCGTGGTCACCATGATCTCCGGCAACGGCCTCAAGGACGTGGAGAACGCCATCAAGGCAGCCGGGGCCCCCATCTCCTGCCCCAACGACATGGAGAGCCTGCTGCGTGCCTTTGCCGACCACGGCGTGGACGCCCAGTAATTTTCCCCCACTTCCCCCGGGAGGAGCCGCCCAGCGGCTCCTCCCTTTTCCTTCCCCCCAGCTTCCCCTTGCAATTTCCCCCGCCCCGTTGTACAATCATCGTGAACAGAATCTCAGATTATGTCCTTTGTTCAAGGACATTTATCTGTCACACAGGAGGGACCTATGCTGACCATGGAAATGATCCGGGAGGCCCAGGAGCGGCTGCGGGGCGTGGCCCGGGTGACGCCCCTGACCGGCGCCAAGACCCTGGGCCGCGGCGTCTACATGAAGGCGGAGAACCTGCAGCTCACCGGTGCCTTCAAGCTCCGGGGCGCCTACAACAAGCTCCGCTCCCTGACGGAGGAGGAGCGGGCCCGGGGCGTCATCGCCTGCAGCGCCGGCAACCACGCCCAGGGCGTGGCCCTCTCCGCCGCCCGGCTCGGCATCCGCTCCGTCATCTGTATGCCCGCCGGGGCCCCCATCAGCAAGGTGGAGGCCACCAAGAACTACGGCGCTAAGGTCGTCCTGGTCCCCGGTACTTACGACGACGCCGCGGCGGAGGCGGACCGTCTCGCCGCCCAGGAGGGCTACACCTTCGCCCACCCCTTCAACGACCCCTACGTCATGGCGGGCCAGGGCACCATCGGCCTGGAGATCCTGGAGCAGCTGCCGGAGGCGGACCAGGTGGTGGTGCCCATCGGCGGCGGCGGGCTCATCAGCGGCGTGGCCTACGCCATCAAGTACCTGAAGCCGGAGTGCCGGGTCATCGGCGTCCAGGCCGCCGGGGCGGCGTCCATGTATACCTCCCGCCAGGCCGGGGAGGTCCTGACCCTGCCCTCCGTCGCCACCATCGCGGACGGCATCGCCGTCAAGCGGCCCGGCGACCTGACTTTCGCCCTCTGCCAGCGGTATGTGGATGACATCGTCACCGTCCGGGACGATGAGATCGCCGCCGCCATCCTGGCCCTGCTGGAGGATCAGAAGACCGTGGCGGAGGGGGCCGGGGCCGTCAGCGTGGCCGCCGTCATGTTCGGGAAAGTAGACCTGGTGGGGAAAAACACCGTCTGCGTGGTCTCCGGCGGCAACGTGGATGTCACCACCCTCTCCCGCATCATCACCAAGGGCCTCTCCAAGACTGGCCGCATCACGGAGTTCACCGTGAAGATCGCCGACAAGCCCGGCAGTCTCGTCCAGCTCCTGCGGACCATCTCCCAGACCGGGGCCAACATCCTCCGCGTCAACCACGCCCGGGAGGATAAGCACTCCGACATCGGCGCCTGCGTCGTCACCATGGTCCTGGAGACCCGCAACCGCCAGCACGTGGACGACATCGAGCGGGAGCTTCAGTCCCTCGGCTATCACATCCTGGAAACGTGAGAAAAGCGGGAGCCTCGCTCCCGCTTTTCCCCCCTTGCCCCCAGCAACACTCCCCATCCCATGAAAAAACCACCCTCCGGCCCGCGCCGAAGGGTGGTTTTCGATTCCGTTCCGTATTTTTCGTCAGGAAAGTTACTTGGCGTATTCCACCGCCGTGGTCTCCCGCAGGAGATGCACCTTGATCTGGCCGGGATACTCCATCTCTTCCTCGATCTTCTTGGCGAGATCCCGAGCCAGGAGCACCATCTGGTCCTCGCTGACCTGGTCGGGCTTCACCATCACCCGGACCTCGCGGCCGGCCTGGATGGCGTAGGCCTTCTCCACGCCGGGGAAGGACATGGAGATGCTCTCCAGCTGCTCCAGCCGCTTGATGTAGTTCTCCAGGTTCTCGCGGCGGGCGCCGGGACGGGCGGCGGAGATGGCGTCGGCCGCCTGGACAAGGCAGGCCACCACGGTCCGGGGCTCCACATCGTTGTGGTGGGCCTCGATGGCGTGGATGATGTCTTCCTTCTCCTTGTACTTCCGGGCGAACTCCACGCCCAGGGCCACGTGGGTGCCGTCCATCTCGTGGTCCACGGCCTTGCCCAGGTCGTGGAGGAGACCGGCCCGCTTCGCGGCCTGCACGTCGGCGCCCAGCTCGGCGGCCATCATGCCGGCGATGCGGCTGACCTCGAGAGAATGCTGCAGCACGTTCTGGCCGTAGCTCGTGCGGTAGTGGAGGCGGCCCAGCATCTTCACGAGCTCCGGATGGAGCCCCCGGACACCAGCCTCAAAGGTGACCCGCTCGCCCTCGGACTTGATGACGGCGTCCACCTCCCGGCGGGCCTTCTCCACCATCTCCTCGATGTGGGTGGGATGGATACGGCCATCGGCAATGAGCTTCTCCAGCGCCAGACGGGCCACCTCGCGGCGGACCGGCTCGAAGCAGGAGACGGTGATGGCCTCGGGGGTATCGTCGATGATCAGGTCAGCGCCGGTCAGCGTCTCCAGCGTCCGGATATTGCGGCCCTCGCGGCCGATGATACGGCCCTTCATCTCGTCATTGGGCAGGGGGACCACGGAGACGGTGGCTTCCGCCACGTGGTCGGCAGCGCAGCGCTGGATGGCGAGGGAGAGAATCTCCTTCGCCTTGGTATCGGCTTCTTCTTTGTAGCGGTTCTCGATCTCCTTGACCTTCATGGCGGCCTCGTGGGTCACGTCATCCTCGATCTGGTGGAGCAGATAGGCCTTGGCCTCTTCGGCAGTCAGGCCGGAGAGACGCTCCAGGACCTCCATCTGGGTCTTCTTGACGGTGGTCACTTCCTCCCGGATATGGTCCACCTCGGCGATCTTGTTCTGCAGCGTTTCTTCCTTTTTCTCCATGTTTTCGGTCTTGCGGTCCAGCGTCTCTTCCTTCTGCTGGAGCCGGCGCTCCTGCTTCTGCAGGTCGGCCCGGCGTTCCTTGACCTCGCGCTCGTGCTCGTTGCGGGCCTGGAGGATCTCCTCCTTGGCCTCTACCAGAGCCTCGCGCTTTTTGCTCTCGGCGCTCTTGATGGCCTCGTTGATGATCCGCTTGGCCTCATCCTCGGCGCTGGAGATTTCCTTCTCGGCCACCTTCCTGCGCCACTGGATACCCAGCGGAAATCCTATAGCAAGTGTGATCACAGCCGTGATCACACAGGCAATGACAGTCTGCATCAAAGTTCAAACACACCTCCATTTTTCTGCTATTTTGTTGTTTTAGCCATTATGATGTGTTGACGGGCCGCCTCATTTTGGCGATTCCGTACAAAAATTGAAAAACTTCCCCTCTGGTTTTTCAAAATATTACACCGAATCTATTTTAGAGCCAAGGGGCTCCGCTGTCAAGAAAATTCGTGTCCTACCAATCATTTTCCCACATGCCGGCCCATCTCCCATGTGCCGGTGTATTTCTGTGCTTTTATCTATAATATATCACGCTATATATAGAATACTATTATAAAAGTCCGGCAATGCAGTTTTTCCGGTAAAAAGCCGTTTTCTCCCCTCTTTTTGCTTTAAAAAAGCGGCCCGGATGATTTTCCCGCCCCTTTTGTGTGATTGACAGCATGATGCGGCGATTCTATAATCATATGTGCAAAATCCACTCCATATGGATAGAAATGAGGGCGATTTCAGTATGTCCCGTATCATTGATGCCAAGGGCAAGGCCTGTCCCATGCCCGTCATCATGGCCAAAGAGGCCATTACCGCCGGCGAGGAGAGCTTTACCGTTCTCGTAGACAATACCACCGCCGTGGGCAACCTCCAGCGTCTGGCCGGGAACCAGGGCTACGACGCCGCCGTCACCGAGGATAACGGCGTATATTCGCTGTCCTTTACCAAAAACGGCCAGGCCCCCTGTGAGGCCCCTGCCGCGGCTCCCGCCGCTCCTGCCGGCGCCGGCTATGCCGTGTTTGTGGGCCGGGATATCATCGGCTCCGGCGACCGGGAGCTGGGCACCAACCTGATGCGCATGTTCTTCTACACCCTGGCCCAGTCCGACGACCTGCCCCGCTCCATCCTCTTTATGAACGCCGGCGTCAAGCTGCCCGCCGGCGACGAGCAGGTGGTGGAGCACCTGAAGGTACTGATGGAAAAGGGTGTGGAGGTTCTGGTGTGCGGCACCTGCCTCAACTTCTACGGCATTGCCGACCGGCTGGGCGCGGGCACCGTCAGCAATATGTACGATATCCTCTCCCAGATGCAGGCCGCCTCCAAGGTCATCACCCTGTAATAAGCATGGATTACTGCGTCATCACCTTTTCCTCCACCAACGGCGCCATCCAGGCCCAGAAAGATCTGAAGGGGCAGCTTCCCTTCCAGATCATGCCCGTCCTGCGGGAGATCTCCCGGGGGTGCGGCATTTCGGTCCGGTTCGCGCCCGAGCATCTGGAGCAGGCCCGTTCCATTCTGGCCGGGTCGGGCCTGGATGCGGGCGAGTACGCCTTCTACGGCATCTCAGGCCACGGTCCCGCCCTTCAGGCCCAGCCTCTGGATCAGGCGGGCTGAGGGGCCCATATCCCGCTACAAAAAGCCGTCCCGCGGAACTGTCCACGGGACGGCTTTTTCGTTTTGTCTTTCTTACCCCTGCCGGTCCAGCGCAGGCCCCAGCAGGGCGGCCACCGCTTCAGCCAGGGTACGGTGTCCGTTTTCGCTCAGGTGGCAGCCGTCCGGTCCCAGCTCCTCTGCCGCTGCACCGGCGTCCAGGAACAGGAGCCCCCGCTCCTCCGCCAGGGCGCGGTAGCCCTCCGCCAGCTGCCGGGACATCTCTACCGAGCCCATATCGAACGCGGCGTCCTCCGCCGCCCGCTCCGCCAGCGGCTTGGGGGCCACCAGCAGAATGACCGGGTCCGGCCGCTGGCCGTGGAGCCCCCGGGCCAGATAGGCTATGGCCCGGTCAGCAAGCTCGCCCATGTCAGCGGTGATCTCCGCCGCCGTCCGGCCGAAGCGGGGCTTGCACTCGTTGGTCCCCAGCATGAACACCACCGCGTCCAGAGGCAGGTGGGAGGCCAGGCAGGGCAGAAGGTACTCCATGGCCTCGGCGCCGGGGCGCATATCGTCAAAGGAAGAAAGGGTACGCCCGTTCATGCCCTCCTCGATGATCCGTACATCCTCCCCCATGAGCCGGGAGAGCCGGCCGGTCCAACGGACCTCCTCAGGAAACCGCAGGCCGCCCTGGGCGCCGTTAAAGCCCCAGGTGTTGGAATCGCCAAAACACAGGATCCGCTTCATATCCTTCCCTCCGTTCGTGTACGTCCGGCCCGGTGGGTGTCCCGGTGCCTGATCTGTGTATCTCAGTATATCCGCCTCCACACCCGGTGTCAATGGGACGGCGGGCCTCCCTTCCGCCATTTTTCTCATCCGATCCCTCCGTTTTGTGTTAAAATATAATGGATTCTTTTCCCTGACAGGAGTGATCTTCTTGAACGATTTTGACGCTCTGCTCCGGGCGGTGCTGGCTCAGGCCCGGAGCTTGGGCATCCCGGTGTCCTCCGCCATCGCCCCCCATGTGGTGGTCAACACCCGGGCCCTGACCCGCTTCGGCTGCTGTGTCCGCCGGGGCGGCTCCTTCCAGATCCAGCTCACCCACCGGCTGCTGGACGCACCCGAGCAATCCTGCCGGGAGACGCTGGCCCACGAGGTGCTTCATACCTGTCCCGGCTGCCAGGACCACGGCCAGCGCTGGCGGGCGTACGCCGCGCGCATGAACGCGGCCTTCGGCTACCACATCTCCCGCACCTCACGGCCCGAGGATCTGGGGGTGGCCGACCTCAGGCCGGTGCGCCACCTGGTGGTCTGCCAAAAGTGCGGGCGGGAATTCCCCCGGACCAAAGCCTCCAATCTGACCCTGCATCCGGAGCGGTACCGCTGCAAATGCGGCGGCACCCTGGTGCTCAAATACTGACGTTCCTGTATTTACGCCGCTGTTTTTCAATGATACAATAGGAAAAACAACTATCCGTCCACGCAAAGGAGTTTATATGAAACGGTATTTTTCCGCAGCTCTGACCGCCTTCTGCATCATGGCGCTCTCCGCCTGCGCTCCGGCCCCCGCTCAGCCCACCGCCTCCCCCACGCCCGCGCCCGCGGTCACACCTGCACCCACGCCCACGCCCGTGCCCACCCCCACGCCGGTCACCGAACCGGCGGAGCCCGTCCTCTCCAGCCAGCTCTTCGCCCAGAGCTATACCGCGGAGGACGGCACCGTGGTGCTCACCGTCAGCTATACGCTGCCCGATTTTGAGAATCGGGACCTTCATCCCGCGCTCGCCGCCATCTCGGACTACTATTCCGGCGAGGGAGCCGAGCTCCTCGCTGCCGCCGGCGAGCGGGCCGAGAGCGCCAGGGGCGATTACGAGGTCTCCACCCTTTCCGGCCTTCCCTTCCAGGCCACCGCGGAGGAGATGACCTTTGAGACCAGCTGCCAGTCGGAGCGGGCCATCTGCTTCACGAGACAGTTTTACGTCAACTCCGTGGGGGCGGCCCACCCCAGCGTGTTCCGCATGGCCGAGCTTTTTGACCTGACCGACGGACACAGGCTCACCTTTACCGACTGTTTTACCGATTCTCTCGCCGCCGCCGACGCCGCCAGGGAGGCTGTGCTCCGCTCGGATGCGGCGGCCCAGCTCCTCGCCCAGGGCGTATCCAGGGCCGACATCCAGGCCTCTTTCCAGCCGGAGCACTTCTATCTGACCGGGGAGGGCTTCGTGTTCTGGTATCAGCCCGGTGAACTGGGCGCCGGCAACAGCCCGGTGGAGCTCCCCGTCCCCTATTCTGCACTGAAGGAGTATCTGGTGGAATGGATCGCGTCTTAGAACACACTGAACATTCCCTCTTCATCGAGGGTTATTCCAGCGACGGCGACGGCGTCGCCCGGCTCCACGGCGCGGTGGTCTTTGTGTCCGGCGGCCTCCGGGGCGAAACATGTACGGTCCACCTGGATAAAGTAGGCCGCTCCGCCATCTGGGGCCACGTGGTCCGGGTCGAGGAGCCATCGCCCCGCCGCGTCACCCCCGACTGTCCCTACTTCGGCCGGTGCGGCGGCTGCCGCCTGCGCCATATGTCCTACGCCGAGGAGCTGGAGGCCAAGCGGCAGCGGGTGGAGGACGCCATCCGCCGTATCGGCGGGCTGGACCTGTCCGTGACCGAGATCCTGGGCGCAGAGCGGCCCGAGCGCTACCGCAACAAGGCCCAGTTCCCCGTCTCCCCCGGCCCCAGGGTCGGGTTCTACCGGGCAGGCACCCACTCGGTCACCGACGTGGAGGACTGCCTGCTCCAGAGCCCTGCCGCCGCCAGGCTCCGCGCCGCCGCCAAAGCCTGGATGGAGGAGTATCACATCCCCGCTTATGAGGAGCGCTCCGGCAGGGGACTGGTGCGCCACGTGTACGTCCGCACCAACCGGAAGGGGGAGTCCCTCTTCTGCCTGCTGGTCAACGGCAAAGGGGTCCCCCACGAGGAGGAGCTGGTCTCCGCCCTCCGCTCGGCCGAGCGCGGCCTCACCGGCGTGGTGCTGGGCGTCAATGAAAAAAAGAACAACGTGATCCTGGGGGATTCCTACCGCACCCTCTGGGGCCGGGACGATCTGGACGACACCCTGTGCGGCCTGACCTTCCGGCTGTCGGTGCCCTCCTTCTATCAGGTCAACCCCGACCAGACTGAGGTCCTCTACCGCAAGGCGGCGGAGTTTGCCGGCCTCACCGGCGGGGAGACGGTGCTGGACCTCTACTGCGGCATCGGCACCATCGGCCTGACCATGGCTTCCTCCGCCGGGCAGGTCATCGGCGCCGAGGTGGTGCCCGAGGCCGTGGAGGACGCCCGGCGCAACGCCGCGCGCAACGGTATCACCAACGCCCGCTTCCTCTGCGGCGACGCGGGTGAGGCCGCCCGCCGGCTCTCCGCAGAGGGGCTGCGGCCCGACGTGGTATGCGTGGACCCGCCCCGCAAGGGACTGAGCGAGGACGTGATCTCCACCGTGGCCGCCATGGGCCCGGAGCGGGTGGTCTACGTCTCCTGCGACCCGGCCACTCTGGCCCGGGACCTGGCCCGCTTCGCCGGGAAGGGCTACGCCGCCAGGAAGGCCGTGGCCGTGGATATGTTTCCCCGGACCGCCCACGTCGAGACAATAGTGTTGCTACAAAAAGAAACCTTGTAGAAATCCTTAGATTCAGGCACTTTTCCCGTCATGTGGTGTTTGACGCAGAGGGCGATAAATTCCGTAATAAGCGTATTGAGGACTATATCACCGTTTCG
>JALEZN010000015.1 GCA_022772585.1 Clostridiales bacterium
TACCGACCTGAAGGAGCGCCTGGCCCGGATGGTGGTGGCCTACACCCGGGATGACAAGCCCGTCACCGCCCATGACCTGAAGGCTGAGGGCGCCATGGCCGCCCTGCTCAAGGACGCCATCAAGCCCAACCTGGTCCAGACCCTGGAGCACACCCCTGCCCTCATCCACGGCGGCCCCTTCGCCAACATCGCCCACGGCTGCAACTCCATCATGGCCACCGACACCGGTATGAAGCTGGGCGACTATGTGGTGACCGAGGCCGGCTTCGGCGCCGACCTGGGCGCGGAGAAGTTCCTGGACATCAAGTGCCGCGCCGCCGGATTTGCTCCCAGCGCCGTGGTTATCGTAGCCACCGTCCGCGCCCTGAAGCACCACGGCGGTGTGGCCAAGGCCGATCTGAACAACGAGAACCTGGAGGCCCTGGAGAAGGGCCTGCCCAACCTGCTGCAGCACGTGGAGAACGTGACCAAGGTCTTTGGCCTGCCCTGCGTGGTGGCCATCAACGCAGTCCCCACCGACACCGCCGCCGAGCTCAAGCTGGTGGAGGACAAGTGCAGGGAGCTGGGCGTCAACGTGGCCCTGTCCGAGGTGTGGGCCAAGGGCGGCGAGGGCGGCAAGGCCCTGGCCGAGGAGGTCATCCGCCTGTGCGAGCAGCCCAATGACTTCCGGTTCTGCTATGATGTGGACGACTCCATCGAGGCCAAGCTCAATGCCATCGCCACCAAGATCTACCGGGCCGACGGCGTGGACCTGACCCCCGGCGCCAGAAAGCAGCTCAAGCAGCTCACCGACCTGGGCTACGGCAATCTGCCCATCTGCATGGCCAAGACCCAGTACTCCTTCTCCGATAACCAGGCTCTGCTGGGCGCCCCCAGGGGCTTCCGCATCACGGTCCGGAACCTGAAGGTCTCCGCCGGCGCCGGCTTTATCGTCGCCCTCACCGGCGATATCATGACCATGCCGGGCCTGCCCAAGGTACCCTCCGCCGAGAAGATCGATATCGATGAGAACGGCGTGATCTCCGGCCTGTTCTGATACTGACGTGCGATAAAAACGGGAAAGGACCTCCATCCATGGGATGGAGGTCCTTTTCTGCCTGCGCAGGAAACAAACTCCCGCCGCCCACAGAGGAACGGCGGGAGACAAAACGTCTTACAGCCCCTTGTGCAGCAGGGGAGAGAGGGGCTTGTAGATGAGGAAGCAGAGCACCGCATCCAGCAGGCCCTTGACCAGAGTGAAGGGGGCGTTGAAGGTGATCAGGCACTCCAGCAGGCCGTTGGCCGAGGGGCGGATGGCCCGGTACATCTCCAGAATGGCGTCGATGGGCATAAAATTGGCATAGACGGGGTAGGAGATATAGTAGTTGAGGGGCACCGACAGCACGGCCATGATGACCGCACCCAGCAGTACGCCGATGAGGGCGCCCCTGCGGGACTTCATCTTCTGGTAGATCATTCCGGCGGGCACCACAAAGGTGGCGCCCAGCAGGAAATTGCACAGCTCACCGGCGCCGCCGGTGTTAGAGACCAGCAGGTGGATCAGGTTCTTTACCAAGCAGACCATCAGACCGTAAACCGGGCCCAGGGCGAAGGATGCCAGCAGGGCGGGAAGCTCGGAGATGTCCATCTTGATAAAGGGGGGCATCAAGGGCACCGAAAACTCCAGGAACATCAGGACGAAGGCGATGGCAGAGAGCATGGCGCTGATGGTGAGGGCGCGCACCCGAAGGCGGGTGTGGGCGTGGCCGGACTGGACGGCGGCATTGGGATTGGACATAAAAAACACTCCTTTTTGCAAGTAACACCTGAAAGCCCATGTCTTTCAGGTGTCAAACACAAATCGGAGGTGCGTGCATGGAGCGGAAAAACGCTCCCGGTTGACACATCTTCTTTCATCCAGACTTCGCGCACATGTATCACGCGTCACTGTCGGTCCCGGAGTTCCACCGGGTCGGCCGCCCAAAAGCAGCTCGCGGACTTTACCGCCGATCGGGATTTTCACCCTGCCCTGAAGACATTTCATTCAGTTGTTCTGAACCTATTATAGCAGGCTTTCGGAAAAATGCAACCCTTAATATGACTTCTTGAAAAAACAAATGTTCGATATATCGTTGACTTATGTGCCGGGATATACTACAATAAGGACGGTCGCATCGGCCGTAAAAAACGGGAATGCGAAAGGGGGGCGAGGCACTTGAACCGGGACAATACCTGCTGCTTTACCGGCCACCGGCCGGAGAAGCTGCCCTGGCGGGACAACGAGGAGGATCCCCGCTGTCTGGCGCTGAAAGTCCGGATCGGCCGGGAGCTGGAGGAGGCCTACCGGGCGGGCTACCGCCACTTTATCTGCGGTATGGCCCAGGGGGCGGACTTTTATTTCTGCGAGGCCGCCTTTGCTCTGCGGGACCGGCGGAGCGGTGTCACAGTGGAGGCCGCCATCCCCTGCGAGGAGCAGGCCGCCCGCTGGCGGGAGCGGGACCGGGCGCGTTATTTCGATCTGGTGGGCCACTGTGATTTTGAGACTATGGTACAGCGGAGCTATGACCGGGGCTGCATGCTCCGGCGCAACCGCTATATGGTGGACCGGTCCTCACGGCTCATCGCCGTGTACGACGGGATGCTGGGGGGCACCATGTATACTCTGGCCTACGCGATGAAACAGGGATTGGAGATCATTACCCTGGACCCGGCAGAGTTCAAATACTGAGAGACCGCAGAGAGGCGGCCTCTTTTTTATCCTCTTTTTCTGCATTTGCAGAAAAATGATTGACAGATGCTCTGGGAGAACGTAAAATAGGGATGAAGAGAAATTCTGCAAATGCAGATATAAAGGGGGAAAAAGTATGAAGGGAGACGTGCACCTGCCCGACTCGGAGCTGGACATTATGCTGGCGGTCTGGGCGCTGGGGGAGGAGGCCACCGCGCCGGCCATCCTGGAACGGATGGAGCGTCCGCTCTCGGCCAGCGCCCTCCACAGCTACCTCAAGCGTCTGGAGGAGAAGGGCTATCTCAAGTGCGAAAAGGCGGGCAAGGTCAACCGGTATACGCCGCTGATCAGCCGGGCCCGGTACGAGAGCCAGGAGGGAAAACAGCTCCTGCGCAGGCTCTACGACGGATCGCTGCGCCGCTTTGCTGCCGCCCTCTATGACGGAGACGGACTGGACCGGCGGGAGGTGGAGGAGCTGCGGGCCTATCTGGACGAGCTGGAGCGGAGAGAGGAGGAGTGACATGGAGGGGCTGTTTCTGCGGGTTGTGGGGCTGTCGCTGGCCTGTTCCGTACTGCTGCTGCCGCTGCTGCTCTGCGCGGGGCGGCTCCAGAGCCGCTATACCGCCCGCACCCTCTATTTTGTGTGGCTGCTGCTGGCACTGAGGCTGGTCCTGCCCATCCAGCTGCCGGCTGCCCGTCCCGCTGTGATGTTGGAAGCGCCGGCCTATCAGGTGGAGCTGCCCCGGATCCCACGTCAGGCGGCGGAGCCGCTGACAGAACCGGTGGAGGGAGCGGGCGCAGCTGCGCCGCGGGAGCACGCCGCCCCGCCGTCCGCCCCGGCGGCACGGACGGTCTCTGTGACCGCCATCCTGGCCTGGGCCTGGCTGTGCGCAGCGGCCTGCCTGTCGCTGGCCCAGGGGACGGTCTATCTCCTGGCCAGAGCCTCACTGCTTCGGCGGGCGGTCCCGGCGGACGGGGCGTGGGAGGAGACGCTGGAACGGGTGCGCGGGGAGCTGGGGGTAAAACGGTCCCTGCCTGTCCGGGTCACCGGGGAGATCCGCAGCCCCATGGTCCTGGGGCTGTTCCGTCCGGTGCTGCTGCTGCCGGCGCGGCCCTTCGCTGCCGGGGAGCGGGAGGTCATGCTGCGCCATGAGCTGTACCATCTGAAGCGGCACGACGTGGCCTATAAACTGCTGCTGCTGGCGGCCGCCGACCTGCACTGGTTCAACCCCCTGGTCTGGTGGATGTACCGGGCTGCCGGGCAGAATCTGGAGCTGTGCTGTGATGAGCAGGTGGTGGCGGGGCGTTCTCCCGCCTACCGCCGGGCCTATGGGGAGGTACTGCTCCGGACCACGGAGCGGCAAATAAGCCCTGCGGCGTCCACCCGGTTCGGGGGCAGCCGGCGGCAGATGGCAGACCGGCTGAAAAATCTCTTCGCCCGGAAGAAAAAATGTGTCCCCCTGGTGGCTGTGGTCCTGCTGGCGGCGATGATGGCGGGAGGGCTGGTGGCCTGCCGGAGCGGACGGGCCCGGGTAACGGAGGAGGAGGCCATGGACCGCCTCGCCTCCAGCATTACCTGGGACCGGGAGCGGGGGAGCATTTCCTTTGTGATCCCGGACGTGGAGACCCCCTCGCAGCCCTGGCGCCTCCATATCGCCGGGCGCAGTGAGAGGGAAGGGCTGGGAGGGGTCAGCACCCACTATATGGATACCACCGACTGGCAGCCGGGCGAGGCATATGAGTTCACGCTGGAGGACCCGGTGGAGGACATCACGGAGCTGAGCATGGAGATCACTCTCGGGAAGAAGAGCCGGACAGTGGACCTGCTGTCTTTCCTCCTGGGCGATACCCTCTATGTCAGCGAAACTTACGGCTTTACCCTCCGCCTGCCGGAGAGCTGGGCGGGAGCGTATGAGGCGGAAGAAAACGGATACACAGTTGATATTTATCAAAAAGCTGCCAAGCAGGCGGACGACCCGACGGCGGGATACCTGATGTCGGTATGCGTCACCACCCGGGCCGCCTTTGACGAGGTGTACGGCGATAAGGACCTGGACGGGATGTATGCCGCCGCCGGGCTGCGCATCACGGTGCTGGGCATGGCGGGAGAGCGGCTGGTCTATCTCCACATCGATCCGCTGCCGGAGGACCTCTCCGGACTGGACGAAGCGTATGTCCGGATGCACCGGGAAGCGGAGGCCATCACCGCCGGGGCGTTTGCCGCCCGGGATGTCTCCTGAACGCAGGCCAGCGCCCGACCCATGAGGGCCGGGCGCTGGTTTTTGTGCCTTGTGTTATTCTGAATTTCACAAAACAGATAAACTCAGCTATTTTTGTGAAATTACGCGGCCCTTGCCGGGCGAACAAACCGCTTTGGGGTTTATTCAGGAGACATTATTGTACGGATTCCAACTCTCTGACCAGGGCGCCGGCCTCTTCACTGCCCCAATCGGCGGCTTTCCGGGCCCACTCCAGGGCGCCGGGGCGGTCGCCCCCTTCCCGGCAGGAAAGGGCCTTGGCCAGTGCCACCTCGGAGCGGGAGACCAGGATGGGGGGCTCGGTCTCCCAATCGGCCGGGTCCTCGTTCAGGTCCAGCACGGGGCCGTCCTCCTCATCCTCCTCCGGCTCCAGTCCCGCTTCCTTCCGCAGGGACTTGACGGCGGCGTTGTAGGAAGCGGTCAAAGCCCGGGCCCGCTTGGCGTTCTGATGGGAGGCCGCTTCCAGCAGGGAGGAGGCCCGGTCCAGGTCGGCGGGCACGCCGTCCCCCTGAAAAAGCATCCGGGCAGCTCCGATACGGGCCATATCATGTCCCTGCTCCGCCGCCGCCAGGAAGCGGTCCAGAGCCAGAGCCTTATCCATGGGGGCGCCGATGCCCAGCAGGGAGCGGAGCGCCAGATCGAACTGTGCGTCCGGATCAAAAGGCGTCATAGCCATCCTTCTTTCTGCAGAAGATCAGTCGATGTCGATGGGATCCACGTCAATGGGGGCGCGCTTGCGCAGTTCCCGGGTCAGGCGGGAGACCTTATAGAGGGACCAGAGATCGGAGCAGCCCAGGTAGAGGAATACCCCGCCGATGAGCATGAACACGGCCTCCGCCGCCGAGAAGGGACGGGTGAGGAGCAGCACGCCCAGGGCCACGCCCACCAGGGACAGGAGCAGGGAGATCCACCAGCGGGGGTATTCCAGCCGGTGGAGCTCCACGGCCCGCTGCAGGGCCACCAGGCTGTCCACCACCACGTAGATGCCCATGATAACAGGGAGAATGGAGAGCACCGCCATGGGCCAGATGAGGAAAAAGGCGCCCACCGCGGCGGCCACGATGCCGAAGAGCAGCTCCAGCCGGAAGGCGCCGGACCGGTCCCGGATCAGGAAGCCCAGAATGGTGAACAGGCCGTAGAGCAGCAGGGTGCCGCCCAACAGGCGGCAGAGCAGGATGCCGCTGGCTCCCGGCCGGATGAGCAGGACCAGACCCAGGAGCACGTAGAGCACTGAGGCCAGGATAAAGTTCAGCTTCAGGTTTTTCAGAGTCTCCACCATGACGAAAACACGTCCTTTCTGTAATGCAGGATACCCGTCCGAAGCACAAAAAACAGCACCTGTCCGGACAGAGTCAGTTCCAGTTTTTACATACGTCAATCCAGCCGGCGCTGCGGGCGTACTCCGAGAGTTCATCACAGGTGAGCCGGATGGCCGAATTGGAGCTGCCGGCGGCGGGATAGACCGCCTCGAACCGGCGGAGGGAGACATCCAGATAGGTGGTCACCCGCTCCGGATGCTCCAGAGCGAAGGGACACACACCGCCCACTGCGTGGCCGGTGAACTCCAGCACCTGGTCGGGGGTGAGCATCTTGGCCTTGGTGTGGAACTGGGCCTTGAACTTGCTGTTGTCGATCTTGGCATCTCCCGCGGCCACGATGAGGACGCAGGCATCCTCCACCAGGAAGGAGAGGGTCTTGGCGATGCGGGCGGGCTCCACACCCACGGCCTGGGCGGCCAGCTCCACCGTGGCACTGGACACATCGAACTCCAGTATGTTGTCCTCCCGGCCCAGAGAGCGGAAATAGGCACGGCATTTCTCAATAGACATGGGTCACACCTCCCCGCGCTTGTGCGCCTTGGCCAGAAAGCGGTCATTGGTGATGATAAAGCGCTCATGGACGCCGCCGCCGATGGGGCCGGCCTGGTCGAAGGCGCGGACGGCGAAGATGAGCTTCCGGCCGTCCACGGCGGTGAGCTCGGCCTCGGCGTACACCGCCATGCCCACGGGGGTGGCGGCGTCATGGCTCACGTCCATATGGGTGCCCACCGTGCCCTGGCCCTCCTCCAGCGCGGGCTGGACGGCATTGACGGCGGCGTTCTCCATCAGAGCGATCATGGACGGGGTGGCGAACACGGGCAGCAGACCGCTGCCCACGGCGGAGGCGGTATTGGCGGGGGAGACCGTGGCGTCGGCCCGGCCCTTCATACCCGCTTGAATAGACATGGGGGATCACACTCCAATACGAAATACTTAAAATCAGTGTACACGCTTTTTCGACGCTTTGCAAGAAAAAGAAGGGGCGCTGCCCGGGGGACAGAAAACGGGCGGCCCGGTCGGGCCGCCCGTCTGGGGGATCAGATGCTCAGCTGGGTCCAGAGGTCATTATAAAGAGTGCGGGTCTCTGCGGGGCGGACCAGGTAGGCCTCGCACTTGTCCAGCACGTACTGGGGGGCCGCCATGATCTCGTAGAGCTCCTCGTCCAGAGGCTCACCATAGGTCTCCTCATAGTAGGCGGGGTACTGCTCCAGAGCCTCACGGTTGGGGGAGGCGTACCAGATATAGTCCATGTTCTTCAGGGAGGCGTCGGTGGAGGAGATGAAGTTGATCCACTCCTCTGCCTCATCCTTGTTCTCGGCGTCCTTGAGCACGCACATGGCGTCCACGAACCAGTTGGAGCCCTCCTCGGGCACCGCGTAGGCCAGATCGGGGTTGTTCTCCCGCATGGAGAGGTAGTCGCCGGCGTAGTAAGCGGCGATGGCAGCCTCGCCGGACTCCATCTTGTCAAAGACCTCATCCATGACAAAGGCCTGATACACGCCGTCGGCCTTAGCGGCGGCAAGACGGTCAAAGGCGGCCTGGAGCTCGTCGGCGCTGTCGGTGTTCACGGAATAGCCCAGGTCCATCAGGGCAATGCCCAGCGCGTCCCGGGAGTTGTTGATCATCAGCACCTGGTCGGCGTACCCGGTGTCGAACATGGCGTCCCAACTGGTGATGGGGCCGTCCACCATGGTGGTGTTATAGATGATGCCCAGGGTGCCCCAGGCGTAGGGAACGGTATATTTGTTCTCAGGATCGTAGGACAGGTTCTTGAACCGGTCGTCGATGAGGGAGAAGTTGGGAATGTTGTCGTAATTCAGCTCGGCCAGCATGCCCTCCTCAATGAGCTGGGAGATCATATAGTCGGAGGGGACGACGACGTCGTAGTTGGCGCCGCCCATGCTGAGGATGGAGTAGAGCTCCTCATTGCTGGGCACGGTCTGATAGTTGACCTTGATCCCGGTCTGCTCCTCAAATTCCTGGATGAGAGACTCGTCGATATATTCCCCCCAGCTGCACACGTTGACGACGCGTTTTTCCGAGCTTCCGGAGCCGGGCTCGGAAGAGGTGCCGGAACAGCCGGCCAGCAGGCCGGCGGACAGGGCGAGAGCCACTGTTAGGGAAAGCGCTTTTTTCAATTGATCATTCCTCCAATTATGAAAGACTTTATTTTCACCCCCTGAGGGGTAAAAATCACTGGGCGTGCTGCCGCTGGGCCTTTTCCTGCCGGGCCTCCCGCACGTTGATGACGATCAGCAGGGTGAGCACTGTCACGAAGAGCAGGGTGGACACCGCGTTGACCTTGGGACTGATGCGTTTTTTGGTCATGGCGTAAATGCGCATGGCCAGGTTGGCGGTGGAGGAGCCGGCAGTGAAGTAGCTGATGGCGAAATCATCCACCGACATGGTGAAGGCGATGAGCAGGCCGTTGACGATGCCCGGCTTGATCTCGGGTACCACCACTTTCCAGAAGGCCTGCATCCAGGTGCAGCCCAGGTCCTGGGCCGCGTCCACCAGGTTCTTGTCCATCTGCCGGAGCTTGGGCATGATGGAGAGGATTACATAGGGGATATTGAAGGTGATGTGGGCGATGAGCATGGTGCCGAAGCCCAGATACAGCTTTTCCGGCAGATGGGTGCCCAGACTGGAGTTGATCCAGGCGGCGGCCTGCCCCCAGAGGGAGAAGGCGGCCACAAAGAACAGGCACAGGGACACACCGGTGACGATGTCCGCGTTCATCATGGGAATGTTGTTGATGGTCATCAGGGGGGCGCTCCAGCGGCGGCGCATGTTGTAAAACCCGATGGCGGCGAAGGTACCGGCCACGGTGGCGATGACGGCCGCCAGCACCGAGACCGCCAGGGTGGTGTAGAGCGCGTCGATGATCTGCTGATCCCGGAAGAGCTGCACATACCAGTTCAGGGTAAAGCCCGACCAGATGGAGCGGCTGCTGGAGTCGTTGAAGGAAAAGACGATGAGCACGAAGATGGGGGCGTACAGGAACACAAAAATGAGCCCCATGAATACCCTGCTCAGGGCGGAAGGCTTTTTGGTCATAGCATCACCGCCTGTTCCTCGCCCTCACCGAAGCGATTCATCACGGCCATGCAGATGACCACTACTACCATCATTACCAGGGCCATGGCCGAGCCCAGCTGGGGATTATAGGCCGAGCCCTTGAACCGCATCTCGATCAGGTTGCCCAGAAGGAGCTGCTTGCCGCCGCCCAGCAGCTGGGAGATGGCAAAGGTGGACACGGCGGGCACGAACACCATGGTGATGCCCGAGAGCACGCCGGGCAGGGAGAGAGGCAAAGTCACCCGGCGAAACACGGTGACGGAGTCGGCCCCCAGGTCATAGGCGGCCTCCACCAGCTTGGGGTCCAGCTTGACGATGACCGAGTAGATGGGCAGGATCATAAAGGGCAGAAAGTTGTACACCATGCCCAGCACCACGGCTCCCGAGGTGTTGATCATCTTGAAGTATTCCATATTGGTGCTGCGGCTCACGTTCAGCGCCAGGCCGAACAGGTCGTTGAGGGCGGCACACAGACTGTTGAGACCGCCGTTTATCAGATTGCCCAGGTCAATGATGCCCACCGCCGCGAACAGGCGGTTCAGGAGGCCCGTGTTCTCCAGAATGGACATCCAGGCGTAGGTGCGCAGCAGGAAGTTCATCCACATGGGGAGCATGATGAGCATCATGGCCACCCGCTGGAACTGAGCGCCCTCCCGGGCCAGAAAGCAGGAGATGGGATAGCCGATGAGCAGGCAGATCAGCGTGGCGATGAGGGCCAGCAGGAAGGAGCGGGCGAACACCGGGAGATATTCCCCGATGCGGGCGAAGTTGTCCAGGGTAAAGCCGCCGCCGGCGTCCCGAAAAGCGTAGACCACGATCATCAGGATGGGGAGGACCACGAACAGAACCATCCACACCACGTAGGGTGCGGCGAAAAAGGAGAGGTTAGACTTCTTCATCGTCCGCCTCCTGATCCTCCGCCTCAGGATCATAGTCGGCGTCGCCGATCTCCTCATACTCCTCGGAATAGGAGGAGTAGTCGCCAAACATACCGGAGTACTGGCTCTTTTTCATCACGTGGATGCCGTCGGGGTCGATCTTGATGCCGATGTGGCTGCCTACGGGACAGAGATCGGTGGTCTGGATGAGCCACTTGAAGCCGTAGAAATCCACGATGATGTCGTACTGCATGCCCTTGAAGGTCACCGAGGTGACGGTGCCCTTGAGCTGGCCCACCGTCTCGTCCACAATGTCCACGTCCTCGGGACGGATGACCACGTCCACCGGCTCGTCCTTGGCAAAGCCCTTGTCCAGACACTGGAACTTCCGGTTGAAGATCTCCACCACGCCGTCGGCGCGCATGATGCCGTCGATGATATTGGACTCGCCGATGAAGTCGGCCACGAAGGCGTTCTTGGGCTCGTTGTAGATGTCCTCCGGCGTGCCGATCTGCTGGATCTTGCCGCCGTCCATGACCACCACGGTGTCGGACATGGCCAGGGCCTCCTCCTGATCGTGGGTGACATAGATAAAGGTGATGCCCATCTGCTGCTGGATGCGCTTGAGCTCGTTCTGCATATCCTTGCGCAGCCGCAGATCCAAAGCACCCAGAGGCTCGTCCAGCAGGAGGACCTTGGGCTGGTTCACCAGCGCCCGGGCGATGGACACCCGCTGCTGCTGGCCGCCGGACAGGGAGGCGATGGAGCGTTTCTCAAAACCCTTGAGATTGACCACCTCCAGCATCTCGGTGACGCGGCGCTCTATTTCTTCCTCCGGCAGCTTCACTTTTTTGCGTCCCTTCCCCTCGGTGACCACCTTGGGGACGCGCAGGCCGAAGGCGACGTTTTCAAATACGTTCAGGTGCGGGAAGAGGGCGTACTTCTGGAAGACCGTGTTCACCGCGCGTTTGTGGGGGGGAACGTCGTTCACCCGGGCGCCGTCAAAAAGCACCTCGCCGGAGGTCGGTTTCAAAAACCCTCCAATGAGGCGCAGGGTGGTGGTCTTTCCGCAGCCGCTGGGGCCCAGAAGCGTCAAAAACTCCTGATCGTTGATGTAGAGATTGATATGATCCAAGATGATGTCGTCGTCGAACTGGACGAAGCAGTCGGACAGACGGATCAGCTCCTTAGCCATGTATCCTCCCCCATTTCGGTAGAATTTAAGGCGCACCCAACCTGGCGGATGGGTACGCCTTTTTCGACGAGACAACTATAACTTTTTCCGTACAAAATGTCAATACGAATCGAAACATTTTTACTGCCGATTTACGGGGAAAAGGGGGAAGAGACGGCGCGCCGGACGGCGGCCGTCGGCACCGCTTGCGGAGAACAAGCGGATATGATAAATTAAAGGAAAAAGCTGAGAGAAAATCAGAGAGGAGGAAACGCTATGACAGAGCGCCAATGGAGGCTGAACGGTATACCGGCGCTCCTGCTGGGAGAGGCGTCCCGGCGGGTGTTTCTGTTCCTTCACGGGGCGGGAGGCAATAAGGAAGAGGCCAGGGCTTTCGCCCAGGTGGTCTGCCCCAAGGGATACCAGGTCCTGGGCATCGACCTGCCCGGCCACGGAGCGCGGAAGGGAAGCGAGCCAGGGCTCTATCCCTGGACGGCGGTCCCGGAACTGAAAGGGGTCATGGCCTGGCTGAAGGAGGATGACCGGCAAATCTCCATTCGGGCCAACAGCATCGGGGCGTGGCTGGCCATGATGGCCTTTTCCGGAGAACCGGCGGAGAGCCTGTTCGTCTCTCCCGTGCTGGATATGGAGCGGCTGATCCGGACCATGATGACCTGGGCCGGCGTCACCGAAGAGCGGCTGAAAGCGGAAGGGGAGATCCCCACAGAGTTTGGTGAGACGCTGTCGTGGCGGTACTACACCTATGTGAAGGAGCATCCGGTCCTGAATTGGAGGGCTGTGACCCACATCCTGTATGCCGGCGGGGACCACCTGACGGCCCGGGCGGACGTGGAGCGCTTTGCAGCTGCCCATGGAGGGAGCCTGACGGTCATGGAGGACGGGGAGCACTGGTTCCATACCGGGGAGCAGCTTGCCTTCCTCCGGGACTGGGAGGACCGGATGACCGGATAGACGGGCAAGCGCCCGGTCACTTGCCTTTGGAGAAGTACTCGTCCACGAAGTCCACGTGTTCCACCTGGAAGGACCTGCCGTTCAGGTATTCCAGCAGGCCGCCGTCAGTGGTGAAGTTGAAGGAGAGCTTATAGGAATAGAGCGCCTGGAAAGAGCGGCCGTATTTCCGGTTGTCCCGTTCCCGGCCGTATTTTCCGTCCCCCAGCAGGGGGTGGCCGGCGGCGGCGAACTGGGCCCGGATCTGGTGGGTCCGGCCGGTGAGCAGGTCGCACTCCACCAGGGAGAGCCCGTCCTTTACCTTTAAGGTACGGTAATCCGTGGCGGCGGTCTTGCCGCCGGGAACGGGATGGTCGTACACCGTTACCTGCTTTTTCGCCTCATCCTTTAATAAAAATCCCTCCAGGCGGCCCTGAGGGGGCGTCATTTTCCCGTGGACGATGGCCAGATAGTACTTGGACAGCTCCCGGTCCCTGATCTTCTGGTTCATGATGCGCAGCGTCTCGGCGTTTTTGGCGGCGATGACGATGCCGCCGGTGTTGCGGTCGATGCGGTTGCACAGGGCGGGCGCAAAGGAGTTCTCCCAATAGGGGCTCCACTCCTTTTTTTGATAAAGGTAGGCCTGGATGTGGGTGATCAGGGTATTGACCCGCTCATTTTCATCGGGGTGGACCACCAGGCCGGGCCGTTTGTTGACCAGCAGCAGGTTCTCGTCCTCGTACACGATGTCCAGCCGGGGCTGGAACACGGAAAGGAAAGCGTTTTCCGGCGTGGGGGTATCAAAAAACTCGTCGTTGATATATAATTGAAGGAGATCGCCCGCCTGGAGGCGCACGTCCCGCTTGGAGCCCTTGCCATTGACCTTGACCCGCTTGAGCCGGATATACTTCTGGGCCAGGGGGGCGGGCAGAAGAGGGAGCGTTTTGGCCAGCCAGCGGTCCAGCCGCTGCCCGGCGTCGTTCTTTCCAATGGTGAATTCCTTCATGTCCATCCCTCACAGTTCCCTGTTTTCCGCCGCGGCGCGGCTGTGGCTATGATACCATAAAAAGTGCGGATGGGGAAGGGGGACCCGGCGGTACCGGCGGGTCAGGGCACAAAAAATGTACAGGGTGTAAAGAAAAAACCATTGACATTCAGAATCGGTTTTTGTATAATATCTGCTGTGACATTGTGAGAGGTGTATCATGCGACTGAATCTCCGCGATATTATCCATACGCCGGGCGCCAGCCGGTCCTTTTCCTTTGCCATGGACCTGTCGGACCTGGACTTTTTCGGCGAGCGCCCCATCTGCCGGCCGGTGGAGGTCACCGGCGCTGTCCGCAACATGGCTGGTGCGCTGACGCTGGAGGGCGAGGCCGCCACGGTGCTGGACCTGCGGTGCGACCGCTGCCTCAAGCCCTTCTCCCGGGAGATGCGGGTGCCGGTGAACAGCCTGATGGCCGAGACGCTGGAGGATGAGGAGAACGACGACATCATCCTGCTGGAAAACGGCGAGGTGGACCTGGAAGAGGTCTTTACCACCGCTTTCGTGCTCGCGATGGAACCCAAGCATGTCTGTTCGGAGGACTGCAAGGGGCTGTGCCCCCACTGCGGCGCCGACCTGAATGAAGGCCCCTGCCAGTGCAGGCCCGAAGTCGATCCACGTTTAGCTGTCCTCGCGCAGCTTCTGGATAAAGAGTCGAATTGACTTGAGAGAATCATTGCCCTGCCAGGGCTTTGACCTAAGGAGGTGTCATAAATGGCAGTCCCTAAGAGTAAAGTGTCCAAGCAGCGCCGCAACAAGCGCCGCAGCTCCGTTTGGAAGCTGGAGACCCCCGGCGTCACCACCTGCCCCAAGTGCGGTGCTTTCCGGCTCCCGCACCGGATGTGCAAGTCCTGCTTCAGCTACAACGGCCATGAGTTCGGCCAGGCCGAGGCTCAGGCGAAGTAAATAGCCCGAAAAGAGGAGAGGGGAGTTTGTCCCCTCTTTCTTTTTGCCTGGAAAGACCCGCTTCCGGGCAAAATAGAGGGATGACAGGACTTGCGGCTTTGCCCGGTCCGTATTAAAATAGAACGAAAGAACAGAATGGGCGGTTCAGCGGGACCGCCCGGAAGGACCGCCCTCCGGCGGAACAGGGGAGCGCTATGAGCCTGACAAAGATCCGAACGGTAGACGAGGACAGTCCCGCCCAGCGGGCAGGACTGCGGCCCGGTGAGACCGTGACCCATGTGAACGGCCATCCCATCGTGGATGTGCTGGACTACAAATACTATACCTACGATCCCTGCCTGGAGCTGACGCTGACGGAGGAGGACGGGAACACCCGCCTGGTCCGCGTGGACAAGGAGGAGGGGGAGGACCTGGGGCTCAATTTTGAGACCTATCTGATGGACCGGGCCCGCTCGTGCGCCAACAATTGCATCTTCTGCTTCGTGGACCAGATGCCGCCCGGTATGCGCAAGACCCTCTATTTTAAGGATGACGACGCCCGCCTCTCGTTTCTGATGGGCAACTATATCACGTTGACCAACCTGTCGGAGCGGGAGCTGCAGCGGATTATCGACCTGCGCATCAGCCCCATCAACGTGTCGGTCCACGCCACCGACCCGGAGCTGCGGGTGAAGATGCTCAAGAACCGGCGGGCGGGGGAGTGCATGGACCACATGCGCCGCTTTGCCGCCGCGGGCATCACTATGAACTGCCAGGTGGTGGCCTGCCCGGGCATCAACGACGGAGAGGCCCTTGCGCGCACCATGGAGGACCTGGCCGGGCTCTATCCCGGCGTGAACAGCGTGTCGGTGGTGCCGGTGGGCCTGACCAGATTCCGGGAGGGGCTTTATCCGCTGGAGCCCTACACCCCGGAGCGGGCGGCGGCCACGCTGGGTCAGGTGGAGTCCTTTGCCGAAGTGTGCCGGAAGAAGCTGGGCACCCGGCTGATCTGGTGCTCCGACGAGTTTTATCTGAAGGCGGGGCGGGAGCTGCCTCCCGAGTCCTATTATGAGAACTTCACCCAGCTGGAGAACGGCGTGGGCATGCTGCGCCTGCTGGAGAGCGAGTTCATGGCGGCTCTGGAGGCCGTGGAGGGGGACGAGGAGCCGGAGCCCTTCACCATCGCCACCGGCGCGGCGGCGGCCCCCTACCTCAAGCAGCTGGTGGAGGAAGCGAAGAAAAAATGCCCCGCCCTCCGGGGCCAGGTGGTCCCCATCCCCAACCGCTTCTTCGGCGAGAGCATCACCGTGGCCGGGCTTATCACCGGCCGGGACCTGATCGGCGGGCTGCGGGAGGGCTCCCTGGGCACCCGGCTGCTCATCCCCCAAAACATGCTCCGCCACGAGGAGAACGTCTTTTTGGACGACGTGACGGTGGATGAGGTGGAGGATGCACTGAAGGTGCGGGTGGTCCCGGTGGAACAGGACGGCGGCGCCCTGGTGGACGCCATCTTCGAGGGCTGCTGGGATGACGGAGAGGACGGCGTGGAATGGGTCCTCTGCGATGCGGACGACGACGGGGACGACTGGGACGACTGGGAGGAAGAGGAGCCCTCCGCGCCCGCTGGAGAGGAGTATTACCGCTATAATCCGCCGCGGGAACGGCGTTCCGAATAAAGGAGAGTGACCAGATGAAACCCTTAGTAGCCATCGTGGGCCGGCCCAACGTGGGCAAGTCCATGCTGTTCAACAAGCTCTGCGGGCAGCGTCTGTCCATCGTGGAGGACACCCCCGGTGTCACCCGGGACCGCCTGTACGCCGAGTGCGAGTGGAGGGACCGGACCTTTGACATCGTGGATACCGGCGGCATCGAGCCGGGCACCGACAGCGAGATCCTGTCCTTCATGCGCCAACAGGCCGAGATCGCCATCCAGAACGCCACCGTCATCATCTTTGTCTGCGATATCAAGACCGGTCTCACCGCCTCTGACCACGAGGTGGCCAAGATGCTGCTCAAATCGGGCAAGCCGGTGGTGCTGGCGGTGAACAAGATGGACCAGGTGGGCCGGACCAATCCGGACATCTATGAGTTCTACAATCTGGGCCTGGGGGACCCCATTCCCGTGTCCGCCGTCCACGGCCACGGCACCGGCGACCTGCTGGACGCCTGCTTCGACTACTTCCCCGAGGAAGAGGAGGAGGAGCCCGAGAGCGACGTGATCAAGGTGGCCATCATCGGCAAGCCCAACGTGGGCAAGTCCAGCCTGGTCAACCGCATCCTGGGGGAGGAGCGGGTCATCGTCTCCAACATGGCGGGCACCACCCGGGACGCGGTGGACAGCTATTTTGAGAACGAGAAGGGCAAATACCTCCTCATCGACACCGCCGGTATGCGCAAGAAGTCCAAGGTGGACGACCCCATCGAGAAATTCTCCGTTCTGCGGGCCACCATGGCCATCGAGCGCAGCGACGTGTGTCTCATTCTCATCGACGCCAACGAGGGCGTCACCGAGCAGGACACCAAGGTGGCCGGCCTGGCCCATGAGGCGGGCAAGGCCTGCATCATCGTGGTCAACAAGTGGGACGCGGTGGAGAAGGACGACAAGACCATGGACCGCATGCGGGAGGATATCCGCCGGGACCTGAGCTATATGCCCTACGCCCCCATCCTCTTCATCTCGGCCCTTACCGGCCAGCGGGTGCCCCGGCTTTTCGAGCTGATCAACTACGTCAACGACCAGGCCTCCATGCGGGTGACCACGGGCATGCTCAACACCCTGCTGGCCGACGCCACCGCCCGGGTGCAGCCCCCCAGCGACAAGGGCCGGCGGCTGAAGGTGTTCTATATGACCCAGGTGGGCGTGAAGCCCCCCCACTTCGTCTGCTTCTGCAACGACGCCAAGCTCTTCCACTTCTCCTATCAGCGCTATATCGAAAACCAGATCCGCAACACCTTCGGCCTGGAGGGGACGCCTGTGCGGCTGACCATCCGGCAGAAGGGCGACAGCTGAGGAGGGGTGGACCATGCTGGAATCCTTTCGCGCGCTGGTCAACGGCCGGCCGGACTGGGCGGTGATGTGCGCCCTGCCCAATCCGCTGCTGCTGGCGGGGCTGGCGGTGGTGGTGGCGGTGGCGGCCTATTTTCTGGGCTGCTCCAACGGCGCGATCATCGTCTCCAAATACATCCTGCATAATGACATCCGCAGCCACGGCAGCGGCAATGCCGGACTGACCAACTTCCACCGGGTGTTCGGCGGAAAGCTGACCCTGGTGGTCATCCTGTCCGACGTGGTGAAGGCCGTCCTGGCCGTGGGCTTCGGCCTGCTGGCAGTGTGGCTTGTGGGCTGGCCGGGCCTGTCCAACGAGATCAAGTACTGGGCCGGTCTGTGGTGTCTGCTGGGACATATGTTCCCCTGCATGTTCGACTTCAAGGGAGGCAAGGGCATTCTGTCCGGCGGCACCATTGCCCTCATGCTGGACTGGCGGGTGGCGCTGGTGGTGTGGGGCGGCTTCCTCATCCTGGCCGTCCTGACCCGGTATGTGTCCCTGGGCTCCTGCTGGGCTGGGGCCAGCTTTCCATTTGCCACCTGGTTTGTCTACCACGACTGGCTGCTCACCGGGATGGCCGTTCTCATCGGCGGACTGATCCTCTGGAAGCACCGGGGAAACATCGGCCGCCTGCTCCGGGGCGAAGAGTCCAAATTTACCCTGCATAAGAAATCATCAGGAATGGAGGATTTGCCGTGAAAACTGCAGTTCTGGGCAGCGGCGGCTGGGGTACGGCCCTGGCCATGGTGCTGCTGGAAAACGGGAACGACGTAACGCTCTGGTCTTATTTTGAGGAGGAGTCCAGGGTCCTGCGGGAGACGGGAGAGAATCCCATGCTCAAGGGCGTGCCCCTGCCGAAGGAGCTCCATCTCACCAGCGATCTGAGCTGCGTCAAAGGCTGTGAAGTGGTGGTCCTTGCCACACCGTCCTTCGCGGTGCGGGGCACGGCCCGGAATCTGGCCCCCCTGCTGGACCCGGGGACCATCGTGGTCTCGGTGTCAAAGGGCATCGAGAAGGAGACCTCCATGACCCTCACCGATGCCATCGGGGAGGAACTGGGGCCCCGGTTCCCGGTGGTGGCTCTGTGCGGGCCCTCCCACGCCGAGGAGGTGGGCCGCCGGGTGCCCACTGCGGTGGTGTCGGCCTCCAGGGATCAGGAGGCCGCCGAGAAGGTCCAGGACCTCTTTATGAACGGGCGCTTCCGGGTTTACACCTCTCCGGACATCGTGGGCGTGGAGCTGGGCGCGGCCCTGAAGAACATCATCGCCCTGTGCGCCGGCGTGTGCGACGGCATGGGCTTTGGCGACAACACCAAGGCCGCCCTGATGACCCGGGGCCTCACCGAGATCGCCCGGCTGGGTGTGGCCATGGGCGGGCGGAAGGAGACCTTCGCCGGGCTCACAGGCGTGGGCGACCTGATCGTCACCTGCACCTCCATGCACTCCCGCAACCGCCGCTGCGGCATCCTCATCGGTCAGGGTGTGCCGGTAGAGGAGGCCATCAAGCAGATCGGCGCGGTGGTGGAGGGGTACTATGCCACTGCCAACGGCAAGGCCCTGGCCGATAAAATGGGCGTGGAGATGCCCATCACCGAGGCGGCCTACTCGGTGCTCTATGAGGGCAAGGACCCCCGTCAGGTGCTCACGGAGCTGATGACCCGGGCCAAAAAGCATGAGATCGAGGACAGCTGGGTCTGATCTTCAAGACACTGCGACATGAGAAAGAGACCGGACGGGCCCCTGAATGGAGCCGCGTCCGGCCTTTGTTGCGTGAGGAAAACATGCCCGGGCCGCCTGAGCGGTCCGGGCATAAAAATTATTTGCGGAGAGAGATCTCGTGGCGCTTGGGGCCGGTGGAGACGATGGTGATGGGGTAGCCGATGTGCTCCTCCAGGAAGTCCACATAGTCCCGGGCCGCCTGGGGCAGCTTGCTGTATTCGGTGATGCCGCGGATGTCGCACTTCCAGCCGGGAAGGGTCTCATAGACCGGCTTTGCATGCTCCAGCAGGGCCGGAACGGGGAAGTCGGCGGTGACCTTGCCGTCAATCTCGTAGCCGGTGCAGACCTTGATCTCGTCCAGGTAGCCCAGGCAGTCGATGGCGGTCAGCACCACCTGAGTGGCGCCCTGGACCATACAGCCGTACCGGGTGGCCACAGCGTCGAACCAGCCCACACGGCGGGGCCGTCCGGTGGTGGCGCCGTACTCGCCGGCATCGCCGCCGTTACGGCGGAGGGTCTCGGCCTCATCCCCGAAGAGCTCGCTGACGAAAGCGCCGGCGCCCACGGAGGAGGAATAGGCCTTGGTGACCACCACTACGTCCTTGATGGCGGTGGGAGGCACCGCGCCGCCCACGGTGCCGAAACCGGCCAGGGTGTGGGAGGAGGTGGTCATGGGGCAGATGCCCAGGTTGGGGTCCTTCATGGAGCCCAGCTGGCCCTCCAGCAGGATCTCCTTGCCCTCGGCCAGGGCCTTGTGCACGAAGGTGACGGCGTCGCCTACATAGGGGGACAGGGCGTCCCGGTAGCCCATCAGCTCCTCGAAGAGAGCCTTGGGATCCAGCAGGGGCTTATGGTAGAGATGCTCCATCAGTACATTCTTCAGCTCGCAGACATGCTCCAGCCGCTCCATCAGCCGTGCCTCGTCGTAGAGGTCGGCTACCTGGATGCCGATCTTGGCATACTTGTCGGAGTAGAAGGGGGCAATGCCCGACTTGGTGGAGCCGAAGGCCTTTCCGGCCAGGCGCTCTTCCTCATAGGTGTCCAGCAGGATGTGATAGGACATGAGGAGCTGGGTGCGCTGATCCACGATGATGTGGGGGGCAGGTACGCCGCCATCCTCCAGAGTCTTGAGCTCCTTCAGAAAAGCGGGAACATTGAGCGCCACACCATTTCCGATGATGTTGGTGGTGTGGGGGTAGAACACGCCGGAGGGAAGCTGATGCAGAGCGAACTTGCCGTAGTCACAGATGATGGTGTGGCCGGCGTTCGCGCCGCCCTGAAAGCGGATGACCACATCGGACTTTTCGGCGAAAAGATCGGTAATCTTGCCCTTGCCCTCGTCGCCCCAGTTTGCGCCAACGATTGCTTTTACCATAATGTTCCTCCTGCAGCGGGGATTCGCACATTGGCCTTTTCCCGCGTGCGAACATGACCGTATCCTGGCTGTCCCGGAACGGCGGGGTTATTATATCGCTTTTTCCGGCTGATTACAAGGTGCATTGGGCAAAAAAGTTCCCTCATTGCCCGCCAGTGCTGAGAGGGAAAAAGTGGGCGTACCCTCAAAGCGGGGGGCAATGGAGCAGGCGGGATAGAAGAGGACGGGACCCTCCTCCGTAACGTAGAAGCGCTCGGGGGAGAAACGGGTCCGGATGAGCCGGGGCCAGTCCTGGTGATACTGTTCCTCGCCGGCGGACGTCCGCTCCCGGATCTGCCGGGCCACCTCGGCCAGTACAGCGGAACGCCGCCGGCTGGAAGGCGGCAGCAGGGCACGCAGGGAGAGGGGAGCGCCCCAGGGCAGCTGCCAGGTATCCCCGTGCCGCCGGGGAAGACCGGCGGCGTCCAGCTCCTCCCGCACCTCCCAGAACAGGCTGAGCAGAGTGGGGGTCTGGAGGGTGAGCGTGTAGTCCACCTGTACCCGCCAGGGACGGAAGGGACGGGAGGCGTCCAGCGCTGCCCGCTCTGCCGCGCAGGCCCGCTGGTACAGGGGTCCGCACCAGCGGGCCCGCCATTGGTCAGCCAGGCGCTGGTAGTAGCGGTTGATCTGTTCTGCGCCCCTGCTCTCGCTTACCAGACGGGGCAGGGAGAGAGAGAGCAGGAGAACGGGCCTGCCCTCCTGCTTGAGCTGCTGGACACAGCGGCTGGGCTGGATGGGGATGAGTCCGGGAGAGAGGGATGGGTGATCCATAGGGACGCCTCCTTGTCCTGGGGAAATTTGTTCATACCATCCTATGGCGGAGAGAGAAAAACGGTGTGCTGATGAAAAAATCACAAAACCTGTTTACTTTGTTGAAGTGATTTGATAAAATATAGAAAAGCTGGTTCCACCTATCACGGACATGTGGACCGGCTCAAAAAAAGCGGGGGGTAACCGTTTTGCCTAAAAATGTGAAGAAAGAGCAGGGGGACCTGCTATACGAGACCATCCTGTCCCTCAAGGACCTGGACGAGTGCAAGAAGTTTTTCTCGGACCTGTGTACCATCGCCGAGCTGCGCTCTATGGAGCAGCGGTTCGAGGTGGCCCTTCTCCTCAGCGATGGGATGATTTATAACGACATCCTGGAGCGGACGGGAGCCAGCAGCGCCACCATCAGCCGGGTGAACCGCTCCCTGCAGTACGGAGCGGACGGCTACCAGACGGTGCTTCCCCGGGTGAAGGAGAAGCTGAAGGCCAATGGCCAGCTATGAGTTTTTGGCCGGGTGCTATGATGAGCTGACCACCGACGTGGGCTATGCCAAATGGGCCGATTATCTGGAAAAGCACTTTGCCCGCTGTGCCATCCCGGTGCATACCGTGCTGGACCTGGCCTGCGGCACCGGCAGCCTGACCCGGGAGCTGGCGGAGCGGGGCTATGAGATGATCGGTGTGGACCTGTCGGAGGACATGCTGGCCGAGGCCAGCGAGAAGTGCCGGGACGTGGCGGGGGAGCGCCCCATCTTCCTCCACCAGTCCATGGACAGGCTGGATCTGTACGGCGCCATCGACGCCTGCGTCTGCTGTCTGGACAGCGTCAACTACGTCACCCGGCCCGCCGTGCTGGAGCGGGCCTTCCAACGGGTCCACCTGTTCCTGATGCCGGGTGGGATGTTCATCTTCGACGTGAACACCCCCGAAAAGCTCCGGAGTCTGGACGGGCAGGTCTTTCTGGACGAGACCGTGGATACCTACTGTGTCTGGCGGGCGGAGTACTCAGCCCGGCGGCGGATCTGCACCTACGCCATGGACCTCTTCCGGCTGACGGAGAGCGGCCTGTGGGAGCGGGGCGAGGAGCTGCATGAGGAATACGCCTATGAGCCCGACGAGTTGGAGGAGATGCTCCGCCGGGCCGGGTTCACCGGCATAAAGCGATATGGCGAGCGGAGGATGCGCGCCCCCCGGGAGGGGGAGCAGCGGGTCTTTTTTGTCGCACGAAAGGAAATGTAAAGCATGTCAGATCAGATCGTAAGAGTGCTGGCCAAGGATGCGCCCATCAAGGCCAGTGCCATCTCGGCCCGGGGGATCGTGGAGCGGGCCCGGCAGATCCACAAGACCCTGCCAGTGGCCACCGCCGCCCTGGGCCGCGCCCTCATGGGCTGCTCCATGATGGGCAACCAGCTCAAGGAGGAGGACGGCTCCGTCACCCTCCAGATCCGGGGCGGCGGCCCCCTGGGTACCATCACTACAGTGTCGGACAGCGCGGGCAACGTGCGGGGCTACGTCCAGAACGGCCAGGTGGAGTTGGTGGAGAAGGCGCCGGGCAAGATGGACGTGGGCGCTGCCGTGGGCGTGGACGGCACCATGACCGTCATCAAGGACATCGGCCTGAAGGAGCCCTATGTGGGCAGCATCGGCCTGCTCTCCGGCGAGATCGCCGACGATATCACCGCCTATTTTGCCGAGAGCGAGCAGATCCCCACCGCCTGCGCCCTGGGGGTGCTGGTGAATACCGACCAGAGCGTCCTGTGTGCCGGCGGCTATCTCATCCAGCTCCTGCCGGGGGCTACCGATGACATGATCACCCGCATCGAGCAGGGCGTGGCCCGTGTGGGCGCGGTGACAAATTCCCTGCGGGAGGGGATCACGCCCCTGGAGCTGCTGCGGCAGGTGCTGGACGGCTTTGAGCTGGAGGTGCTGGAGGAATCCCCGGTGGAGTACCGCTGCTACTGCAGCCGGGACCGGGTGACCCGGGCCCTCATCAGCATGGGCCGGGAGGAACTGGGCTCTCTCATCGAGGAGCAGGGTGAGGCCACGCTGACCTGCCAGTTCTGTGACAAGGTGTACCACTTCGACCGGGAGGAACTGGAGACCATCCGGAAAGAGATGTAAGCCATCGTCCCGCCGGGCTGGAAGAGAGCGGCCCGGCGGGACGGTGAAAAAAGGGAAAATTACAGTTGACATCCACCGGAGTTTTTGCTATAATAACTTTCGCCGCGTGAGTGACGGCGCTGCGGCAGATACAAGGTGTGAGACAGGGGAGCATAGCTCAGCTGGTAGAGCGCATGCCTTACAAGCATGATGTCACAGGTTCGAGCCCTGTTGTTCCCACCAAATTACATATCCTTAATCAATCTGGCGCGGTAGTTCAGTTGGTTAGAACGCCGGCCTGTCACGCCGGAGGTCGAGGGTTCAAGTCCCTTCCGCGTCGCCATTTGCCTCTGTAGCTCAGTTGGTAGAGCAGGGGACTGAAAATCCCCGTGTCGCTGGTTCGATTCCGGCC
>JALEZN010000019.1 GCA_022772585.1 Clostridiales bacterium
TTGGCGTTCAGAGTGTTGTAGATCATCTGAGCGGCCTGATCGCGGGTCAGGGGGGCGGAGGTGTTCATGCCGTCCAGCTCGTCGTACAGACCAGCCTGGTTGGCCAGAACGTCGGTGGTGATCTGCCAGGTGGCGCCGCCGATGCCCTCATAAGCGGGGTTGTAGCCCAGAGCCACCAGCAGCATCTTGGCGGCCTCGGAGCCGGTCACGTTGGCGGAGGGAGCGAAGGTGTTGTTGCCCTTGCCAGCGATGATGGAGCGGTCAACACAGTAGGCAATGTACTTCTCAGCCCAGTTGCCCTGGGTGTCGGTGAAGGTGGTCTTCAGGTTGCCCAGCATGGGCTCCTTGCCGCCGTTCAGGGTCACGCAGACCAGACGGGCAAAGGAAGCGCGGTCGATGTTCTGCTTGGGGCCGTAGCTGCCATCGGTCAGGCCGGCGATGATGCCCAGCTCGGTGACCATGGAGACAGCCTCCTTGTGAGTGATCTCAGTCTTGTCGCTGAAATCTTCGTAGCTCGCGGCGGAAGCGCCGACGACCATCAGGCCCAGGACCATGACGGAAGCCAGAGCAGCGCTGAGAGCTCTCTTGAGGTTTCTCATTTGGATTTCCTCCTTACAAATTTTCCCTTTGAAAGGTAACATCCTCTCATCAGGTCGTATTTACTATACATGAAGATTTTTCAGGGGTCAAGGGCCTTCGGACAACTGTAACAAAAGCGTAATCTTCGTGACTTCATTATGTAACCATCCCGTTTTTCCGTCCCGCTCTCCCGGTCCGGCGCCTGTTTCCAGACAAATCCATCCCAATTTCCGCATATCCTGCCGTTTCCTGAGGATACTAACCCATGTTACCAAACGCCATGGGAGGAATCGAGATATGAAAGCAACCGGAATCGTGCGCCGGATCGACGACCTTGGCCGGGTGGTCATTCCAAAGGAGATTCGCCGTACCATGCGCATCCGTGAGGGCGACCCGCTGGAGATCTACACCAACAGTGAGGGCGGGGTCATCTTTAAAAAATACTCCCTGATGGGAGGGCTGGGGGATTTTGCCGGGCAGATGTGCGAGACCCTCAACAAGACCACCGGCCGTATCGCGGTCATCACTGACCGGGACGCCTGCCTTGCTGTGGCGGGCAGCGCAAAACGGGAACTGACCGACAAGCGCATCTCCTCCGCGCTGGAGCAGATCATGGAGGGCCGCGGCATCTATCAGTACCAGAGCGGCACCCAGCCTTTGCCCGTCAGCGATGACAACAGCCAGTTCTTCATCGCCTGCGCCGCCCCCATTTTGTCCGAGGGAGACGTGCTGGGCTGCGTCCTGTTCGCCGGCGGCGGCGGAGAGCTGGCCACCAGTGAAACGGAATACAAACTGGCCCAGACCATTTCCGGCTTTTTGGGCCGCCACATGGAGAGCTGATCCCCCTTGCATGACCAGTCCCCCTTTGATATACTGTATGTATGCAAAGGGGGATTTTTATGCGTCTCTTCATCGCCGTTGGCCTGCCTTCACTCTGGAAAGACCGGATGGACATGGCCACCTACTATCTCCGCAATCACACGGAACACTGCATCCCAACGCCGCGCGGGAACTTCCACATCACGCTGGCCTTTCTGGGGGAGACGGACGACGATCGCGTCCCTGCCGTGGTCGCCGCCATGGACCGGGTCAGAAGCGCTCCCTTTCTTCTGGTCAGCACCGGGATCGGTCAGTTCCACCTGAAGGAGGGCGACCTCTGGTGGATGGGCGTGGAGCCCAGCCCCGCCCTGATGGAGTTTCAGTCCAGACTGGCCGCCGCTCTGCGGGAGGAGGGCTTCCCCGTCAGCGACAAGCCCTATCAGCCTCACGCCAGCCTGGCCCGCCAGGTCCGGCTTGCGGCTGACTTTGATATGGCGGAGCTGGAGCGCCTGCTCCCTCCCATGACCTTTGATATGAGCTACATGACCCTTTTCCGCTCGGAGTGGGACCGTGGCCGGCTGGTCTATACCCCTCTCCACCGCACGATGCTGGACCTCTCCTGACCGGAGGCGTCCCGCTCCCGTCCGGAAGGCCGCACAGCGGTCTTCCGGACTTGTCTTTTCCGCCGCGCTCCCAGGCATGCGCCGGGCCCCATCCTCCGGGGAGGATGGGGCCCTCTGTTCTCTGATGCGCAGGCTTTTTTCCGGGACGGGCGCAGCCCGGCGCGCCCTCAGGAGCAGAAGCGGTGTTTGCCGATGACCTTGATGAGGGGACGGCTCCAGATCCAGGCGCTGGTGGCGGTGTTGGGATTGAAGTAGTAGATGGCGCCGCCGCTGGGATCCGCGCCGTTGATGGCGTCCCGGGCCGCCCGGACCGAGGATTCGGCCACCGGTTTGTCAAACTGCCCGTCCATCATGCAGGTAAACGCCCCCGGCTGGTAGACCACACCGGCGATGGAATTGGGAAAGGAGGGATGGTCCACCCGGTTGAGGATCACCGCTCCCACCGCCACCTGGCCGCTGTAGGGCTCTCCCCGGGCCTCGGCTGAGATGACCCGTGCCAGCAGCTCCACATCTGCCGACTGGGCGTTGGAGGCTGTACTCCCGCCGGTGGACGGCATGCCCAGGGCTTTCAGGGTGGCCGGTCCCACCACGCCGTCAGCGGTGAGGCCGTTCTTCCGCTGAAAATACTTCACCGCGGCGGTAGTACCGCTGCCGTAAATGCCGTCCACCGCTCCGTCATAGTACCCCCACCGCTTGAGTTTGGTCTGAATGGTACGCACCGGCGCGCCGGTAGACCCCTGCCGGTAAGTGGCTGCCTCCGCCGCCGTCTGCAGCAGAGAAATGACCAGGATATTCACCGCAAACAGCAGGGCCAGCGCCCGGGTGAGGTGTTTTTTGTCCTGACGCAATTGGTTCCATCCTCCTTGTCCCCGGGGCGGCGCCCCCGGGCCTGATTGGACTGTTGGAATATGCATTAGTTTACGGTGTTCCGGCGCCCGGTATGCAGTCAAGCACGAAACAAATTCTTCTTTTCATGTATGCTTCTTCCTCTCACAGGTCATACTGGTAAAAACATCGGAAAGGAAGTGCTCCTATGGTAAAGGGTGTATCCCGGCGGGTCATCGTGGTCAAATCTCCCGATCCCCGCCTGTTTGAGGAAGCGATCTTTATTGTAAAGGAAGAGGCCTTCAGCCGGAGTGGTGTGTCTGCCGAACAAGTCCTGCAGGAGGCCCGTCAGGTGGCCCGGGGCTATGTCCGCCGCAACACGCCTCTGATGCGCCTGCTGCGGCGCATCCCCGCCCCCGCCTATGCGGCCATGGGCGCCCTGGCCTCCACCATCTGCTGGGCCGTTGCCCTGTACGGATGACCAGGTCTATTTTCCCCCGCCGCCGCCTATACTGTGTTATTCTAAAAATGTAAGGAGGCGGCACTATGGAAAGTCCCCCTGAAAAGCAGGAGACCGCTGCGCGCCTGGTCATCTGCGTGGCCGCCGCGCTCATCCTCTATTATGGCGCCCAGCCCCTCTGCGCTGCGCTGAAGCTCTCCCTCTGGGAGGAGCACCGTCCCTGGCTGGAGAAAAACCGGGTCATGGTCATTGCCGGGGCCGCGGCCGTCCTTTTCGCCCTCTCTCTGGTCCTCTTTCCCCCGGAGAAGGAATCCCTCTCCGCCCCGGAGGGCTTTGTCCCCTGTGGGGAGGGGGAGCCCGCTTCCGCGTCCTGCTAAGGAAAATGCCCGCCGTCTGATTCCATTTCGGAGCAGACGGCGGGCATTTTACGTTTCGTTATCGGTTTTAGCGGAATTTGGGCAGCAGGGCCGCGCCGATGATGCCGGCGTCGTTGCCCAGCTGGGCCCGCATCAGGCGAGTGCGGTGGGCGTTGTTCCGGGCGTAATCCTCCCGGTTGAGGATGTAGCGTACCGGGGCCATCAGGGTCTCGCCCTGGTTGGACAGGCCGCCGCCAATGCAGAACACCTCGGGCTGGAGGATATTGACCAGGCTGGCCACGCCGGAGCCCAGGTACTCCACGTACTCGTCCACCACTTTGCCTGCCACCGCATCCCCCAGGGCGGCGGCGTCAAAGGGGAGCCTGCCGTTGACTTTGGCCAGATCGCCCTCGGCCAGCTTCCAAAGCAGGGACTTGGGGTTCTTCTCCATCAGCTCCCGGGTGCGTTTGATGAGGGCGGTGGCGGAGCAGTAAGCCTCGAAGCAGCCCCGGCGGCCGCAGGTGCACAGCCGTCCCCCCTGCTCCAGCACGAAGTGGCCCACCTCCATGCCGGCGTAGTTGAAGCCGGTGTAGAGCTTTCCGTTCAATACCGCGCCGCCTCCCACGCCGGTGCCCAGGGTGATGGCCACCATGGACTGGCTTCCCTTGCCCGCGCCGGCAGCGTACTCGCCCAGGGCGGCGGCGTTGGCGTCGTTCTCCATATAGATGGGGACGTCCATGGGCAGCCGCTCCCGCAGCAGAGCGGTCAGAGGCACGTTCTGGAAATTCAGATTGCTCCAGTAGAGGATGGTGCCGCTCTCCGGGTCAATGGTGCCCGGAGAGCCGATGCCGACGGAGCCCACCTCCTCCAGCCGGAGGCCCGCGTCCTCCGCGGCGGCCCGGGAGGCCTCCGCCATGGTCCCGGCCACCCCGGCGGGAACATCCCCTCCCCGGGGGGTGGGGATGCTGGCCCGGCCCAGAATGGCGCCCGCTTCATCCGTCACGGCGGCGGCAATATTGGTGCCGCCCAGATCGATACCCAGATAATACATAGATACATCCACTCCTCCGGTGCGGGCGCGTTCGCTCGCCAAGTGAAGCTATTGCGCCACAGGCACAAGTTTCACTAGGCTCCCCGCCGCTGGCGCGGCAGCTCGCCAAGTGAAGCTATTGTACCACAGTTTGGGGCGCTTTGCACCTGGAAACCGTGTGCTTCCGGAGATTCTGCTTTTCTCTGCCCGCGCCAGCCCGTTTCGCGCTGCCTCTCAGGTGGACCGCCAGAGTGACGCAGCCGCTGATGAGCAGGAAGGCGTAAAAGCTGATGCCCCGGCTCACCAGCATGGCGGGGGTGACCAGCCCGGCGCCGAAGAGGGGCGTGAAGGCCCGGACAAAGCCGCTCTCGGCGGGGCCCACCGCCCCCGGCAGCGGGAGGGAGGAGACCGCCAGTGTCACCAGGGCCTGGGTACCCAGAAAGATGGGCAGCCCCTCCCCCCGCAGTCCAAACGCCAGATAGACCACATAAGGCACCGCGAAGAGGGCCGTCAGCTGTGCCGCGGTAAGAAGCAGCAGCATGGGCAGCAGCTCCGGGTGTCCCCGCAGGCACCGGGCCCCGGCGGCATAGGCCGCCAGCTGCTTTTTCCGCTTCTCCTCGGCCGCCTCCCGGTCCCGGACCGCCCCCACCACCGCCAGCAGGGCCAGCACACCCCTGGTCAGGGCGTTGGCCGGGCCGGGCAGGAACATCATCACCAGCATCCCGGCCGTAAGGAAGAGCATCACCCCGCCGCCGTACAGCAGCAGCCACTCCAGGCCGCCGCCCAGGGCGGTGCGGAGCTCCGGCAGGGCCAGCCAGGCTGTCAGGGCATATCCCAGCACCGTTACCTGATAGCACACGGCGATGAGCATCATATTGAGGGCCCCGTGGGCGGCAGGTATCCCGTCCCGGGACATATAGTAGATCTGGGCCGGCTGTCCCCCGGTGGCCGAGGGGGTGATGGAGCTGACATAGAACCCCGCGAAGGAATACCCCAGGCATTGCCGCCAGGTCACCCGGCAGCCCAGCCGCCTCAGGACCAGGCGGCTGCACATGGCCTCACAGCCCACAAACAGGAACATCAGCCCCAGGCCCAGCAGCAGATATCCGGGGTCTGTATGCCCCAGCACCAGGAGCAGAGCGGAGAGAGGCTGGTCCCGCAGCAGCAGCCAAGCAGTGGCCGCCATCAGGGCCAGCAGCAGAATACCGCCCAGCAGATGTTTTCTTCCCCACACGGTCATTCCCTCCGTTTTCTTCCGCGGCAAAGGCCGGACAATACCCGGCAGGCCGCCCCGCAGGCGGCCACAAGTCCGGCCGCGGCAAGCGCCCGCCGAAGGATCACGCCTTTTTTTCCGCTCATCACGCGTACACCTCCCTCTTGTGCACCATGGCGTCCAGCACCCGGTCCAGCGCCTGAGACTCCAATGCTTCCTTTCTTCCGCGCATCCGCTCCGCCATCTGTTCCAGCGCATGGTCGTCATAGATCAGTGTCCGGATGGCCGCCAGGCATTCCTCCGGCTCCTTGGCCGCCGACCGGGCCAGGCCCGCCCGGAGCAGGAAGCGGGCATTGTTCTTCTCCTGCTGCAAAAATGGCTCCCACAGCAGCAGGGGCAGTTCGGAAAAGATGGCCTCAAACACGGTGATACCGCCGGGCTTAGTGAGCATCAGGTCGGCCTGTGCCATATAGTCCCACACCCGGTCGGTAAAGCCCACCACCTCGATGTGCTCATACCGCCCATGGAGCCGGTGGTACAGCTTCCGGTTGTTCCCGGCAATCATGGTGGTCTCCACCCCGGGCAGGCCGTTCAGGGCCTCGTAGAACCGGTCCTTCCGGGGCAGCAGTCCCAGTCCGCCGCCCATGATGAGAAGGCGGCGCCTCTCCCCGCCCCGGCGGTGGCCGGGAAGCCGGAATTCCTCCTTCACCGGGATACCGGTGACCAGGATACGCTCCTCCTCCACTCCCTTGGCGGCCAGCCGGTCCCTGATCTCGGGGCTGCCCACCAGATAGCAATCGGTCCCCCGGTGGAGCCACTCATTGTGGGTGGACAGATCGGTGACGCAGGTGATGAGGGGCAGATCCTCCCCGGTCTCCTCCTTGAAGCGGGACACCAGGCCCGCGCAGATGGGGTGGGTGGCCACCACGGCGTCGGGCCGCTCCTCCAGCAGCAGCTCCTCCAGCCGCTCCAGCATGGGCCTGTCCAGCGGGGAGCCGGTGTCGGCGGGCAGATGGTCAGTGAGCCGATAATAAGTGTTGAACAGGCCGTATCCGTAGGTGACCAGCAGATGGAAGGCCCGGTAGAGCGCCTCGGAGGCGCCCGGCATGGCGTAGGCAAACAGGTCCACCACCCGGACCTCCGCCCGGGGAAATGCCCGCGTGAGCTGCTGGCACAGCGACTGGGAGGCGGACCAGTGTCCCATACCGAATTTTCCCGTCAGGATCAGGATCTTCATAGAGCTCCCTCCTTTGTTCTGCCCTTATCATACAGGAAGAATTTTTAGAAAGACTCTCCTTGATCCTTAAAATCCCCTTAAGGAAACATAAAAAATAGCGTTTTTCCTATTGGCTGCGCTGCCCGGCCTCTGCCAGGGCATAAAAAGCGCGGACGCGTCCCGTTTGGGAGACACGTCCGCGCGCTGTTTCTTTCAAATCCGGATGCCTTTGCAGGCGGTGGGCAGCAGGGCGGTAAAGCAGGTGCCCGTCTCGGCAGAACTGGTCACCGACAGGCGGCCGCCGTGGCTGTCCACGATGGTCTGCGCGATGGCCAACCCCAGCCCGTAGCCGCCCCGCTCCCTGCTGCGGGAGCTGTCCACCCGGTAGAACCGCTCAAAAAGATGGGGCAGATGCTCCGGCGGAATGGGCTCGCCGGTGTTGCGGACCCACAGCTTCAGCCGGTCTCCCTGCCGGGAGAGGGTCAGCTCCACGTTCCCGCCCTCACCGGCGTATTTGACGGCATTGTCCAGCAGGATCATCACCAGCCGCCGGAGCTGGGCCTCATCCCCCCGGAGTGAGAGCCCCGGTTCGATCCGGCTCTCCAACGTGACTCCCGCCTCAAAGGCCACCGATTCGAAGGGCAGCAGACAGCCCATGGTCAGCTCGCTCATAGAGAGCTCCGCAGGGTGGAGGGGCGCCCGGGCCGCGTCGTTTTTCGCCAGAAAGAGCATGTCCTCCACCAGGCCCCGCATATGGGTCCCCTCCTCCTGGATATAGCTCAGCCATTTTTGCTGCTCCTTCACCCGGTCCTCCGGGTGGGCCAGAACGATGCCCACATTGGCCAGAATGACAGTGAGCGGGGTCTTGAGTTCATGGGAGGCGTCGGCCACGAACTGCCGCTGCTGCTTCCATGCCTTTTCCACCGGACGCAGCGCCCATGTGGACAAAAACAGGCTCACCAGGAAAAATCCCACCAGGCCCACCGTCCCCACCAGAAGGGAGTTGCGGACCAGATCAGCCAGGTTTTCCTGCTCCCACCGGAGGTCGGCAAAGGCGATGTGCAGATTCCCCGCCCCGTCCTCCTCCGCCAGAAAGCGCAGGTGGAGCCCGGAGATGGTCCCCTCCCGCTCTCCGGTGTCCCACACCTGGGCCACTGCCTGCTCCAGGGTCTCTTCAGACACCTGAATGTTCCCACCCAGGGTGGAGGAGACCATATTTCCCTCTTCATCCAGCATGACAGTAAAGACCGGGATCATGGCCGTCTGCCGCTCACCGTGCCCACGGTCCTCTCGTCCCTCCGGCTCCCGCTCCATGGGCGGCAGTCCGATCTCCACCCTGGGCGGCGGACCGCCCTCCGGCCACTTCAGCGCCACGCGCATGGCGGCCACGCTCTGGCCCCGAAGGCGCTGGGAGGTGGAACCCATCAGTGCGCCGAAGACGATGAGCAGCACCAGGCTCACCAGCAGCATATTGATCAGGATAAAGGTCCGTCTCAGCCGTTTCAGCATACTGTTCTCCTCAGTTCCCCGGGAAGTCCAGATGGTATCCCACTTTACGCACCGTGGCGATGCTCACCCCGGAGCCCAGAAAAGCCAGCTTTTTCCGCAGAAAGGAGATATAGACCTCCACATTGTTGTCCTCCGCGTCGGACTCGATGCCCCAGACCTTGGAGATAATGTCCTCCTTGGGCACCACCGCCCGGGGCGCGGCCATAAGCAGGCGGAGCACATCAAACTCCTTGAACCCCAGGCGCACCGATCTTCCTGCGCAGCCAAGGCAGCGGGTGGACAGATTGAGCGTCAGATCAAAGACCGTAAGGGTCTCCGAGAGCACCTCTCCCTGCCGCCGGGTCAGGGCCCGTACCCGGGCCAGCAGCTCCCCGGTATCAAAGGGCTTGGTCATATAGTCATCGGCGCCGCAGTCCAGCCCGGTGATCTTGTCACTGACCTCATCCCGGGCAGTGAGCATCAGGATGGGGGTGGAGACGTGGGCGGCGCGCAGCCGCTGGGCTACTTCAAAACCGCTGAGCCGGGGCAGCATCACGTCCAGCAGGATCAGGTCATACTGGCCGGAGAGGGCGTAATCCAGTCCGTCGGTCCCGTCATGGACCGTGTCAGTCTGATAGCGCTGCTCTTTGAGGATCTGGCTCAGCGTCTCGGCCAGACGGTGTTCGTCCTCGACGATCAGGACTCGCATGGCGATCCCTCCTTGCTTCGATATCAAGTCGTTTTTGTCATTCTACCGCTTGAATCTGAATATAGTCTGAAAAAAGGATACCAGAAGAGCCTTCTCCTGTAAATCCTCCCGGCACGAAAAAATCCCCGCCGCCCAATGGGCGACGGGGATTTCGGAGCTGATTTGGAAAATCAGTCGAAGATGGTCTGGTCATCCACGGGAGTCTGGAAAGCCTTGAGGGCCTTCTCGACCAGCTTGTAGCGCAGCTCGAACTCCTCCTCGTGGGTGAGGGCGGGGTTGCCCAGAGGATGAGGAATCGCGATCGTGGGGACAATACGGTTGGCGCCAACCGTCATGGAGATGGGGGTGACGGTGCACATATGCACCACGGTCACGCCAGCACGCTCGATCTCTTTAACCATCGTTGCACCGCAACGAGTGCAGGTGCCTCACGTAGAGGTCAGGATGGCGGCCTTAATGCCGGCATCCCGAAGCTCCTTGCCGATGGCCTCGCCGTACTTCTTGGCGCTGGCAACAGCGGTGCCGTTGCCGACGGTGGTGAAGAAGTAGGGATAGATGCCGCCGATCTTGCCTTCCTTCTCCATCTTGCGCAGCACGTCCACAGGCAGAACGCGGTCAGCGTCCTCGTTGGCGTAGACCGGATCGTAGCCGCCGTGAGCGGTCTCATGGTCGGCAGCGGTCAGATCCTCGAAGGAGCTGATGTCATAGCGGCCGAACTTGGAGGCGGAGGAGGACTCGATGTGATCGGGGTTGCCCTTGGGCACGATGCCGCCGGAGGTGACCAGAGCGATGGTGGTGTGAGCCAGATCGGTGATAGCCTCGCCGGGAGCGACGCGGTCGAAGGAGGGCATGGGGAACTCGGTGGTGTAGGGCTTGCCGGCGAGCTTGTTGAGCAGCATCTTCACGGCACGGGTGGAACCGCGCTCAGCCTCAAAGAAGTTGACGCGCAGGCCGTTGGGCATGTAGCCCTCCTCGGCGGAGGCGCCGACCTTCTCGCCCTTGGCCAGCTTCAGGGCCAGAGCGGCCATCTTGGGAGCGGCCTGGCGCATGCCGGCGGCGTTGTTCTTGGTGGCGATGATATAGACCTTGTTCTTGAACATGTCGGCGCCGGGGTTCTCCTCGTACATACCGGTGACGACGGGCAGGCCCAGCTCATCCTTCACGGCGGCAGCCACGGTGCCGCAGGCCACGCCGTAACGGCCGGCGTTGAAGGCAGGACCGCAGATGACCACGTCGGGCTTGGCGTCGGAGATCATCTTCAGCACGGTGGCCTTGGCAGCGTCCAGGTTCTCGTTGAAGTAGGAGTCGCCGCAGATGACAGTACCGACGATCTCAGCCTCGCCCTTGAACGCGGTGTTCAGCGCCAGGCCGGGGCCCACAGCGCCCTCGCGGTACTCGGGCGCGTAATCAGCCTTCTCCTCGCCGCCGATCTGGGCGAAGAACTGGTTGATATAATGAACAACTCTAAAACTCATTACAGTTCCCCTCCTTATCTGGCGCTGAGCTTGTTGAAGCCCATCTCGTTGGTGGCGCCAGTAATGACCTGCAGCTCAGCGGTGATGGAACCGTCGGGCTCCAGAGCGCCGTCAAAGCCGCCGGCGATGATGTTGGCAGCCTCGGGGTGGCCGATGACCTTGTCCATCTTGGGCAGGTGGATGACCATGTTGGCGTTGCCGCCGGTGACCACCGCGTCGGCAGCGGGATCGGCGTCGGCCAGGGACTGGGAAGCGCCGTCACGGCCGGCGTACTCGTCGGTGATGATGACGGTCTTGATGCCGGCAGCCTCCAGCTTCTTGCAGTTCATGATCAGGTCGGTATCGGGGTTGCCGAAGCCCTCCTGAGAAACCAGGGCGCCGTCCAGCTCCAGGAACTGAGCCAGCTTGGTGGACCAGTCGGAAGAGCGCTCCTTGTCCATCAGGTACACGTTCTCGTTGGTGATGATGACGCCAACGAAGTTCAGGGTCTTGCCGTGCTGCTCCAGCAGGTCGGCAATGACGGGGTTGTTCAGGTGATGATAGGTGGTGTTCTTGTCGCAGGCGGACACGCAGTTGCCGCTCAGGATGGCGCCGTCCATGGTCTCAGTGGGGTTGAGGATGGTGGGCATGGAGCGCTTCATATCAACGCCGTAGACATAGGTGTCGTGCAGCAGGCCCTGGCTCTGGAGCATCAGGACGTAGCCCACGCGGGGCAGGTTGGGATACTTCTCCTTGCCGCTCATGACGCCGGAGGTCTCATAGACCTTGGTCTCGTCAGGAGTCAGGGTACGGGCCAGCTCGCCCAGGTAGGTGGCAGCCTTCAGGCCGGCCATCCGGATGGCGTGCTCGTGCTGATGCTGCTTGATGCCCTCCTTGGGCTCGCAGATCATGACCAGATTGTGGAGCTTGGAGAAGGGGGTGTAGTCGGCGCCGGGGCCGCTCATGTCGATGATACCCTCCTGGAAGCCCACCACCTTGCCGGTGGTGACCACGGCGCAGCCCTTGAGAACATGGGTCTTGCCGCTGCCCACGGTGCCGACCTTGGAGATGACGCCGGGGAACACGCCGCCGTTGCCCTCCACCTTGACGCGGGGCTCGATGACGTCCTTGACGGGCAGGACGCGCACGGACTCGCCGGGATGGACCACCTCGAAGTCAACCGAGGCCAGGTCCTCGTCCTCCAGCAGCAGAGCGCGGAGCTCCTCCACGTTGACGTAGAGGGTGCCGTTCTCCACCTTGGAGCAGTCGCCGAGCTTAATGTCGCTGATGTGAATTTCGCCTAATTCCAGCCGCATAGTCTCACTCTCCTTTTTGTAGATGCGGGGCAATCGCCCCATGGATCAGCCGAAAATCGATTTCCGCAAAGTCCTCACGCATGTCGGCAGGCGCGTCATCTCCCCGGTGGAACCGGGGCTTGAACTGACGGCACACGCCGAGAGCGGCCTCGATGAGGTCCAGAGATTCCAGATCCAGAGGCCCCGCCTCCTCGGTGAGGGCCACCGAGCGGAAGGGGGTCTCATTGGGCTTGACACTGCCGGCCAGCGGATGGGTCAGCAGCTTATGCCCGCTGTGGACCAGGTCTCTCACATGTGTCAGGACATCCACATGGCCGCCGTCCACGAATTCAAGCGTACACAGCGAACCATATTGATCCCGGACTTTCTCGTTGTTTGTCACCAGAAGCAAGGCACTCTCTCCTTTGCAGAAAAAACAGGATACAGAACACAACGTATTACTACATCTGCCCTGCACCCTGTGTTTAAAACCTGAGAGTTTCCCCCGCTTTCGAAGCCATCGGAGTTGCCCCTTCGGTGCCATGTACGAGAATCATGGTCTTTTCAGAGTCCTGTCCGACCGCGGTTCTGAAACCTGAGAAATTGGCGGGACCACTCGGCAGATGAATCCCACTTATACCTTCGGTGCCGTCCCTGAGGGAGGGACGAACTCTCCCGCAGCCATCATCCAGCTATATTTGTTTTTTCGATGGCTATATTATAACATATCGGCATTTCAAATACAACAAGAGATTCTATATATTCATTATTAAAAATTCGTGATTACTTAATATCCCGCCATTTTTCTATACTAATCGGTACAATAATCGAAAATATCAGTTTCTGTTTTTATGTCTTTTTGGGGGACCCGATCCCACCGGAAATGAGGGATCAGCTCCCTGGCCTGCACCGGCTCCGGCCGGTCAGTCTGTCCCGCCAGGAAGGCCAGCGTGCCGATGACCTGTTCCGGCGAACTGTTGGCGCGCAGCGCTTCCATGTCCAGATCCCGGTCCCGCTTGGAGAGTCTCCGCCCATCGGGCGCCACCAGCAGGGGCACATGGAAAAACACGGGAACAGGCAGTCCCAGCAGACGGTAGAGGTAGATCTGCCGTGGCGTGGAGTCCAGCAGATCCATGCCCCGGACTACCTGGCTGATCTTCATGGCCCCGTCGTCCGCCGCTACCGCCAGCTGATAGGCATAGACCCCGTCGGACCGGCGCACGATAAAGTCCCCGCAGTCGGTCAGCAGGTCCTCTTCGTACCGTCCCATATGTCCGTCTGTAAAAGACACCTGCTCATCCGGCACCATGACCCGCCAGGCCGGGTCCCGCTCCCCCGCCCGCTGGGCCCGCTGGGCGGGGGACAAACTCCGGCAGCGGCCGGTATAGACATTCCGCCCGTCGGCCCGGTGGGGCGCCGAGGCGGCCAGCCGCTCCGCCCTGGTGCAGAAGCAGGGGTATACCAATCCTTCTGCCTCCAGGTGTTCAAAACACTCCTTATAATAGGAAGTGCGCTCGCTCTGGAGATAGGGTCCGTGGGGGCCGCCCTTCTGGTAGCCCTCATCCCAGTCCAGCCCCAGCCAGCGCAGGTCGTCGGCCAACACCTCAGCGTACTCTGCCCGGCAGCGGTCCGGGTCCAGGTCCTCCATCCGCAGCACCATGGTCCCCCCTGACGCCCGCACCGAGAGCCAGGCCAGCAGGGCGGTGAACACATTTCCCAAGTGCATCCGTCCGCTGGGGCTGGGTGCAAACCGGCCCCTTACCGTCTCCTCCATTTCTCTGTTCCTCCTTTATTATCACCTGATCGCCGTACCAGTATACCACGACACTCCGGCGAAATGGTATACACAACATTTTTGTCTGTGCTGCTTTTCCGCCCTTGCAACCGG
>JALEZN010000031.1 GCA_022772585.1 Clostridiales bacterium
TGGGCGGAGGATACCTACTATAATGCTCAAGAAAGTTGAGGAACACCTGAATGAACATCAAAAGATCCGGAATGATATCCATCGTGGGCCGGCCCAACGTGGGCAAGTCCACCCTGACCAACGCCCTGGTGGGCGAGAAGATCGCCATCGTGACCAACAAGCCACAGACCACCCGCAACCGCATCTGCGCTGTGGTGAACCGGGGCGAGTGCCAGTTCGTATTTATGGACACCCCCGGCCTCCACAAGGCCCGGACCAGGCTGGGCGACTACATGGTCAAAGTGGTCAAGGACAGCGTGGCCGATGTGGACGCGGTGCTCCTGCTGGTGGAGCCCATCCCCAACGTGGGCGGCCCCGAGGCCGAGCTCATCGCGCGCATCAAGAGCCTGGACGTGCCCTCCGTGCTGGTCATCAACAAGATCGACACCGTGGAGAAGGAGAAGCTGCTGGAGGTCATCCGCGTCTATTCCGAGGCTCACACCTTTAACGCCGTCCTGCCCATCTCCGCCAAAAATGGCGAGGGAGTGGAGGAGGTTCTGGACGTGCTGTCCAATTTCCTGCCCGAGGGGCCCCAGCTCTTCCCGGAGGACATGGTCACCGACCAGCCCGAGCGGCAGGTGTGCGCCGAAATCATCCGGGAGAAGCTGCTCCTCTGCCTGGACAAGGAAATCCCCCATGGCACCGCCGTGGAGCTCATCCGCTTTGCCGAGCGGGAGCGGGACGGCGTCATCGAGATCGACGCCACCATCTACTGCGAGAAGGACAGCCACAAGGGCATCATCATCGGCAAGGGCGGCGCCATGCTCAAAAAGATCTCCACCCTGGCCCGGCAGGACATTGAGCGCTTCATGGGCGCCAAGGTGTACCTCCAGACCTGGGTCAAGGTGAAAGAAAACTGGCGGGACAATCTGAATCTGATCCACGATTTCGGCTACAAGGACGAGTAAGGCGGGCCGTCTCTGCCGCGCAAATATTTACCGTTCATAATGCCCCCCGCTCCGGCCAACCTAAGGGTACGAAGGGAGGCGCGGAGGATGGACGCGGAAACACTTTGGAAGCTGTTCTGGGCCACCGGTCTGCCGGAGGCCGCCGCCCTGGCGGCCTGGCTGCAGCGGGCGGAGGAAGCCTGCGCGCGGGAGGGCAAAACGGCCTGAACCAGGGCGAAAGCCCTGTACATATCATGAGGAGCGAGCCATGCTGACGACCACCCAGGCCCTTGTACTGCGGGAAGTGCAGTACAAGGAATCGGATAAGATCCTGACCGTGCTCACCCGGGAGGCGGGAAAGGTGACGGTGAAGGCCAGGGGCTGCCGCCGGAAGGGGAGCCGTACGGCGGCGGCCTGCCAGCTGCTGGCCTATTCGGAGATGACCCTGTTCGAGTACCGGGATCACTATACCCTCAACGAGGCCGAGCCCCTGGAGCTCTTCTGGGGGGTGCGGTCCGATGTGGAGAAGCTGGCTCTGGGCTCCTACTTTGCCGAGGTACTGGAGAACCTGGCGGGGGAGGGAGTGGCCGATCCTGCCCTTTTGTCCCTCATCCTCAACTCACTCTACGCCCTGGACAAGCTGAACAAGCCCCTGGGGCTGGTGAAGAGCGCCTTTGAGCTCAAACTGATGGCCCTCTCGGGGTACGAGCCCCTGCTGGACGCCTGCGCCGTCTGCGGCACGCCGGAGCCGGAGGATCCCCGGTTCCAGCTCACCGACGGCGTGCTCCACTGCGGCCGCTGCCGCCCGGAGGCAGGGGAAGGGGCCTCCGTGCCGCTGAGCAAAGGAGTGCTCTCCGCCATGCGCCATGTGATCTACGGGGATCCCAAGCGGCTTTTTTCCTTCGCACTGGGGCGGGAGGAGCTGGAGCGGATGGGCCGGATCTGCGAGCGCTTCCTGGTGACCCAGCTTGACCGGGGCTTCCGCACCCTGGACTTTTATAAAACGCTGGCCGTTCCGGCCTGCCCGCCTGAGGGCGGGGCGGAGCGGCGGGGCCAAACCATATAACGGGGGCGGCGTAGGCGGCCCCCGGAAACAGAACGATCGGGAGCGATTTCTTATGAGCGACCTGTTTGAAAAATCCATACACACGCTGGAGCTGCCCCGGGTGCTGGAGCTGCTGGCGGCCCAGGCGGTGACGGCGGAGGGCAAGGAGCGCTGCGCCGCCCTGCGGCCTCTCACCGATGCCGACGATGTGCGCCGCCGCCTGGCCGAGACCTCCGCGGCGGTAAACCTGATGACCCTCAGCGGCACCCCGTCCTTCTCCGGCGTCAAGCCGGTGGGCGCCTCCCTCCAGCGGGCCAACATGGGAGGCGCGCTGAACACCCGGGAGCTGCTGGACATCGCCGCCGTCCTGCGGGCCTCCCGCTCGGCCAAAGAATATGCCGACGGCCGCTCCGGCAGCGCCGGCACCTGCATCGACCACCTGTTTGCATCCCTCACCCCCAACCGCTATCTGGAGGAGAAGATCACCGGCTCCATCGTGGGGGAGGACGAGATCGCCGACTCGGCCAGCCCCGAGCTGGCCGACATCCGGCGGCACATCCGTTCCACCGCCAGCAAGGTGCGGGACATCCTGAACAAGCTCATCTCCTCCAACCAGGCCAAATACCTCCAGGACGCCATCATCACCATGCGCAACGACCGGTATGTGGTGCCCGTCAAGTCGGAGCATAAGAACGAGATCCCCGGCCTGGTCCACGACGTGTCCTCCTCCGGCGGCACCTTCTTCATTGAGCCCATGGGCGTGGTCAAGGCCAACAACGAGCTGCGGGAGCTCCAGGCACGGGAGGAAAAGGAGATCGAGCGCATCCTGGCCGAGCTCTCCGCCGAGTGCGCCTCCTTCCGGGAGGACATCGCCCAGAACTACGACCTGCTCATCCTGCTGGACGTGATCTTTGCCCGGGCCAAGCTGTCCTGCCGGATGCACGCCAGCGAGCCCCGGATCGCGGAGCGGGGCATCTATCTCCGCCGGGCACGCCACCCCCTGCTGGACCCGGCCAAGGCGGTGCCCAACGACCTGATGCTGGGGGAGAGCTTCGATACCCTGGTCATCACCGGCCCCAACACCGGCGGCAAGACGGTGACCCTCAAGACCATCGGATTGCTGGTGCTGATGGCCCAGTGCGGCCTCCACATCCCGGTGGACGCCGACAGCCACATCATGGTATTCTCCCGGGTGCTGGCCGACGTGGGCGACGAGCAGTCCATCGCCCAGAGCCTGTCCACCTTCTCCTCCCACATGGTGAACATCGTGGGCATTTTGCAAGAGGCTGACGACGAGACTCTCATTCTCTTTGACGAGCTGGGGGCAGGCACCGACCCCATCGAGGGCGCCGCCCTGGCCGCCGCCATCATCGAGAGCGCCCGGGAACTGGGGGCGCTGGTGGCCGCCACCACCCACTATGCCGAGCTTAAGGTCTACGCCATGACCACCCCCGGTGTGGAGAACGCCTCCTGTGAGTTCAATGTGGACACTCTGGGGCCCACCTACCGGCTCCTCATCGGCATCCCGGGCAAGTCCAACGCCTTCGCCATCTCGGAGCGGCTGGGACTGCCCAAGTATATCATCCAGAAGGCCGCGGCCCGCATCGACGCGGAGAACGTGCGCTTTGAGGACGTGCTCACCCAGCTGGACGAGCAGCGTCAGGAGATGGAGAGGGAAAAGGAGGCCGCCCGCAAGCTCCGCCGGGAGATGGAGGACTCGGCCAAGGTGGCCCGGGAGTACCGGGAGAAGCTGGAGAAGGAGCGGGCCAAGGCGGTGGAGAAGGCCCAGGCTGAGGCCCGGGCTATCCTGGACGACGCCCGCAATACCGCCGACCAGGTGTTCCGGGAGCTCAACGACATGCGCCGCCGCCAGCGGAAGGAGGAGGACTGGCAGACCGTCAACGACGCCCGGGCCGCCCTCAAGGGCCGCATCAACCAGGCCGAGGACAAGCTGGGGGAGCGTCCCCAGGAGCCGGCGCCCCCTCCCACCCGTCCGGCAAAGGCGGGAGACACGGTGGAGCTGGTGAAGATGGGCACCCGGGCTACGGTGCTGGCCGTGAACAAGGACGGCTCCCTTCAGCTCCAGGCCGGCATCCTGAAGATCACCGCCAAACAGAGCGAGGTGCGGGTGGCCGAGGGGGAGAGCGAGACCCAAAAGACCGCCCGGAGGGTGGTGCGGCAGGCCGAGCACAAGCTGCGCAGCCTGGGGGCCGCGCCCGAGGTGGACCTGCGGGGCATGATGACCGACGAGGCCATCGGCGCACTGGAGCTCTTCCTGGATAACGCCATGATGGGCAAGCTCCACGAGGTCACCATCATCCACGGCAAGGGCACCGGCGCGGTGCGCAAGGCCGTGCGGGATTACCTGAAACGCAGCCGCTATGTGAAGTCCTTCCGTCCCGGCCGCTACGGTGAGGGAGAGGACGGCGTGACCGTGGCTGAGCTGAAATAAAAACATCCCCTTGCGGCGCGGCGGCAGCGGGGCTGAAACAACAAACCGGTACAGACCTGTTTTGACGGGAAAAAAGAATGATTTATCCCGGATTAAACGGAAAAAATGGGAAATTCGTGGATAGCGACGGCGAAATGCCAGAGGTCCTCCGCCGGAATTTGTGGAAATGGTCATTGACGGGGTGGGACAAATTTGCTATGCTATATACAGAATATGCCCGTGGTGCATATGGGGAGGAAACGCTTATGTATATGAAAGAGGCAATGGTAAATAACCAGGTCGGCCTGCATGCGCGTCCGGCTACCTTCTTCATTCAGAAGGCCAACGAATTCAAGAGCTCCATCTGGGTGGAAAAGGACGAGCGCAGAGTGAATGCCAAGAGTCTGCTGGGTGTGCTCTCCCTTGGTATCGTGAAGGGCACGTCCATCAATCTGATCGCGGACGGCCCGGATGAGAAGGACGCCGTGGAGGGCCTGATCGACCTCATCGGCTCCAATTTCTCGGAATAACTTCGCGCAGAAGAAAAAAGCGCCGCTTGCCGCGGCGCTTTTTTTGATAGACGGAGGAATGCCCTGTGAAACTGTCGATTACGCCGGAGCCGGTGGGGCGGAGCGATCTGCGGCTGAAGCTGGGGGCCTGGACGCTGCAGCGCCGCCGCCGGTTTTTGTGGCTGGCCGGGGGCTTCCGGTTCGCCCGGCAGCGGCCGGAGAACGGCTGCTCCTGTCTCTGCGCCTCCCACCGCACACCGCTGCTCCGCAGGCTCAAGGATGTGGACATGGCTCTCCAGCACAGTAAGGTGACCAACCTGCGTCTGGCCGCCGGGCGGCTGGACGGGGTAGTGCTGCGGCCGGGGGAGACCCTGTCCTTTTGGAAGCAGGTGGGCAAGCCCACATGGCGAAAGGGCTACCGGGAGGGTATGATCCTCCGCAACGGTACGGTGGCTTCCGGCATCGGGGGTGGACTATGCCAGATGACCAACCTGATCTACTGGATGACCCTGCACACCCCGCTGACGGTGACGGAGCGTCACCGCCACGGCTACGACGTGTTCCCCGACTCGGACCGGAAGCAGCCCTTCGGCAGCGGAGCCACCTGCTTTTACAACTACGTGGATCTGATGATACGCAACGATACATCCCAGACCTGGCGGCTCTCCCTCCGGGTGGGGGACGCCTATCTGGAGGGGGCGTGGTATGCCGACCAGCCCCAGGAGCACCGGTATGAGGTCTATGAAAAGGAGCACGCCATCCAGGGGGAATACTGGGGCGGCTATACCCGGCATAACAGCCCGTTCCGCCGGGTGTTCGACCAAGCGGGGAACCAGGTGGGAGACGAGTTCATTACCGAGAATCACGCCATTATGATGTACGACCCGATGCTGCCGGAGGGCTGATCGGGGGAGAGGGGCACAGTGCGTTCCATGACCTTCGATGAACTGAAAGAAAAAGCCCGCGCCCTGCCGCTGAAGCCAGGTGTGTATATCATGCAGGACGCCAAAAACACGGTCATCTACGTGGGCAAGGCCAAGGCCCTGAAGAACCGGGTGAGCCAGTATTTTCAGGATTCCGCCTCCCACACCGAAAAGACCCGGGCCATGGTGAGCCAGATCGACCACTTCGACGTGATCGTGGCCGACTCGGAGTTCGAGGCCCTGGTGCTGGAGAACTCCCTCATCAAGCGCCACCAGCCCCACTACAACATCCTGCTCAAGGACGACAAGGGCTATCCCTATATCCGCCTGAGCGTGAAGGAGGAGTACCCCCGGTTCTCCCTGTCCAACCGGGTGGAGGAGGACGGGGCACGGTATTTCGGCCCCTTCGGCAGCCGGGGCAGCACCCAGGCCATCGTGGACGCCCTGCGCGTGGCCCTGAAGCTGCCCTCCTGCAACCGGCGGTTTCCCCGGGACATCGGGAAGGAGCGGCCCTGCCTCAACTACCACATGGGCCAGTGCGACGGCTACTGCCGGAAGGAGATGGACCAGTCCCGTTACGGGGAGGCCATCGGCCAGGCCATCCGCCTGCTGGAGGGCAAGTTCCAGGAGGTGGGGGACGACCTGCTCTCCGAGATGCAGCGGGCGGCGGAGGAGCTGCGCTTCGAGCGGGCCGCCGAGCTGCGGGACCGCTACCGGGCCATCGAGCTGCTGGGCAAACGGCAGAAGGTGGTGGCCGGCAGCCTGGCGGACACCGACGTGGTGGGCTTTCACCGGGGCGCGGCCAAAAGCTGCTTCGTGGTGCTCCACTACGTGGAGGGGGACCTGGCCGCCAAGGACTGGGACCTGATGGAGACCCCCATGGAGCAGGACGAGGGGGCGGTGGTCTCGGCGCTGATCCGGCAGTACTACGGCGGCCGGGGCAATCTGCCCAAACAGATCCTGCTGCCCTGCGAGCTGGAGGACGAGGCCCCGGTGACCCGGATGCTCTCCGAGGGGGCGGGGCGGCGGGTGAACCTGGTCACCCCCCAGCGGGGGGCCAAGATGGACCTGATCCGTCTGGCCAACAAGAACGCCGCGGAGGAGGTGGAGCGCGCCACCTCCCGGGAGGAGCGGCAGAGCAAGCTGCTGGAGCTGCTCCAGCGGATGCTGGACATCCCGGACTTTCCCCGGCGGATGGAGGCCTATGATATCTCCAACACCGGAGACAACGACATCGTGGCCTCCATGACGGTGTTCGTCAACGGAAAGCCATTGAAGCGGGACTACCGCCACTTCAAGCTCAGGGACATGGAGCATCCGGATGACTACGCCTCCATGGAGCAGGTGCTCACCCGCCGGTTCCGGCGCTATCTGGACGGGGATGAGAAGTTCGGGGAGAAGCCGGACGTGCTCCTCATCGACGGCGGCGTGACTCACGCCCGGGTGGCGGTGAAGGTCCTGACGGAGCTGGGGCTTACGATCCCGGTGTTCGGCATGGTGAAGGACGACCGCCACCGCACCCGGGCCCTGGTGACCCCGGAGGGAAAGGAGATCGGCATCCAGGGCAATCCGGCCATCTTCTCCCTGATCGGCCAGATCCAGGAGGAGACCCACCGTTTTGCCATCGAGTTCAACCGCCTGCAGCGCAAGGGACGGGTCCAGGGCTCGGTGCTGGACAACATACCGGGCGTGGGGGAGAAGCGCCGCGCCCAGCTCATCAAACACTTCAAAAGTGTCAAGAATATCAGGGCGGCCAGCCTGGAGGAGCTCTCCGGCGTGGTGCCCAAAAACACCGCCCAGGCGGTCTTTGCGTATTTTCGGAAGGAGCCGCGGCGGGACGACCCGCTGCCGTGAGAAAGGAAGAAGTGCCATGCGCGTCATCACCGGTACCGCCAGGGGACGGAAGCTGAGAGAACTCCCCGGAATGGAGACCCGTCCCACCACCGACAAGGTGAAGGAGTCCATCTTCAACATCATCCAGTTCGATATCGAGGGCCGCAGAGTGCTGGACCTGTTCGGGGGCACCGGGCAGCTGGGCATCGAGGCATTGTCCCGGGGGGCGGCCCACTGTACCTTCGTGGACCTGCGGCGGGAGGCGGCGGCCGTGATCCGGGAGAATCTGCAGGTCACCCGCCTGGCCGACCAGGCCCGGGTGGTGCAGGGGGATTCCCTGTCCTTCCTGGCCTCCTGCCGGGAGAAATTTGACCTGATCCTGCTGGACCCGCCCTACGCCTCCGGCCTGCTGGAAAAGGCCGTCAAAGAGGCGGCCGCGATTGACATCCTGACCGAGAATGGTATAATGGTCTGCGAAAGTGCCGCCGACCAGGTCCTTCCCGCCCTGGAAGCCCCTTATGAGAAGGGCAGGGAGTACCGGTACGGCAAGATCAAGATCACCCTGTACCGGCGGGGCCTGTGACCAAAGCCCGCCGGGAGAGGAGAGGTATCCCGTGAAGATCGCCATTTATCCCGGCAGCTTCGACCCCATCACCCTGGGGCATCTGAATATCATCAAGCGGGCGGCGGTTTGCTTCGACAAGCTCATCGTCTGCGTGGCCGTCAACTCGGACAAGCGGAATTCCGGCCTGTTCACGCCGGAGGAGCGGGCCGACCTGATCCGCAAGGTGGTGGAGCGTCTGCCCAATGTGGAGGTGGACTGCACCTCCACCCTGCTGGCCGAGTACGCCAAGGTGAAGAAGGCTTGTACCCTCATCAAGGGCCTGCGGGCGGTGTCCGACTATGAAAACGAGATGCAGATGGCCCTCATCAACCGGAAGCTGAACCCTCAGCTGGACACCATGCTGATGCCGTCCAGCGCCAAGTATACCTATATCAGCTCCAGCGTGGTCAAGGAGATGGCCCGCTACGGGGCGGACCTCTCGGACTTTGTGCCGCGGGAGATCATCGACGATGTGAATGAACGAATGAGACAGAGGAGGGCTGAGTAATGGCCAGCGGCGTGGAAGAACTGATGGACTTACTCTATCAAATGATCGACGAGGCCAAGGGCGTGCCTCTGAGCAGCGACAAGTGTATCATCGAGCGGGACAAGGCGCTGGATCTGCTGGACGAGATCCGGGGCCAGTTCCCCATGGAGCTCAGCGAGGCGAAAAAGCTCATCGCCACCCGGAGCGACTACCTGGCCTCCGCCAAACGGGAGGGCGACCTGATCCGCAAGCAGGCGGAGGAGCACGCCCGCCAGATCCTGGCTGAGGACGAGCTGCTGGCCCAGGCCAAGCAGCGGGGCAATGAGATCGTCCGCCAGGCCGAGGAGCGCAGCCGTGAGCTGCGCCGGGCGGCCAACGAGTACTGTGAGGACGCCCTCCGCCGCACGGAGGAGGCGGTGGCCGAGGCCTACGACGAGATTAAGAAGTCCCGCTCCCGTTTCCGCAGCGCGGCGGCCAGCCTGAACAACGCCGCCCCCGCCGGCGGGAACAGCCGGGTGTACGATGCGGCCAACGACCAGCATTGAGACGGACAGACGAAAAGCACGGGTCCCCGAAGGGACCCGTGCTTTTTCCATTTTAGGGCCCAGGTGCTCTTTTTTTGCCCGATCGGGGGATAAGAGGCTTTTTTTGGACCGGATGGATACAGAACGGTAACAGGAGAAAAATATTATTTAAATCGAACATATGTTTTTGTTCGGATTTTTTCGATTCTGAGCAGAAATTGCGGACATTTTTCTGAAAAAGAGTAAAACAAAGTCTTGCAATCTGGTTACAAAACATTTATACTAAAAACTGCAGTGGAGTAAAATGGAGCCCAAATGAGGAATCAAACAGTAAAATGGAGGGAGTGAGGAGGAGATGACCGGCACCTATGAGCACATCATCGATGCCAAGGGCCGTATGTTCCTCCCCGCCAAGCTCAGGGACGAGCTGGGCGCTACCTTCCATATCGCTGTGGGCGCCAACCGGGACGCAGCAGGCGTGTGCAAATATCTGGTCATGTATCCGGAGGCCACGTGGCAGAAGCTGAAGGACCGGGTGGCCGAATTGCCCAGCAGCCAGGCCGCCGCCATGGATGTCATCTTCGGCAACGCCGCCAAGTGCGAGCCGGACAGCCAGTGGCGCATCATGATCCCCCAGGACCTGCGGGACTACGCCGGTCTGGGCCGGGACGTGGTGGTGGTGGGCAACAACGACAAGGCCAAGATCTGGGACGCTGAGAGCTGGAAGGCCAAGAAGAAGCGGGAGCTCTCGCCGGAGCAGGTGGCCGAGACCATGCTCCTGCTGGGACTTTAACACTGATTCGTGAGAGGAGACCGGTCCGGTATGGCAGAGTTTATCCACCGCCCCGTGCTGCTGGAGGAGTGCATCCAGGCGCTGAACATCAAGCCGGACGGGATCTATCTGGACGGCACTCTGGGCCGGGCGGGCCACTCCCGGGAGATCGCGGCCCGGCTCACCACCGGGCGTCTGGTATGCGTGGACCGGGATCAGGCCGCGCTGGACGCGGCCCGGGAACGGCTGGCCCCCTGGATGGACCGGATCTCCCTGGTACACAGCAATTTCTGCGAGCTCGACGCCATTCTGGACGGGCTTGGCCTGACTGGAGTGGACGGCATGCTCTTTGACCTGGGGGTATCCTCCCCCCAGCTGGACGACGCGGAGCGGGGCTTTTCCTACATGGCCGACGCGCCGCTGGACATGCGCATGGACCGGAGCGACACCCTTACTGCCCGGACGGTGGTGAACGAGTGGCCCCGGGAGGAGCTGAGGCGCATCTTCTCCCAGTATGGGGAGGAGCGCTATGCCGGCCCCATCGCTGCGGCCATTGAACGCCGCCGGCAGGAGCGGCCCATCGAGACCACCCTGGATCTGGTGGAGGTCATCCGCTCGGCCATGCCGGCCAAGGCCCTGAGAGAGAAGCAGCACCCCGCCAAGCGGTGCTTTCAGGCCATCCGCATCGCGGTGAACGACGAGCTCTCCTCGGTGGACCGGATGATCCGTGCCGCCGTGCCCCGGCTCAACCCCGGCGGGCGGCTGGCGGTGATCTCATTCCACTCGCTGGAGGACCGGATCGTGAAGAACGGTCTGGCGGAATTTGCAAAGGGGTGCACCTGCCCGCCGGACTTCCCCGTCTGTGTGTGCGGGAAGGAGCCGGTGATCCGGCTGGTGACCCGAAAACCCATCGTCTCCGGACAGCAGGAGCTGGAGGAGAACCCAAGAGCCCGCAGCGCCAAGCTGCGGGTGGCGGAAAAGCGTTAATACCGGTCACAAAGGAGAAGGAGTTGGTCCCCCATGGCGGCTATGACGAAGCGGAAAACAAGATATGCCTATGGCAATATGCCGGGGAACGCCTCTTACGACGGTTCCGCCGCCCGCCGGCTGGCCCGGGAGGAGGTCCTGCAGCCCCGTCCCAGTGTCCGCCCCAGAGAGCGGGCCGTGGCCCGGCCCAAGGTTCAGGTACGGGAAGCGGGTCAGGTCTCCGTCTTTGCCGTGGTGGGCTTTGCGGCGGTGGCGGTCTTTGCCACGCTGCTCATCATGAGCTATGTGCAGCTCTCCCAGCTCTCCGACGAGGTGGTCTCTCTTCAGAACGAGATGGTGGTCCTTCAGAGCGAGGAGGCCAAGCTGCGGGCCCAGTATGCGCTGGCCTATGACCCCAGCGACATCGAGCAGTCCATGACGGCCAGCGGCGCCATGATCCGGCCCCAGGACAGCCAGATCTGCTATGTGGACCTGTCCGAGCCCGACGCGGTGGAGGTCTGCACCGGCGAGCAGCCGGTAAAGGGCCTGAAAGGGCTGCTGGCCAGCCTGAAGGAGCTGGGCGGCACCGTGGTGGAATATTTCCGCTGATCCCCCATATAGTGAAGTGCAACCCCTAAAAAGAGAACATGGGCTGCCCCGGGCGGCCTCCAGATTGAGGGCGTAAGAAAATTTGAGTTTTCTTACGCCCTCCTGCGGTATTTGCAAGGAGAATGGCATGAAAAACGACAGAAAAAAGCCAAATACGGACCGGAGGGCCAACCGGACCATCCTGGGACGATCCCTGTTCCTGATGGTGCTGTGCGGCGTGGTGGCCTTTGTGCCGCTGGTCGCCAAGCTCTACCAGCTCCAGATCGTCCAGCACGAGGAGCTGGAGGCCAAGGCGCTGGATCAGCAGACCTGGGACCAGGCGGTCACCGCCAACCGGGGCACCATCTACGACAGCAAGGGCAGTCCCCTGGCCATGAGCGCCGAGGCCTATTACATCCAGCTCTCCCCCCGGGAAATCATCCAGTGCCAGAAAAAGTACGCGGAAAAGGTGGAAAAGGCCCTGGCCGAGACCGACCCAGAGAAACGGGAGAAGCTCATGCCCGGCTACGACGAGCCCACCAACGAATCCATCGCCCGGAACCTGAACGCCATCCTGGGGGTGGAGGAGGAGGAGATCCTCAAGCGTCTGGCCAAGACCAATTCCATGAGCGAGGTCATCAAGACCGAGGTGGAGTCGGAGGAGGCAGACAAGGTCCGGGAATATGTCAGTAAAAACGGCCTGTCCAGCGGCATTTACATCATGCCCAGCGCCAAACGGTACTATCCCTATAACAGCCTGGCCTCTCAGGTCATCGGCTGGGTCAACACCAACGACGGCAACCACGGCGCCTACGGCATGGAGGCCATCTATGACGAGGAGCTGGGCGGACAGGTGGGCCGCATCGTCACTGCCAAGAACGGCCGCGGCACCCAGATGCTCTACCGCTACGAGGACTATGAGGACGCGGTGGATGGCAATGATCTGCACCTGACCATCGACGCCACCATCCAGTACTACTGTGAACGCATCCTGGCCGAAGGTGTGGAGAAGTTTGAGGCCCAGGACGGCGGCTTTGTCATTGCCATGAACCCCAAGACCGGCGCTATCCTGGCCTGGGCCAATTCCCCCACCTACGACCTGAACAACCCCCGCACCATCACCGACCCCAATCTGCTTGCAAAGCTCCAGGAGGTGGCAAATGACGCCACCCTTACTGATGAGGAGAAGAACACCAAGAGCCTGGATATCCTCTACGAGCAGTGGAACAACAAGGCCATTACCGATACCTACGAGCCCGGCTCCACCTTCAAGTCCATGGTGCTGGCCGCCGCCCTGGAGGAGGGCGTGGTCAACGAGAACAGCAGCTTCAGCTGCTCCGGCCAGGTGACAGTCAAGGGCTATTCCAGTCCCATCCGCTGCTCCAAGCGCACCGGACACGGCACCCAGACCCTGGCTCAGGCGGTGGCCAACTCCTGCAACCCCGCCTTCATCTCCATCGGCCAGAAGCTGGGCACCGAGAAGTTCTATGACTATCTGGAGGCCTTCGGCTTCAAGGAAAAGACTGGAATCGACATGCTGGGCGAGCGGGCTCCTACCGACTTCAGCATCTGGCCCCGGGACAAATTCACCAGCGTGGACCTGGCGGTGGCCTCCTTCGGCCAGCGCTTTGAGGTGACCCCCATCCAGCTCATCACCGCGGCCTCCGCCGTCATCAACGGCGGCCACCTGATGAAGCCCTATGTGGTGGAGAGTATTACCGACGCAAACGGCAGCGTCCTCAGTCATACCCAGCCCACCGAGGTGCGCCAGGTCATCAGCGAGCAGACCAGCGAGCGCTGCCGCACCATTCTGGAGGGCGTGGTCAAGCCCCCCGGCACCGGCAAGCAGGCCTATGTGGCCGGCTACCGCATCGGCGGTAAGACCGGCTCTTCCCAGACCACGGAGACAGACCACACCATCGTCTCCTTCCTGGGCTTCGCCCCGGCGGACGATCCCCAGGTGGTGGTCCTCATCGCCTACGACAACCCCAAGCCCACCGGACCCAACTCCAACTTCACCGCCGGGGGCTACTACATCAGCGGCGGCAACATGGCCGCCCTCCAGGCCGGCAAACTGCTGCCCGACATCCTGGACTATCTGGGCGTGGCCAAACAGTACACCGATGAGGAGAAGGCCGCCATGGATATGCCGGTGCCCGGCGTGACCGGCATGACCCTCGCCGATGCCACGGCAAAGCTGAAGGAGAGCGGTCTGGACGTGCGCACGGTGGGAGACGGGGAGACCGTCACCGCCCAGATCCCCGCCCAGGGTGTGGCCATCCCCGGCGGCAGTAAGGTCATCCTCTACATGGGGGCCGACAAGCCCACCGACAAGGTGACGGTGCCCGACGTCACCGGCAGGACCCGGGAGCAGGCCCAGCAGGCCATGGCCGATGCGGGCCTCTATCTGAAATCCACCGGACTGACCGTGGGCGACGACGTGAAGGCCGAGAGCCAGGCCATTGCCGGCGGCGCCGAGGTGGAGCGGGGCACTGTGGTGGAGGTCCACTTTATCCAGAGCACCGCCAGCGGCGGCGCGGGTACCGGGCTGTAACAAAAGAGGGCGGAGCACCCACGGGCGCTTCGTCCGGATAATTCTCATTTTTTCAAGACCCAAAGGGGTGAACGTATGGAATTACGCCAGGTTTTGGCCGGCGTCGCCCCTCTGGGGGCGGGGCTCGACCTGGAAATGGAAATTTCAGGAATTTCATATGACAGCCGCACCCTCCGGCCGGGGGAGCTCTTCGTGGCGCTGCCCGGCTACCGGACCGACGGGCACCGCTTTATTTGCCAGGCGGTGGAGAAGGGGGCGGCCCTGGTCCTCTGTGAACATGCTCCGGAGGAGGAGGGCCCGTGGCTCACCGTGCCAGACGCCCGGGCGGCGCTGGCCGGGGTGTCGGCCAACTGGTTTGGCCATCCGGCGCGGGAGCTCACCGTCATCGGCGTGACGGGGACCAACGGGAAGACCACCACCACCTACCTGCTCAAGGAGGTGCTGGAGCGCGCCGCGGGCGCCCGGGTGGGGCTCATCGGTACCAACCAGAACATGATCGGTCCCGCCGTGCTTCCCGCCAGCCGCACCACCCCCGAGAGCTGGGAGGTCCAGCGGCTGCTGCGGCAGATGGCGGACAGCGGCTGCACTCATGTGGTAATGGAGGTCTCCTCCCACGCGCTGGTGCTGCGGCGGGTGGAGGGCATCCGCTTCGCCGCCGGGATCTTCACCAACCTGACCCAGGACCATCTGGACTTCCACGGCACCATGGAGGCCTACCGGGAGGCCAAGGGCCTGCTCTTCCGCCAGTGCGGCCGTGCCATCCTCAATCTGGACGACGAGGCGGGGCGGTACTACGCCGGAACGGCCCCCTGCCCGGTCTTTACCTACTCGGAGAACAAGGATGAGGCCGACCTGACCGCCAAGAACATCCGGCTTTTCCCGGGACATGTGGAATTTGAGGCGGTGATCCGGGGCGGCATCTGCCGGGTGCGGCTGCCCATCCCCGGGGGTTTCACCATCTACAACGCCCTGGGAGTCATCGCCTGCGCGCTGAACCTGGGGCTGGAACTGGAGGCCATCGCCGACGCCCTGGCCCAGGCCCGGGGGGTGAAGGGGCGCATCGAGGTGGTGCCTACCCCCACCGACTACACCGTCATCATCGACTACGCCCACACCCCGGACGCGCTGGAGAATATCCTCACCACGGTGCGGGACTTTACCCCGGGGCGGGTGATCTGCGTGTTCGGCTGCGGCGGTGACCGGGACCGGAGCAAGCGGCCGGTGATGGGCGCCATCGCCGACGCCCTGGCCGACACGGCGGTGGTCACCTCCGACAATCCCCGCACTGAAGAGCCCGGGGCCATCATCCGGGATATCCTGGCCGGGATGGACGGGGGAGGAGCCGAGATCGTGGTGGAGAGCGACCGCCGGGCGGCCATCGCCCGGGCCCTGAACATGGCCCGGCCGGGGGACACGGTGCTCCTGGCGGGCAAGGGACATGAGACCTATCAGGAGATCTGCGGCGTCCGTCACCACCTGGATGAGCGGGAGGTGGTGGCCGCCTGCTTCCCCGATGGGGCTCAGGCCCGCCTGGCTATGGCAAAAACAGAGGAGGACCGGGGCGATTCCCTGGATTTTTCGTGACATTTGCAGGAATGTTCCAAATGGTTTCGGGTAGAAATATCCTGTGCTGTGTGATAAAATACGTCGTTGTGATTGGAATCATAAAGACGTGTGGAGGTTCAAAAGAATGGATATCAGCGTGATCCTGAGCATGTTCCTGAGCTTCGTGGTCTCCGCTGCGGCGGGAAAGCTGCTTATTCCCGCCCTGCGGCGGCTGAAGGCCGGTCAGGCCATCAAGGAGATCGGACCTACCTGGCATATGACCAAGCAGGGCACCCCCACCATGGGCGGCCTCATGTTCATCCTGTCCATGGCGGCGGCTCTGGCGGTGCTGGGCTGGAGCAGCGTGGCCGTAGGCGACCTGGGCGGCGTGTATACCTACCTGTTCGCCCTGGTGTTCGGCGTCATCGGTTTTATGGATGACTATATGAAGGTGAAGAAGAAGGAGAATACCGGCCTCACCGCCGGCCCCAAATTCCTCCTCCAGCTGGCGGCGGCCATCGTCTTTACCATCCTGCTGCGCAACGAGGGCTACCTGACCCCCGACCTGTACATCCCCTTTGCCAACGTGACCTTCCAGCTGCCCTGGGTGGTCTATATGGTCTTTGCCGCCTTTGTCATGGTGGGCACGGTGAACGCCGTGAACCTGACCGACGGCATCGACGGCCTGTGCAGCAGCGTGACGGTGCCGGTGGCCCTTTTCTTCGCTGTGGTGGCCGGCATGTGGGGCCGGGCCGAGATCGGCGTGTTCGCCGGGGCTCTGGTGGGCGGCCTGCTGGGCTTCCTCATCTACAATTTCCATCCGGCCAAGGTCTTTATGGGCGACACCGGCTCCCTCTTCCTGGGCGGCGCGGTGTGCGGCATGGCCTTCGCCCTGGATATGCCCCTGGTCCTGATCCTGGTGGGGGTCATCTACATCGCGGAGACTCTGTCCGATATCATCCAGGTCACCTATTTCAAGCTCACCCACGGCAAGCGCATCTTCCGCATGGCCCCACTCCATCACCACTTTGAGATGTGCGGCTGGAGCGAGGTGAAGCTGGTGGTGGTCTTTACCAGCGTGACCGTGGTATTCTGTCTGCTGGCCTATCTGGGTGTAATGAACCGCTACCCCATGTAACCGCATCGCCCCCCGGCCGGGAGCGGCGGAGCGCGAAGGAGGCGATCCCTTGTCCAAAAAGCGAAAGCGCGACCTGACGGTGGAGGAACAGCTGGCACGGGGACCTGTGGACCTGCCCTTTCTCATGCTGGTGCTGATGCTCACCGTCATCGGCGTGGTCATGGTCTTTTCCGCCTCCTATGCCACGGCGCTCTATGACGCCAAGACCGCCCACAACAATCCCGCCTACTACTTTGTCAAGCAGGCGGGCTTTGCCGTGGCGGGCGTGCTGGCCATGTACGTGGTGACCAAGATCAATTACCAGTCCTTCCGGTGGATGTCGGTCTTTGTGCTGGCGGCGGGCTATGTGTGCCTGCTGCTGGTCTTTACCCCCCTGGGCTTCGGCAGGGCCACCGTGGGCGCCCAGCGCTGGCTGAAGATCGGACCCATTAATTTCCAACCCTCGGAGATCGCCAAGATCGGCGTGATCATGTTTTTCGCCGCCCGGTTGAGCAAGCGGAACACGGAAAAGCCCCGGCGCATCAATCCCCGGTCCTATTTCAGCGGCCCGCTGCGCCTACTGCAGCGTATCGGCCTTCTGGAGTTGGTGCCCTACGCGGCCATCCTGCTTTCCGTCGCTGTCCTGATGATGCTGGAGCCTCACCTGTCGGGCACCCTGCTCATCATGCTGGGCGGCGCGGCGGTGCTCTTCGCCGCGGGCATCAAGCTCTACTGGTTCATCGGCGGCGGCGTGGCCCTGGGGGCCCTGCTGATCATCATGATGAGCGGCTATCAGAGCACGCGCCTCCAGATCTGGCGTGACCCGTGGAACGACGGTATGAATGGCCGGGGAAAAGGCTACCAGGTCATCCAGTCCCTCTATTCCATCGGCTCCGGCGGCCTGCTGGGCGTGGGCCTGGGCAAGAGCAGGCAGAAGTTCGACTTCCTGCCCGAGCCCGAGAACGACTACATCTTTGCCATTGTCTGCGAGGAGCTGGGACTGGTGGGGGCCTGCGTCATCCTGTTCCTCTTCGCGCTGCTGATCCTGCGGGGCTTCTGGATCGCCATCCACGCCCGGGACCGGTTCGGCGCCCTGCTGGTGGTGGGCATCATCACACTGCTGGCCGGCCAGGTGTTTCTGAACATCGGCGTAGTCACCAACCTGCTGCCCCCCACCGGTATCTCCCTGCCCTTCTTCAGCTACGGGGGCACCGCGCTGATGATACAATTGGCCGAGATGGGAATGGTGCTCAGCGTGTCCCGGCAGATCCCGGCGGCCAAACAGGGATAGCCCCTCATCTGCAGAGGGTAAAATCAAGAGATATGGAAGTGAACGAGAGATGAATATACTCTTTACCTGCGGCGGTACCGCCGGACATATCAACCCCGCCGTGGCCCTGGCCCGGCTGTTCCAGCTCCGGGACCCGGACTGCAAGGTGCTCTTCGTGGGCGCGGACGGCGGCATGGAGACCCGCCTGGTGCCCAAGGAGGGCTATGACATCAGGACCGTGACCATCACCAATTTCCGCCGTTCCTTTACCCCCGCGGCCATCGGCCACAACGTGAAGACGGTGATCAACATGGGCCGCTCCAAGGGGCAGGCCAACCGTATCCTGAAGGAGTTCAAGCCTGACCTGGTGGTGGGTACCGGCGGCTACGCCTCCTATCCCATCGTGAATGCCGCGGCGGCCAAAGGCATTCCCACCGCCGTTCACGAGTCCAATGCCGTGCCCGGATTGACCACCAAGGCCCTGTCCAAGGTGGTGGATCAGGTGATGGTGGGCTTTGAGGAGAGCCGCAGCCACTATGATGACCCCGACAAGGTGGCGGTCACCGGCACTCCTGTCCGGGGCGACTTCTTCCAGTACACCCGGAAGGAGGCCCGTGAAAAGCTGGGCATCACCGACGACCGGCCGGTGGTGGTGTCGGTGTGGGGCAGCCTGGGCGCGTCGGTGATGAACCGGCAGATCGTGGACTTCATCGCCCTGGAGTGCAAGGCGGGAGAGCCCTTCCACCACATCCACGGCGCGGGACGGGATTTTGCCAATATCCAGAAGACCCTGCCCAAGCTGGGCATCGATCTGAAGGACCATCCCTCCATCGACGTGCGGGAGTACATCTACGACATGCCCCTGGTGATGGCCGCCGCCGACCTGGTGCTCTGCCGGGCAGGCGCCTCCACCATCTCGGAGCTCACCGCCATCGCCAAGCCCGCGGTGCTGGTGCCCTCACCCAACGTGGCCGCCGACCACCAGACCAAGAACGCCCGGGTCATCGCCGAGGCGGGCGGCGCCGTGCTTTTGCCGGAGAAGGATTCCTCCGGCCAGAAGCTGTATGAGATCGCCTCCGACCTGCTCACCCACAAGGGAAAGCGGGATGCCATGGGGGCCGCGCTGCGGCATATGGCAGTGCCCGACGCCAGCGAGAAGATCTATAAGACCCTGCTGGGCCTTTTGAAGAAATAAGGCGTTTCACCCATTTTTTCCGCCCGCATAGGATGGTTTACCATTCAAAACCGATGTGCGGAGGACGGAACATGATGAGTGCATTGATCGTGGAGGGCGGACGCCCTCTTAACGGCCGGGTGCGGGTCCACGGGGCCAAGAACAGCGCCCTGCCCATCCTGGCGGCCAGCCTTCTGGTGCCGGGGAGGAGCGTGATCCGCAACTGCCCGCCCCTCTCCGATGTGACCGCGTCCCTGGAGATCCTGCGCCACCTGGGCTGTCAGGCCCGGCAGGAGGGGGACACCGTGACGGTGGACGCGGGGCAGCCCACCCGATGGGACATCCCGGACGCCCTGATGCGGGGGATGCGGTCCTCCGTGGTCTTTCTGGGGGCCATCCTGGGCCGGATGGGAGAGGCGGAGCTCTCGTTCCCCGGCGGGTGCGAACTGGGTCCCCGTCCCATTGACCTCCATCTGGCAGCCATCCGCTCCCTGGGCGGAGAGATCCTGGAGGAGGGCGGGAGGCTGCGCTGCTCCGGGATCCTGACCGGACAGGAAGTCGTCCTGGCCCGGCCCAGTGTGGGCGCCACCGAGAACGCCATGCTGGCCGCCGTGTCGGCCAGGGGGACCACTGTGCTGTGCAACGCGGCCCGTGAACCGGAGATCGTGGATCTCCAGAATTTCCTGCGCTCCATGGGGGCCAGCGTGCGGGGGGCGGGCAGTTCCGTGATCGTCGTTGAGGGAGGCAGGCCTCTCCACGGCGGGGAATTTACCGTCATGGGGGACCGGATCGTGGCCTGTACCTATCTGGCCGCGGCGGCCGCCGCCGGAGGTGAGGTGGAGATTTCGGGGGTCTGTCCGGGCCACCTGTCCACTGTCACCGCCGCCTTGGCGGAGGCGGGGTGCTCTATCCGCAGCGGAGGCGGGGAGCTGTCGCTGGTCAGCGGCGGCATGCCCGGGGGTGTGCGCCCCATTCACACTGCGCCCTATCCCGGCTTCCCCACCGACGCCCAGCCGCCCCTGATGGCGGCCCTTGCAAAAGGCACAGGGACCACCCTCTTTGTGGAAAACATCTTTGACAGCCGTTACCGCCATGTGGATGAGCTGATCCGGATGGGGGCCGATATCCGGGTGGAGGGCCGGGTGGCCGTGGTGTGCGGTGTGCCCAGGCTCCGGGGCGCGCCGGTGACGGCGGCCGACCTGCGGGGCGGCGCCGCTCTGGTGGTGGCGGCTCTGGCCGCCGAGGGAAGAAGCGAGATCACCGGGCTGCGGCACCTGGACCGGGGCTACTGGCGCCTGGAGGAGAGCCTGCGGGGGCTGGGAGCCAATATCGTCCGGGAAGAGCAAAGTTCATAAATTTATTAACATTTTTTCATATACCGGTGAAAAACAGCTGGTATACTGAAGACGGGAGGAGCCGGAGCGCGGCTCTCCGCCCGGTATCACAAATCGACACAGACGGAGGACGGACGCATGGCGGCAAGACGCAGAAAACGGGGACGGCGGAACAGGGGGCGGTTCAGCGCCCTGTATAAGCTGCTGTCCATCCTGCTCATCTTCGCCGCCATCGTCACGGGCTGCATCGTCTTTTTCCGGGCCAACCAGATCGTGGTGGCCGGCAAGACCCGGTACAGCGAGGAGCAGATCATCGCCGCTGCCGGGGTGGAGCAGGGAGAGAACCTGTTCCGGCTCAACAAGTTTGAGATGAACCGGCAGATCCGCTCCAAGCTGCCCTATATCGACGACATCGTCATCAGCCGCAAATTCCCGGACACCCTGGTCATCCAGGTGACCGAGAGCGCCCCCGTCGCCGCTCTGGAGAGCGGCGGGAGCTGGTGGCTGATGGACGCCCGGTGCAAGCTGCTGGAGCAGGGGGACGCCTCCCTGGCCCAGGGACGGGCGGTGCTCACCGGCCTGACGCCTCTCTCGCCCGCGGTGGGGCTGCCCCTGGCGGTGGAGGAGGAAGAGCAGAAAAAGCTGGAGAGCCTCACCGGGCTGCTCTCCGCCCTGCAGGAGCGGGGCATGACCGAGCATCTCACCGACTTCATCGATCTTTCGGCGGAAAACCAGGTACGCTTCGGCTATGATGGGAGCCTGACGGTGGAGATGCCCCTTTTTGACGATTTTTCCGGCCAGACCTGGCGGCTCCAGCGGGCCCTGGAGGAGCTGAAGGCCAAAAACGGGACTGTGAGCGGCACGCTCCAGATGCCCAGCGAGGGCAATAAGGCGTGGCTGCTGGCAGAGCGCTGGCTGCCCGGCACCCAGACCACGGCCCAGACCCCCGCGCCGGAGAGCGATCCGGCGCCCACCCCCACACCGGCGGTGGAACCTTAAGGAGGAACCAAGCCATATGCGAAAGAAAAAAGCGCGCGGCGAACTGGCGGTCATGGCCGCCTTCGTCGTGCTGGGCTTCCTGCTGGCGGTCCAACTCAAGAGCGTCAAGATCAACACAGCGGTGGATGCCACCAGCGCCAGCCGCCTGGAGACCCTGCAGGAGCTCTACAATGACCTGAGCAGCGAGCAGGACGATCTGAAGGACCGGCTGAGCGAGGCTCAGGCCGAGCTGGAGGAGTACCGCAATGCCGCGGCCTCCGGTGAGGCCAGCGAGGCCCTCAAGGCCGAGATGGACCGCCTCTCCATGGCGGCGGGGCTCACCGATGTGGAGGGGCCCGGCGTCATGGTGGTGATGAGCGACTCCACGGCGGAGAACACCACCGGAGACGAGGCCGATTACCTCATCCACGACAGCGACCTGCTCTCGGTCATCAACGAGCTGCGGGACGCCGGGGCCCAGGCCATCTCCTTCAACGGGGAGCGCATCCTGGCTACCAGCGAGGTGCGCTGCGCCGGATCGGTGGTGATGGTCAACGGAAAACGCTTCGCCGCGCCTTTCATCCTGTATGCCATCGGCGACCCCACGACTATGTATAACGCCCTCACCATGCGTAACGGCGTGGTGGACGTGCTCAGCCAGTGGAAGATCAATGTGACGGTCACCATGAGCGACCAGCTCCTCATCGAGCGGTACAAGGGCACACTCCAGACCGACTACCTCCGTCCGGCTTCGGGCGGCGAAGGAGGTGCGGGCTGATGGTCCTGCGGATGGAACTGCTGGGTCTGGTCATTGGATTGGCCCTGGGCTTTGTGGCCCCGGTGACCTTCCCGGCCAAATCCTCGCTGTATATCGCGGCCGGCCTGCTGGCCGCTCTGGATTCGGCCCTGGGCGGCAGCAACGCCCGCCTCAAGGGACAGTTCAAGCTGAATATCTTCCTGTCGGGAGCCATCGGGAATACCGCCATCGCCGTGTTCCTGACCTGGCTGGGCAACAAAATGGGCATTCCCCTCTACCTGGCGGCTGTGGTGGTCTTTGGTACCCGGATGTTCCAAAACTTTGCGGAAATCCGGCGGGAGCTATTGACCAACCGGCAAAAGAGCGATAAAATAAATCAAGATATTGTCTCGAAGCCGGAAGCAGACACAAAATAAGAGCTTTTACCAAATTTTACGTCGAATTGTTTACATAGGAGGAGCACAGCTATGGCGTTTGGACTTGACACAGGGCCTGATAACGTTGTTACGATAAAAGTGATCGGTGTTGGCGGCGGCGGAAACAACGTGGTCAACCGTATGATCGAATCCGGTGTGGACGGCGTGGATTTCATCGCAGCCAATACGGACAAGCCCTTCCTGGACGTGTCCAAGGCCACATATAAAGTACAGCTGGGCGAGAAGCTCACCGGCGGCCGCGGCGCGGGCGCCGACCCGGAAAAGGGCCGCAAAGCCGCCGAGGAGAGCCGGGCCCAGATCTCCAAGACTCTGGAGAACACCGACATGGTGTTCATCACCGCCGGCATGGGCGGCGGCACCGGCACCGGCGCGGCCCCCATCGTGGCCGATATCGCAAAGGAGATGGGCATCCTCACGGTGGGCGTGGTCACCAAGCCCTTCAATTTTGAGGGACGCCGCCGGATGCAGCAGGCCGAGAAGGGCATCGAAGACCTGAAGGACAAGGTGGACAGCCTGGTCATCATCCCCAATGAGCGTCTTAAATACGCCACCGACCAGAAGATCACCTTCCTCAACGCCTTCCAGATCGCCGACGATGTGCTGCGTCAGGCCGTGCAGTCTATCTCCGACCTGATCAAGAAGACCGGCCTCATCAACCTGGACTTTGCCGATGTGTCCGCTGTCATGAAGGACGCGGGCATGGCCCATATGGGCGTGGGCCGGGCCGCCGGCAAGAACAAGGCCGAAGAGGCTGCCAAGATGGCCATCTCCAGCCCCCTGCTGGAGACCTCCATCGACGGAGCCAAGGGCGTACTGGTGAACTTTACCGGCCCGCTGGACATGAGCATGGACGAGGTGGACGCCGCCGCCGGACTGATCAGCCAGGCCGTCCATCCCGATGCCAATATCATCTTCGGCACCAGCTTCGACGAGACCATGGAGGACGAGATCCGCATCACGGTCATTGCCACCGGCTTTGAGGACAACTATCCCGGTGCCCTGTCCAACAAGCCCTTCTCCGCCCCCGCGGAGCAGAAGAGCGACAAGGCTGCGCCTTCCGCCGCCCAGGCGGGAGCCAGGGCTCCCGAGCCTATCAGTGAGAGCTCCGGCATGAGCGATGACGGTTGGGACGATATTTTCAAGATTTTTAATCAGAAACACTGAGCAAGAGGGACGTCTCCCAAAAGGCGGGTGCTCATAAGACAGCTTCAGTCCCGGCAGTAATGTCTGCCGGGACTGTTCTTGCATATATTGAAGCCATATGATATGATTAAACAAATCGATAAATCGGAATTTGACAAAGGAGTGTGATTGTATGAAAAGATTGGTTACATTACTCTTGCTTTTGGTTTGCATACTTGCTTTGGCTGGTTGTGGTAGCAAGTT
>JALEZN010000096.1 GCA_022772585.1 Clostridiales bacterium
GTCTGGACCAGGTTGGGCTTGATGGCGTCCTTGAGCAGGGCGGCCATGGCGCCCTCAGCCTTCAGGTCATGGGCGGTGACGGGCTTGTCATCCCGGGTGTAGGCCACCACCATCCGGGCCAGGCGCTCCTTCAGGTCGGTAAGGCTGGTGGCCAGGCACAGCACGGCCATGATCTCGGAGGCCACGGTGATGTCGAACCCATCCTCACGGGGCACGCCGTTGGCCTTGCCGCCCAGGCCGCAGACAATGTTGCGCAGCTGGCGGTCGTTCATATCCACAGCCCGCTTCCAGGTGATGCGGCGCACGTCGATGTTCAGGGCATTGCCCTGCTGAATGTGGTTATCCAGCATGGCGGCAAGCAGGTTGTTGGCCGCGCCGATGGCGTGGAAATCGCCGGTGAAGTGGAGATTGATCTCCTCCATGGGGACCACCTGAGCGTAGCCGCCGCCGGCCGCGCCGCCCTTCACGCCGAACACGGGGCCCAGAGAAGGCTCACGCAGGGCCAGGACCACTTTCTTGCCCAGCTGGTTCAGAGCGTCGGCCAGGCCCACGCTGGTGGTGGTCTTGCCCTCACCGGCAGGAGTGGGATTGATGGCGGTCACCAGGACCAGCTTTGCCTTGCGGGGCATATCCCGCAGGGAGTTGATGTCCAGCTTGGCCTTGGTACGGCCGTAGGGCTCCAGTGCCTCTTCGCTGATGCCCAGCCGGGCCGCGATCTCGCCGATGGGCAGCATGGCTGCGCTCTGGGCAATCTCAATATCTGTTTTCATGGGGATTGGCCTCCTTGTTCCATGTTTTTATCGTTGCCTGACGCTGACCAGTTCTATCCAAATATCCGCGTTTATCCTAGCACGAAGTGGAGCCTCATGTCAAGACTCATCAGTTTACTTTTTGTAATCTCAAACATAAACGCTTTTAAAACAACAAGGGGGCCGGAGGAATCTCTCCGGCCCCCGCTCTGTGTCTCTGATGGCGGCAGAGCTTACTTGGTACCAAAAATGCGGTCACCGGCGTCGCCCAGGCCGGGGACGATGTAGCCGTGGTCGTTGAGCTTCTCATCCACAGCGGCCACATAGATCTCCACGTCGGGATGATCCTTGTGGACCCGCGCGATGCCCTCGGGCGCGGCGATGATGTTCATGAGCTTGATGTGCTTGACGTCGTAGTTCTTGATGAACTGGATGGCCGCGGAGGCAGAGCCGCCGGTGGCCAGCATGGGATCCAGGATGATGATGTCCCGCTCGGCGATGTCATTGGGCATCTTGCAGTAGTACTCCACGGGCTCCAGGGTGTCGGGATCACGGTACAGGCCGATATGGCCGACCTTGACGGCAGGCAGCAGGCTCAGGATACCGTCCACCATGCCCAGGCCGGCCCGCAGCACGGGGACGATGGCCAGCTTCTTGCCGGCCAGGGTCTTGAACTTGCCGGCGGCCACGGGGGTCTGGATCTCGACCTCCTCCACGGGCAGGTCCCGGGTAGCCTCGTAGCACATGAGGGTGGCGATCTCGGAGACAACCTCACGGAACTCCTTGGAGCCGGTCTTTTCGTCTCTCAGGATGGAGAGCTTATGCTGCAGCAGCGGATGGTCCAGAATGTGTACCTTTTCCATTTCCATGGTATCTTCCCCTTTAACTAACGATTTGATCGGCGGACGGACCGCCGCAGTTCAGCCGGGCAAGGCGCTCCCGCTCCGCCTGGGACAGGCGGTGGTAGACGGGGGCCAGCCCCCGCGCGTCGGTGAGGACGCCGGTCCGGGCCTGCTCCAGGGCGGCCCGGGCGACTCCCCAGGCACTCTGGAAACGCAGATGGGGCGGCGCCAGGCGGATGTCCAGCCCCAGTTCCTTGAGGGTAGTATAACATAAAACCGCGCCATCTCCAATAAGAATTTGCGGTTTCCCGTCTCTTTTTAATTCCTCTCCCAGTTCCTCCAGGCTGATGGCCCGGTCGGGCGCCAGCCGCTCCAGCTTTTCCCCATCGCCCCGGAAGCGGGCGTTGTAGACCTGATGGCGCCGGGCGTCCATCACCGGGCAGATCTCCATACCCATGTGGGCCGCTGTCCAGGCCATGGCCTCCAGGGTGGAGACCCCGGCGCAGGGCTTCTCTCCCGGCCAGGCCAGGCCCTTGGCCGCCGCCACGCCGATGCGCAGCCCGGTGAAGGAGCCGGGCCCCGCCGCCACCGCGATCAGATCCATCTCCTCCAATGCCGCGCCGCAGCTGTCCAGCATATGCTCCAGCATGGGCATCAGGGTGCGGCTGTGGGTCAGGCCGTTGTTCTGAAAGGACTGGGCCACCAGGCGCTCGTCCTCACACAGGGCCACGGAGCAGGCCGTGGCCGAGGATTCTATGGCTAATATCTTCATCTCACTGATTCACCGATCCCTCTCTGCCGATCCGGATGATCCGCTGGCCGTCATTCTCACCCCGGCGGATGTCCACCAGGATGCAGCCCTCCTCCAGCGCCTCCCGGATGTTCTCGCTCCATTCCACGGCGCATACGCCTCCCCGGACCAGGTAGTCCTCCCATCCGATGTCGTAGAGCTCATCCGCCGAGCCCAGGCGGTACATATCAAAGTGGAACAGGGGCAGCCGGCCGCCCTCGTACTCGTTGACAATGGTAAAGGTGGGGCTGGTCACCCGCTCGCCGATGCCCAGGCCCCGGGCCATACCCCGCACAAAGGCGGTCTTGCCGGCGCCCAGGTCCCCGGAGAAGGCCACCACCGCCCCCGGCTCCAGACGCCGCGCCAGCTCCTCGCCCAACGACTCGGTCTCGGCCACGCTGTTGGAACAGTATTCCATGCTCTCTCCCCTTCCACGTCCTTCCCGCCCCGCATCCGCGGCATGGCGCCGGGACGGACCGCCCACGCCGGGCGGCGCTTTTTCATCATTATAACATATGTTTTAAGAAAGCGCAAAACGGTTTACGCTCCCGCGAAAAGGTGGTATGATATAGGGTGTTTCCGGCCCTCCCGCCGGTCATCCATCCGCTCCCGTTTCCGGAAAGGAGGCTTTTCCCCTGTCCTGGTTCACCGATTCCTTCAAAGAATTTCTCCGCAAGGGCGACCTGGTGCTGCTCTCCCTGTGCCTGGCCGCCAGCGGTTTCGGGCTGGTGCTCATCTACAGCGCCACCCGCTATCTGGACAGCAACCGCAGCGTCATCATTCAGACCGTCGCCATCTTTCTGGGCGTGCTGGTCTATATCGCCATGTCCTCAGTGGACATCGAGCTCTTCGTGGACCGCTCCTGGAAGCTGCTGCTGGCCTTCAACCTGCTCTTCGTCCTCTCCACCCGGGTCCCCGGCCTGGGGGTCAGCCGGGGCGGCAACCTGAGCTGGATCCATATCCCCCGCTTCCCGGTGGACATCCAGCCCGCTGAGATCGTCAAGCTCACCTTTATCCTGCTGCTCTCCTGGCAGTGCGCCCGCCTGCAGGAGCGGGGGAAGGACATCAGCAGCATCCCCTCCGTCCTGCAATTGGGGGGGCACCTGCTGCTCATGTGCGGGACCATCGCGGTGGCATCAGGGGATTTCGGTATGCTCCTCACCTATCTGCTCATCTTCGTGTTCATCCTCTGGGTAGCCGGGGTGAAGAAGCGCTGGTTCCTGCTGGGACTGGGCGGCGCGGCGGGCGGCGTGGGTCTGGTAGCCTGGCTCTTCACCCACTCGCAGCAGTTCCATGACCGCTTCAGCTACATTCTTCTCCGCTTCACCGTTGTGATCGACCATCTGCTGGGCAATCCGGACACCATCCAGGAGCAGACTCTGGGCAAGGGCATGCAGCAGAGCCGCAGCATCCTGGCCATCGGCAGCGGCCAGCTCACCGGCCATGGCTATCTGCAGGGCGTCCAGACCCAGAGCTCCTCCAACTGGGCGCTGAACGCCCGCTCCACCGACGAGATCTTCGCCGTCTGCGGTGAGGAATTCGGTCTCATCGGCTGCGTGCTTCTCCTCCTGCTGCTGGGGGCCATCATCCTGCGGTGTATCTGGGTGGCCCGGCGGGCATGCAGCCCCCAGTCGGCCTATCTGGTGATGGGCTACGCCGGGATGCTGCTGGCCCAGGTGGGGGTCAATGTGGCCATGTGCCTGTATATCTTCCCGGTAGTGGGCCTGACGCTGCCCTTCATCAGCTACGGCGGCTCCTCCATCATCACCATGTATGCCGCCATGGGCATGGTCTCCAGCGTCAAAATGCGCTCCCTGCCCAGCTGGCTGCGGGACCGCAGCAAATTATAGCAAAACGTCCGAATAACCTCCTTGCTTTGGTACAGACTATGGGTACTCCCATTTTTACCAGACAAGGAGGTCTTTTCTTTGAAACGAAACCCTTCTCTCCGCCGTCTTCTGGCTTTGACGGCCCTGCTCGCACTGACCCTGGCCGGCTCGCTGCCCGCCTCCGCCCTTCTGTTCGGTACGCAGAAGGCAGAGGCCGCCGGCGAGGCCACTGTGGCCGCCTTCGCCAAGAACGGCCTGCCCGGTGAGACCATCACCTTCTCCCAGGAGGACTTCCGGGTGGAGTCCGGCGGGGACGTGACGCTGGACTCGGTGGTCCTCTCCGCCCTCCCCGACCCGGCCGCCGGCATTCTCACCCTGGGCGATCAGCCGCTGAACGTGGGAGATTCCGTGGCCCGCAGTGCCCTCTCCGGCCTGCGGTTTCGGGCGGCTCAGTCCCCCGCGGCGCCCTCCTCCAGCTTCTCCTTCGCCCCCGTGTTCTCCAACGGCGTCTCCGGCCGGGAGGTGACGGTGGGGCTCTACCTGCTCTCAGAGGCCAACAGCGCGCCGGTGGCGGAAAATCTGGAGCTGAGCACTTATAAGAACACCGCTCTCACCGCCCGCTTCGCCGCCACCGACCCGGAGGGCGACCTGCTCACCTATCAGCTGGTCAGCAAGCCCGCCCGGGGCGCCGTCACCATGCCCGGCGACGGGCAGGACACCTTTGTCTACACCCCCTATGAAAACAAGACCGGGAAGGACTCCTTCACCTATGTGGCGGTGGACGCGGTAGGCAACACCTCCGCCCCGGCCACCGTCAAGATCCGGATCGAAAAGCCCTCCACCAAGGTCACCTATGCTGATCTGGACGGCGTGCCCGCCGCCAACGCCGCCATCCGCCTGGCCGAGAAGAACATTTTTGTGGGCGAGTGTATGGGCGGCCAGTATTTCTTCCAGCCCCACCTGCCGGTGACCCGGGCCCAGTTCGTGGCCATGCTGATGGACACCGCCGGCATGGAGACCCTGGAGGACGTGACCACCACCGGCTTTGCCGATGATACCTCCATCCCCGGCTGGGCCAGGCCCTACGTGGCCTCCGCCCTGAAAAACGGGCTGGTCCAGGGTACTCTGGCCTCCGATGGCCAGGTGGTCTTTCAGCCGGCCAACATCATCACCCGGGCCGAGGCCAGCGTGCTCCTCAACCGGGTGCTCCGGGTCACCGACGTGGCCCAACCCACCTTCGGCGTGGACCTGAGCGGCGTCCCCGACTGGGCTGTGCAGCCCGCCGCCAATCTGGAGAGCTGCGGCGTGCTCCAGGCGGACGGGAACGGCTCCCTGGGCCTGTCCAGCACCCTCACCCGGGCCGAGGCCGCCGAGCTCCTCTCCGGTGCGCTGGACGTGCTGGAGAGCCGGGAGAGCGGCAGCTGGTTCCCCTGGTGACCTCATAACAGAAGGGCGCATCCGTTTTACGGACGCGCCCTTCTGTCTGTCAAAAAAGAAAAGCTCCCGCGCTGCACACCAGAGCCGGCGGCGCTACTTTACCCGCAGCCGCCGGGCCAGCTCCCCGTCCGGGGCCACATAGGCGGTCTGATACGTGGTGTAGATCACCATGCCCGGCCGGGCCCCGGCAGGCTTTTTCACGTACTTCACCGGCGTGTAGTCCACCGGCACCTTTTTGCTCTCCCTGGCCTGGGAGTAGTATGCCGCCAGCGCCGCCGCCTCCTGAAGGCTCCGGGCGTCGGGGTCCTCGCCCCCGGTCCAGAGGATGACGTGGGAGCCGTGGATCTTCTGGGTGTGGAACCAGATGTCCCCCCGGGAGGCCATTTTGGTAGTGAGCTGGTCATTCTGGCTGTTGTTCTTGCCCACCGAGATACGCAGCCCGGAGGAGGACCGGAACTCCATGGGCTTTCCGCTCAGCCGCTTTTCCCGCTTGGCGGCGGTCTTTTGCCGGCGGAGGTAGCCCGTGTCGGTGAGCTCCTGGCGGATCTCCTGCAGGTCCCGCTCCCCCTCGGCCAAAGCGATGCTCTCCAGCACGCTGTTGAGGTACTCCAGCTCCTTTTCGCCCTTTTCGATCTGGATGGTGAGCATCTTCTCCGCCGTCTTGGCCCGGTTGTAGTTCTTATAATACCTGGCCGCGTTCTGCTGGGGATAGAGCAGCGGGTCCAGCTTGATCTCGATCTCCCGGCACTCCGGGTCGTAGAAGTCCACCGCCCGCAGCACCTCCATCCCCCGCTCCATCACATGGAGGTTGGAGGTCAGAATGTCCCCCAGCTCCCGCAGCCGCTCCCGGTCAAAGGTGGCCTCCAGCTCCCGCTCCTGGTTGGCCAGCTTCCGTGCCACCCGGTCCCGGGCGTTGGTCACCGAGCGGATCAGATCCTGCCCCCGCTGACGGGTGCGCTCGGCCTGGTCCCGGACTTCATAGAAGCCGTCCAGCAGCTCCGAGAAGGACTCGCACCGGCGGCACTCGGTCTCCGGACCGTACTGGAGGATGGGCAGGAAGGTAAAATCCACCGGTTTGTCCTCCCGAACCAGCAGATACGGTGCAAAGTGTTTTTCCTTTACATCATTTCGGAGCTTATCCAGCTCTTCCGCCAGGCGGCCGCTCTGCTCCTCCGAACGGAACACCAGCTCCCGGGCGATCAGGGGAGACAGGCCGGTAAAGCCGTCCAGCAGCACTTTTTCCAGGGATTTTCCCATGGGATTGGCCAGAACGGCGGCCCGCTCCTCCTCCGTGCACGTAAAGGGATTTAACTTGTCAGGTGTTGGAGGCAGCCGGTAGAACATGCCGGGCAGCACCTGCCGCCGGGACGACATGTCTCCGTCCACCCGGCGCAGGCTGTCCACGATGCGCCCGTCGGCGTCCAGCAGGATCAGGTTGGCCCGGCGGCCCATGCACTCCAGCACCAGGCGGCGCTCCACCCGGTCCCCCAGCTCGTCAATGGTCTCCAGCCGGAAGTCCACCAACCGCTCCATGGGAGGCTGGGTGATGTCCAGAATGCGCCCGCCGGTCAGATGCTTGCGCAGCAGCATGCAGAACATGGGGGGCGTGCCCGGGTTCTCCCGGGAGAGTTCAGTGAGCTGGGCCCGGGGCTGGCTGGGGCTGGCCGAGAGCAGCAGCTTCACATTGCCCGCGGCGCCGCGGACATGGAGCACCACCTCGTCCCGCCCGGGCTGATAGATCTTGTCGATTTTGCCGCCCAGCAGGGCGGCGCGCAGCTCCTCCACCAGAGCGGAGAGGCAGATTGCGTCCAGAGGCATGGCTTATTCCTCCATCATCTGTTCAAAGAGCTGGTTGAGCCGGCCGGTTTCCCCCCGCAGGTAGAGCCAGCCGAACAGGCACTCCACCGCCGTGGCGGTCTGGTACTCCGCCCGGCTGGCATTCTGGGGCACCGAATGGGGGCTGGTGTTGCGGCCCCGGCGGAACACGTCGCTCTCCTCCTCCGTCAGCAGGGGCAGGATGCGCTCGGCAGCCCTGGCCTGGGCAGGGGCGGCCACATAGCGGACGGTGGCCTTGTGCAGACCCCGGGCGCTGGCCTTGCCGTGGAGGCAGAGCCAGGCGCGCACCATGACCTCAAAGACGGCGTCCCCCAGGTGGGCCAGTCCCAGATTGCTGATGCCGGCGATCTGATCCTGGCCGGCGTTCAGGTGAAAATAGTCCATAGTCGTTTCTCCTTGTAAGCTTGGGGTCAAACTACCTGGAACAGGTAGAATTTCAGATAGCTGGTCTCGGGCACGTTCCAGAGGATGGGGTGGTCCGGTGCCTGCTGGCGGGCCTCGATCTGCCGCAGGCCCACCCCCGCGTCGGCGGCGGCTGAACGGAGCATCCGCACAAAGCGCTCCTCACTCATAAAATGGGAGCAGGAGCAGGTGGCCAGATATCCGCCCCGGGGCAGCAGCTTCATGGCCCGGTAGTTGATCTCCTTGTACCCCCGGGCCGCGGCCTCGATGGTCTTGCGGCTCTTGGTGAAGGCCGGCGGGTCCAGGATGATGAGGTCGTAGGGATGCCCTCCCTTCCGCTCCAGCTCGGGCAGCAGGTCGAACACGTCGGCGGCCAGGAAGCTCATCCGCTCCTCCAGGCCGTTGCGCCGGGCGTTCTCCCTCGCCATGTCCACCGCCGCCTGGGACACGTCCACAGCGGTGACGTGCTCCGCGCCTCCCATGGCCGCGTTGAGGGCGAAGGACCCGGTGTGGGTGAAGCAGTCCAGCACCCGCTTGCCCCGGGCGATGGCGGCCACCGCCCGGCGGTTGTACTTCTGGTCCAGGAAGAAACCGGTCTTTTGGCCGTTCTCCACGTCCACCGCATAGGAGATGCCGTTCTCCACGATGGTGGTAAGGGGGCTGTCCGGGGTGGGCAGTCCCTCCAGCGGGAACCAGCCCTTCCCCTCGCTGAGGCCCTCATGGGCCCGGATGGCCACGTCGTTGCGCTCGTAGATGCCCCGGATGTCCGCTCCGTCCTCCCGCAGCACCTTGCAGAGCAGGGGGAAGAGCATAGGCTTGCGCTTTTCCATACCCAGGGACAGGGTCTGGGTCACCAGCAGGTCGTGGAACCGGTCCACTGTCAGCCCCGGGAAGGTGTCGGCCTCGCCGAAAATGATGCGGCAGCAGTCCGCATCCTCCCCCATCACCGTTTTGCGGTACTCCCAGGCGTAGCGGATCCGCCGCTCCCAGAAGGCCTCGTCAAATTTGTCGTTGGCGTTGCGGGAGATGAGCCGCACCCGGATTCTGGACTGCTCGCTGACAAAGCCGGTGCCCAGGTAGCGGCCCTTCCCGCTGACCACGTCCACCAGACCGCCGTTTTCATAGGCCCCCTCTATGGATACGACCTCCCCGTCGTAGACCCAGGGATGTCCCCCCACGATGGCCCGCTCGCCCTTGGGCGTCACGGTAAAGCGCGCAAATGCCCGTTCCTGTTTCATATACCTCTCTCCTGTCACGCCGAATCGGTATGAAGCGGCTGTGTACCGCTCATAATACACCTGTAAGAACAGTTAAGTATACCGCAAAATCCGCTGAAACACAACCGGAAAGGATGATCTCTGTGGAACTGCGCTACCCTTATACCCTTCCCCCGCTGCCCTACGGGTATGACAGCCTCGTCCCCTATATCGGGGAGGAGACTCTCCACTTTCACCACGACAAGCACCTTCAGACCTACGTGGACAACCTGAATAAGGCCCTTCAGGACTGCGAGAGCTGTCAGGCCAAAACGCTGGAGGAGCTGCTGCGGGATCTGGACGCCCTGCCCGAGCACAAGCGTACCCCCATCCGCAACAACGGCGGTGGGGTGTACAACCACATCCTCTATTTCAATTGCCTCTCCCCCCAGGGCGGCGGCCGGCCGGAGGGCGGTCTGGGCCTTGCCCTGGAGCGGGCCTTCGGCTCCTTTGAGCAGTGGCGCACCGACATGAAGAACGCCGCCCTGGGCGTGTTCGGCTCGGGCTATGCCTGGCTGGCCGTCGCCCCCGGCCGGAAGCTCACCGTGGTCCAGACTGCCAATCAGGACTGCCCGCTGACCCAGGGACTTTACCCCCTGCTCTGCGTGGACGTGTGGGAGCACGCCTATTATCTGGACGTCCGCAACCGCCGGGCCGAATACGTGGACAACTGGTTCAACGTGATCAACTGGCCCTTTGTGGAGCGGCGGTACGAGCTCTCCCGCTGACCTGCGCCGCCGGGAGCAAGATTTCCCCGCTGAGATGACAGTTTCCCGCTCCCGGCGGGATTTTTACTTGCATTCCGTCTCAAACTGTGTTATAAATAAATTTACATGCGAAGAAGGGGAAAATAGCGGTTTTCGACCCGTCAGAGAGCGTCCGTCACCGGCTGAAAGCGGGCGCAGGTGTCCTGCCGCTTGGTTCGCCCCGGAGCGGCCCTGGAGACAGGGACGGATGGCCCCACGTTACCGGGGCAAAAGTGCCCGCGCCGCGCGCGGGAATGCGGGTGGTACCGCGGAAGGCTTGCCTTTCGTCCCAGATCACGGGACGGGGGGCTTTTTCTTTTGTCCCGGAGAATTCATTTACAAATGCTTAAAGGAGCGTACGATATGAAAGAGAAACTGGAACAGATCCGCGCCGAGGCGCTCTCCGCCTTCGCGGAGAGCCGCACCGCCCAGGAGCTGGACGCCCTGCGGGTCAAGTATCTGGGCAAGAAGGGCGAGCTCACCGCCGTTCTGAAGATGATGGGCAAGCTCTCCGCCGAGGAGCGCCCCGTCATCGGCCAGCTGGCCAACGACGTGCGTGAGGCCCTCTCCTCCGCCCTGGAGGCCAGCCAGAAGGCCCTGGCCCAGGCCGCCCTGGAGCAGCAGCTGGAGTCCGAGGCCCTGGATGTGACCATCCCCGGCAAGGAGGTCAGGGCGGGCCACAAGCACCCCATGTACATTGCCCTGGACGAGATCAAGGACATCTTCGTGGGCATGGGCTTCACGGTGCTGGACGGCCCTGAGATCGAGCTGGCCACCTATAACTTTGACAAGCTCAACGCCGAGGAGGGCCACCCCTCCCGTGACTGGTCCGACACCTTCTATTTCGACGCCGACAGCCGGGTGATGCTCCGCTCCCAGACCTCCCCCATGCAGGTGCGGGCCATGGAGACCATGGAGCTGCCCATCCGCATCATCGCCCCCGGCCGCGTCTACCGCAAGGACGAGGTGGACGCCACCCACTCCCCCATGTTCCACCAGGTGGAGGGCATGGTTATCGACAAGGGCGTCACCATGGCCGACCTGAAGGGCACCCTGAACACCGTGATGGAAAAGCTCTACGGTGAGGGCACCGTCACCCGCTTCCGTCCCCACCACTTTCCCTTTACCGAGCCCTCCTGCGAGATGGACGTGCAGTGCCACAAGTGCGGCGGCAAGGGCTGCCCCACCTGTAAGGGCGAGGGCTGGATCGAGGTGCTGGGCGCCGGCATGATCCACCCCAACGTGCTGCGGATGGCCGGTATCGACCCGGAGGTCTACTCCGGCTGGGCCTTCGGCATGGGCCTGGAGCGCATGGCCATGCGCCGCTTCAAGATCGCCGACCTGCGCCTCATCTTTGAGAACGACGTCCGCTTCCTGGAGCAGTTCTGATCCCATCCGGACTGACTCAGCGCATTTTGCAGGGCCCCGCGGGGCCGTCCCTTCGCCGTCCCATACAGGGGCCGCTCAAACAACGAAAACAAGGGAGTTTTATATATGAATCTGTCTCGAAAGTGGCTCAATGAGTTCGTCACCGTTGACGCCGATGATAAAGAATTTGCCGAGGCCATGACCCTCTCCGGTTCCAAGGTGGAGACCACCGAGGACCTGGGGGCCGAGATCTCCAACGTGGTGGTGGGCCGCGTCCAGTCCATGGAGCGCCATCCCAATTCCGACCACATGTGGATCTGCCAGATCGACGTGGGAAAGGACGAGCCCGTCCAGATCTGCACCGGCGCGTGGAACGTCCACGTGGGCAACCTGGTGCCCGCCGCCCTGCACAAGTCCACCCTGCCCGGCGGCAAGAAGATCGAAAAGGGCAAGCTGCGGGGCGTGCTCTCCAACGGCATGCTCTGCTCTTTGAAGGAGCTGAACCTGGACGAGCGGGACTTCCCCTACGCTGTCATCACCGCCGCCGCCCTCCTCAATGACTACAAACCCCTGGACCCGGAGAAGCCCTCTGTTCCCGCCGACGTGCAGCCCGGTCACAAGATCTACGGCCCCGTGGCGGCCGCCCGGGTGCTGGAGTGTACCACCGTCTCCTACGGCCTGTATCATGTGGTACTGGACCTGAACGGCTCCACCGCGGCGGTGGACAGCCCTTGTATGAACCTGCATGAGGGGGACATGGTCGCCTACAACACCAAGAGCGGGACCATCTGCACTCTGGCCGACCTCCACGCGGAGCAGGCCGAGTTCCCCCACTGCATCACCGACGGCATCTTCATCCTGAACGAGGACTGCAGGCCCGGCGATGACATCAAGCCCGTCATCAACGCCGACGACCACGTGGTGGAGTTCGAGATCACTCCCAACCGGCCCGACTGCCTCAGCGTCATCGGCCTGGCCCGGGAGGCGGCCGCCACCTTCGGCCAGCCCCTGCGCCTCCATGAGCCGGTGGTGAAGGGCGGCGCCCAGGGCGCTCTCTGCGAGCTGCTGGACGTGGAGACTCCCGCCGCCGACCTGTGCCCCCGGTACACCGCCCGCATGGTGCGCAATGTGAAGATCGCCCCCTCTCCCAAGTGGATGCGGGAGCGGCTGCGCTCCATGGGCGTGCGTCCCATCAACAATATCGTGGACATCACCAACTATGTCATGCTGGAGTACGGCCAGCCCATGCACGCCTTTGACTACCGCTACGTGAAGGGCGGCAGGATCGTGGTCCGCCGGGCCGAGGAGGGCGAGGAGCTCACCACGCTGGACGGCAATGTCCGCAAGCTCAATGCAAACCACCTGGTCATCGCCGACGACACCCGGGCCGTAGGCCTGGCCGGCATCATGGGCGGCGAGAACAGCGAGATCGTCTCCGACACTGTGGACGTGGTGTTCGAGTCAGCCAACTTCAACGGCACCTGCATCCGCAAGGGCGCTCTGGCCCTGGGCATGCGTACCGAGGCCAGCGCCAAGTTCGAGAAGGGCCTGGATATCCTCAACACCCTGCCCGCCGTCAACCGCGCCTGCGAGCTGGTGGAGCTGCTGGGCGCCGGCGAGGTGGTGGACGGCGTCATCGACATCCTCAACTACGTCCCCCAGCCCACCGTCCTGAAGCTGGAGCCCGAAAAGATCAACGCCCTGCTGGGCACCGACGTACCTGCCGACGAGATGGCCGCCATCCTGCGCAGGCTGGACTTCACCGTAGAGGGCGATCAGGTCACCGTGCCCTCCTGGCGGGGCGATGTGAAGGAGATGGCCGACCTGGCCGAGGAGGTTGCCCGGTTCCACGGCTATAACAACATCCCCACCACCCTGATGCGGGGCCAGACCACTCTGGGCGGCTACTCCGCGGCTCAGCAGCTGGAGCGGAGCCTGGGCGCCGTGTGCCGTACCTGCGGATATGACGAGATCATCACCTACTCCTTTATCTCCCCCACCGCCTATGACAAGATCCGCTGGCCCGGCGATGACGCCCGGCGCCAGTCCTTCAAGATCCTCAACCCTCTGGGCGAGGACACCTCCATCATGCGCACCACCGTGCTCCCCTCCATGCTGGAGATCCTGACCCGGAACTACAACTTCCGCAACAAGTCCGCCAAGCTCTATGAGATCGGCCGCGTCTACCTGCCCGGCGGCGGCGACGGCTTGGCCGTGGAGAACAGGGTGCTCTCCCTGGGCGCTTACGGCGAGGACATGGACTTCTTCGCCCTCAAGGGCGTGGTGGAGGCCATTCTTCGGGAGATCCGGGCCGGGGACGTATCCTTCATCCCCTGCAAGACCAATCCCTCCTACCATCCCGGCCGGTGCGCCGAGGTGTACGCGGGTGACCGCCGCATCGGTGTGTTCGGCCAGATCCATCCCCTGACCGCCCGGAACTACGGCGTGGATGCCGGGCTCTATTGCGCCGAGCTCTCCTTCGAGCAGCTGCTGTGCGCCAAGGGCGCCGACCCCGAGTATGTGCCCCTGCCCAAGTTCCCCTCGGTCACCCGTGATATTGCCGTGGTGTGTGACGAGTCTGTCACCGTCGGCACTCTGGAAGCCGCCATCAGGAAGGGGGCCAGGGGCCTGCTGAAGGACTGCGCCCTCTTCGATATCTACCGGGGCAAGGGCGTGGACGAGGGCAAGAAGAGCGTAGCCTTCAACCTGATCCTCCGCTCTGACGACCGCAGCCTCACTGCCGAAGAGGCCGATGAAGATGTCAAGTCTATTCTGGAGACTCTGGAAAAGGAGTGCGGCGCTGTCCTGCGCTGAGTTCCAAATTCCTTAACCTTTCATAAATTTTGGCATTTTCCTCTTTACACTCGGGTGTTTTTCGGGTAAAATGATAAAGGTTATGAACGAAGGGAGGTATGATGTCATGGCAAATGATTACACACGCAGATTCAGCCTCAGTTATGAGAAGGATCAAGAGATCAAGGACATCCTGACCTCTGTCTATAATTCGCTGCGGGAAAAAGGATATAATCCCATCAATCAGATCGTAGGCTATATTCTCTCTGAGGACCCGACCTATATCACCAACTACAACAACGCCCGTGCGCTGATCCGCAAGCTGGACCGGGACGAACTGCTCCAGGAGCTGGTCCG
>JALEZN010000106.1 GCA_022772585.1 Clostridiales bacterium
AACAACTTCATCAAGCCCGGCCTGGAGGACCTGTGCGTCTCCCGCACCTCCTTCACCTGGGGCGTGCCGGTGGACTTCGATCCCGGCCACGTGGTCTACGTGTGGATCGACGCCCTGTCCAACTATATCACCGCCCTGGGCTTTGACAACGACCAGTACGATGATTACAGCAAGTTCTGGCCCGCCGACGTTCACTTTGTGGGCAAGGAGATCGTCCGCTTCCACTCCATTATCTGGCCCGCCATCCTGATGGCTCTGGGCGAGCCCCTGCCCAAGAAGGTGTTCGGCCACGGCTGGCTGCTGCTGGACGGCGGCAAGATGAGCAAGTCCAAGGGCAACGTGGTGGATCCCTACCTGCTGGCCGAGCGCTACGGCGTGGACGCCCTGCGTTTCTTCCTGCTGCGGACTTTCCCCTTCGGCTCCGACGGAAATTTCTCCAACGAGAGCCTCATCAACACCATCAACGTGGACCTGGCCAACGACCTGGGTAACCTGCTCAGCCGCACGGTATCCATGGTGGGCAAGTACTTCGAGGGCGGCAGGCTGCCCGCGGAGCAGACCGCCGATCCCCTGGACGATGAGATCACCGCCATGGCCTCCGGCCTGCGGGACAAGTATGAGGCCGCCATGGAGCGCTACGCCTTCCAGGACGCCCTGGCCGAGGTCTTCAAGCTCATCTCCCGGGCCAACAAGTATATTGACGAGACCGCCCCCTGGGTGCTGGCCAAGGACGAGGCCAACAAGCCCCGCCTGGCCCGGGTCATGTACAACCTGCTGGAGAGCCTGCGCATCGCCGGCGTGCTGCTGACCCCCTTCATGCCCGAAAGCATGGACAAGCTTTTTGCCCAGATCGGCGCCGGTCCGGACAGCACCACCTGGGAGAGCGCCGGACAGTGGGGCGTGCTGGCGGCCGACACGGCAGTGACCCGGGGCGAGAACCTCTTCCCCCGCATCGACGTGCAGAAGGAGCTCTCCGCTCTGGAGCAGGCCGCCGAGGAGGCCCGGAAGGCCGCCCTCCCCGCCCTGGAGATCGAGCCCTTCACCGAGGAGCCGGTGGATTTCGACACCTTCTGCAGGAGCGACTTCCGGGTGGTGAAGGTGAAGGACTGCCAGAGCGTGAAAAAGTCCACCAAGCTGCTGAAGTTCACCCTGGACGACGGCACCGGCACCGACCGGCAGATCCTCTCGGGCATCGCCATGTACTACAAGCCTGAGGAGCTCATCGGCAAGACCCTGGCCGCCATCGTCAACCTGCCCCCCCGCAAGATGATGGGCCAGGAGAGCTGCGGCATGCTCCTCTCCGCCGTCCACAGCGAGAAGGGCGAGGAACGCCTCAACCTCATCATGCTGGACGACAAGATCCCCGCCGGCGCCAAGCTCTGCTGAGCCGGGCCGCCGCAGCCACAGATTGATAAAAAGACAGCGAGACCGGAAGGGACATCCTTCCGGTCTCGCTTTTTCGGTTCGGCGCGCCTCAATCCTCCGGCTCGCCGCCGTTCTCCAGCTCCTGCTCCAGCTTCTTCCGCCGGCCCTCGGCGTAGCGGGCCGTCATCCGGTGCGCGGCGTAGGTCAGCGCGAAGATGGATACAAAAAAGATCCCGGCGCAGGCCAGAATGGCCGCAGGGTCATCTCTGGTCTGGGGATAGCGGTACCACATGCCGGCGCCCTGGGCCGCCGCCAGCGGGACCGCCGCTGCCAGGGATATCAGCAGGCAGTTCTTCCTGCTGGGCTTGATATAGGGGTCAAACAGCCCCTTGCGGGCCTCCAGCCAGAGCGCCAGCGCCGCCACAACCAGCAGGATGATGACCTCAGTCACCCAGTAGCCGATGGGCAGTGCCAGAAAATAGGACTTGATGACCAGTGAGAGGGCGGTGATCCAGAATACCGCGCACAGCTCGATGCTCTTGGCCCTCAGACTCTCCTGCTCCTGACGCTCGTCATATAACCGTTTCATGCTTGTTCCTCCTCTTCCTCCCAGAACAGTTCGTCCAGTGTTTTGCCCAGGCAGCGGCAGATATTGACGCACAGATTTAGGGAGGGATTGAATTTTCCCGCCTCAATCATACCGATGGTCTGGCGGGTCACCCCCACCATCCCGGCCAGCTGTTCCTGGGATAGGTCCATGGCCACGCGGGCCAGCTTCATCTTTTTGTTTTTCATATGCGTTCACCCTGTCTTTGATGGTGCCAGTATACACTATACTTTTTATAATGTCAACTATATTTTACTTTTTAGAAATTAAATTTTCCATACCGGGAAGGTGAGGAGGCAGGAGGACAAAAACATCCCCCGCCCGTATGGGCGGGGGATGAGGGCCTTACCGTGTTTTTCGCAGCATTAAAATTTCGTCCAGCAGAGCATGGGCCACCTGGTCCTTGGTCAGAAGGGGCAGCTCGGTCTCCCGGTCCGGGGCGATGAGGGTCACCCGGTTGGTGGACACGCCGAAGCCCGCGCCCTCCTCCTTCAGATTGTTGGCGGCGATCAGGTCCAGGTTCTTTTTGACCAGCTTGGCCCGGGAATTGGGCAGCATGTCCCGGGTCTCCATGGAGAAGCCGCACAGGAGCTGGCCCGGGGCCTTGTGCTCCCCCAGCCAGCCCAGAATGTCCCGGGTACGCTCCAGCCGGAGGGTGAGGTCAGCGTCATCCGATGATTTTTTGATCTTGTCCTCCGCAGCGGAGGCGGGACGGTAGTCGGCCACGGCGGCGGCTTTGATGATGATATCCTGCGCCGCGCTGCGGGTGGTCACCGCGTCAAACATCTCCTGTGCGGAGGTGACCTCCACCACCTCCATATAGGCCGGGCGCTTGAGTTCGGTGGGGCCGGTGACCAGGGTGACACGGGCGCCCCGGGCAGCGGCGGCCCGGGCGATGGCATAGCCCATCCTGCCGCTGGAGTGGTTGGTGAGATAGCGCACCGGATCCAGGGCCTCCCGGGTGGGGCCGGCGGTGACCAGTACGTTCAGCCCCTCCATATCCCGGGGATGGCTGAGGGCGTGCAGGACGCTCTCCAGCAGGTCCTCCGGCTCGGGCAGCTTGCCCGGCCCCACCGCGCCGCAGGCCAGGCGGCCGCTGGCGGGGGGAATGATCTCCCAGCCGTACCGGCGCAGAAGTGCCAGATTGTCCTGGGTCACTGGGTTCTCGTACATCCGGGTGTTCATGGCGGGGGCGGCCAGCTTGGGGCAGTCGCAGGCCAGAACGGTGGTGGTGAGCATATCGTCGGCGATGCCGTGGGCCAGCTTGGCCAGCACATTGGCGGTGGCCGGGGCGATGAGCACCAGGTCGGCCCGGTCGGCCAGAGCGATGTGCTCCACCTGGAAGGTGTGGTTGCGGTCAAAGGTATCCACCACGGCCCGGTTGCCGGTGAGCTGCTCAAATGTGAGGGGGGTGATGAACTCAGTGGCGTTTTGGGTCATGATGACGTGGACGTTGCAGTGCTGCTTGACCAGTGCGGAGGCCAGGGAGGCCGCTTTATAGCAGGCGATGCCGCCGGTGACCCCGAGAAGGACGGTTTTTCCCTGTAACATGGGTGTTCGCTCCATTCGATCCATGGTTTTGTTTTAGTATAATACGCATTGCAACAATGCCTGAATTCGATCAAAAGGGCCGAGAATGGCCCTTTTGATCGAATTGTGCGGCTGCTGCCGCACGAATAAACCGCAAAGCGGTTTATTCGTGCAGACATTAGTATAGCAAATTCCGGGGGATGTGTAAACCGCCAGTGGCCGGGGCAATATGCAGACTGCAGGGTTTTTGCTTGCATATCACCCCGGGAGCGGCTATAATGAAAGCCGCTCAATGGCCTGCGGGATTCCGCT
>JALEZN010000020.1 GCA_022772585.1 Clostridiales bacterium
AAGGCCTCCAGGTCCTCAACAGGCTCTCCCCGGTCATCCCGGGGGGTGATGGTCAGCAGGCCGAAGGACTTGCCGTTGACGGTGCCCAGCATCTGGCCCGAGTAGAGCCCGGTGACCACCCGGTAGAGCCGGTCGTCCTCAATGGGCCTGCGGGTCCCGTCCTCCAGCACCTGGGCGCAGTCCGTCACCTTATTGAAGATAAGCCGGTGGGGATTGAAGGACCACTCCATCCCCGCGCCGTAGAGCTGGGCCGCCGGCATCAGGGGAGTCACCGAGGCGTCCACCTCAAAGGCGTCCTTCAGCTCCCGGCCATAGATCCACACCGACACCAGGGGGTAGCCCGGAGTGCCGTCGGCTCCCACGCCCAGGGAAGAGACGTTGAAGGCGTCGGCGGTGGTGATGTTCCCCTGGGCGAAGGAGGCCCGGATCACCCCGGCGGCCACCACCGCGAAGTCCACGGGCACATAGTCCGCCCCCTCAGCCTCCTTCACCGCGTAGACGTAGGAGTCGGCGATGAGGTTGCCCAGAGGCTCCTCCCGCTGCTCGTCCCCAAAGACGCTGATGGGGGTAAAGGAATAGGGGTTATCGGCCAGCACCTCGTCGTAGGTCAGGCCGTAGTCCTTCAGGTAGTTCTCCCCCACCTTGTCCTTGAAGGCTCCGGCCATCTTCACCATGTCCGGGTCCTCGGCCGCCGAATCGTCCACCGGGATGAGGCGGTAGTCCAGGATCTCCTTCTCCCCGTTGGGCTTCCAGCGCAGGGTCAGGGAGCCCAGGTTGGTGGTGTAGGGCCCGGCGGAGACGATGAGGGTGTCCTTCACACGGATGGGCTCTTCCAGGGTGGTGTGGGTGTGGCCCGAGAGGATCATATCGATGCCGTCCACCTTCTCCGCCAGCTCATAGTCTTCGCCCTTTCCGTTCTCGGTGCCGGCGTGGGAGAGGCAGATGATGAAATAGGGGGCGTTCCGCGCCGCCAAGTCCTCCTCCATGGCCGCCACCGTCCGCTTTGCCGCGTCGACCATGGGCTCCATCTCCATGCCCGACATGGGGGCGCAGTCATCCGCGTCCCGGCCCATCAGGCCGAACACGCCGTAGTTGATCCCGCCCCGCTCAATGACCGTGTAGTCGGTGACGCCGTAGTCCTCCCACGCCTGACGGCTGCGGGTATCCGCCTCCGGCGGCTTGTAGTTGGCGCAGACGATGGCGGGCAGAGGGTCCCCGCTCTCCCGGGCGGCGGAGAGCATATCGGCCAGTCCCTCCGCGCGGTAGTCAAACTCGTGATTGCCGAAGGTGGTCACGTCGTATCCCATGGCCCCCAGCGCCCGGAGCTCGGGCGCGTCGGTGGAATAGATGGTCTGGAACAGGGAACCCATGGAGAAATCCCCGCCGTCCAGAGTAATGGCGTCCGGGTGGGCCTGCCGCTCCTCCTTCAGCAGCGTGCTCAGGCGGGTGTAGCCGCCGTAGGTCCCCCCTTCCTCCGCCGGGGCGGGCAGGAAGTGGTCGTGGGTGTCGTGGGTGAACAATATGGTGCTCTCATACGTGGGGGCATTGGCCAAAGCCGGGGCCGCCAGCCCCGCCAGACAGATGGACGCCGTCAGCGCCGCAGCGAACAGACGCCGGTGCATAGGGGTCCCCTCCTTTTCCTTTCATGCTCTCTCCTCCGGTCCGGGGCGCAGAAGGGCTCCAAACCGTTCTTTCCAATCTATTCTGCCATAGTTTCATCCAAAATGGAAGAGCAAAACCGGGTTCTTTTTTACATAAAGAAAGCAATTCACCGTTGACAAGCGGTTCCGATACTGCTATACTGATTGGGCACAATAAAGCAGAACGGCGCCCCGTCCTCACCTCCAGCGCACAGCGAAGAGGTCAACATGGTTTCGGCACACCGGATTATCGGTGGGTCTGTCATGCGATGCGGGTACCGGGCTGGTATCCGTTTTTTGTTTGTCATTGAGAATGGGAGGTGCTGTCCTATCAGCAACAAGGGTCATCAAATCAACGAGGAAATCCGCGACAAGGAAGTCCGTCTGGTCTCCGCCACCGGCGAGCAGCTTGGCATCATGTCTGCCCGCGAGGCGCTGGAGAAGGCGGTCGAAGCCGATCTGGACCTGGTAAAGATCTCGCCCACCGCCGTTCCTCCGGTCTGCAAGCTCATGGATTACGGCAAGTACAAGTTCGAGCAGACCAAGCGTGAGAAAGAGGCCAAGAAGAATCAGCGCGTCGTGGAGATCAAAGAGGTCCGCATGTCTCCCAGCATCGACGTCAACGACTTCAACGTCAAGCTCCGCAACGCGCAGAAGTTCCTGGGCGAGGGCAACCGGGTCAAGGTGACGGTCCGCTTCCGCGGCCGCGAGATGGCCCACACCGACATCGGCCGCGACCTGCTGGTCAAGTTTGCCGAGGACTGCGCCGAGGTGGCCGCGTTGGATAAGGAACCCAAGCTGGAAGGACGGCATATGTCCATCTTCCTCTCCCCCAAGACCGCGAAGGAAACTAAGAAGTGATTCGCTTCTGAATCCCCATATTGTTAAAGTAAAGGAGATCACCACCATGCCTAAGCTGAAAACCCACAGCGGCTCTAAGAAGAGATTTAGCCTGACCAAGACCGGCAAGGTCAAGCGCGGCCAGACCAAGCGCCGTCACCTGCTCAACGGCCACGGCAAGACCACCAAGCTCAAGAGAGCGCTCCGTGCCTCCGCCTACGCGGACAAGACCAACGCGCCCGCCATCAAGCGCATGATCCCCTACAAATAATCGAACATTTACTCATTGATATAGGAGGCTAACCACAATGGCTAGAGTGAAAGGCGCGATGATGACGCGCAAGAGAAGAAATAAGACCCTGAAGCTGGCCAAGGGCTACTTTGGCGCCAAGTCCAAGCACTTCAAGATGGCCAAGGAGCAGGTCATGAAGTCCCTGGTGTACGCTTACACCGGCCGCCGCCTGAAGAAGCGCGACTTCCGTCAGCTCTGGATCGCCCGCATCTCCGCCGGCTGCAAGCAGAACGGCATGAACTACTCCACCTTCATGAACGGCCTGAAGAAGGCCGGTGTGGAGATCAACCGCAAGATGCTCTCCGAGATGGCCATCCACGACAAGGCCGCCTTCACCCAGCTCACCGAGCTGGCCAAGAGCAAGCTGGCCTGAGTCTGTTCCGTATGACAAAGCCCCGACTCTTCCTCCGGAGAGCCGGGGCTTTCCTTTTGCCCTGTATTTCCCACATTTGCTGCCCGCCCCGAAACGTGCTAAAATGTTGCGTACTGGACGCGGCTTATTCACCAGACATTAAAATGGAAAACCTGCGTGTAAAGGGGGGTCGACTTCATGTCCTACAAGCTGGATCTGCTCAAGGCCTATTTCGGCTACGACGGCTTTCTGCCCGGTCAGGAGCGGGCGGTGGACGCCCTGCTGGAGGGGCGGGACGTGCTCTCCGTCATGCCCACCGGCGCGGGCAAATCCCTGTGCTTTCAGCTCCCCGCCCTGATGCTGCCCGGCGTGGCGCTGGTGATCTCCCCCCTCATCTCCCTGATGAAGGACCAGGTGGGCAGCCTGGTACAGGCGGGCGTCCCGGCGGCCTATCTGAACCGCTCCCTCACCGAGCGGCAGTACGCCCTGGCCCTGGAGCGGGCCTGGCAGGGACGGTACAAGATCATCTATGTGGCCCCCGAGCGGCTGGAGAGCCCCGGCTTCCTCCGCTTCGCCCGTCAGGCCCATATCTCCCTGGTGGCGGTGGACGAGGCCCACTGTGTCTCCCAGTGGGGCACCGACTTCCGCCCCAGCTATCTGGGTATCCCCGCCTTTGTGGACCAGCTCCCCCACCGCCCCCCCATCGGGGCCTTTACCGCCACTGCCACGCCGGAGGTACGCCGGGATATTCTGGACAAGCTCCGCCTGTCCGACCCGGTGACCACCACCACCGGCTTTGACCGGCCCAACCTCTATTTTGAGGTCCGCCATCCCCGGAACAAGCAGGAGGAACTGCTCTCCATCCTCCTGCTGCGGCGCAATGAGAGCGGCGTGGTCTACTGCTCTACCCGCAAGGCGGTGGAGGAGGTGTGCGCCTTCCTCCAGGCCCGCGGGGTGGCCGCTGGGCGGTACCACGCCGGGCTCCCTCCGGAGGAACGGCAGGCCAGCCAGGACGCCTTCGCCCGAGACGAGTGCAGCGTGATGGTGGCCACCAACGCCTTCGGTATGGGCATCGACAAGTCCAACGTCCGCTATGTGGTCCACTACAACATGCCTCTGCACCTGGTGGGCTACTATCAGGAGGCGGGACGGGCTGGGCGGGACGGCGGCAGCGCCGACTGCATCCTGCTCTACAGCGGCCGGGACATTGCCGTCAACCGCTACCTCATTGAGCAGGGCGCGGCCCCCGAGGGGGTGGACGAGGAGACCATGGCCGCCCTCCGCCGCCGGCAGTTCGACCGGCTGGACGCCATGGCCCGCTACTGCACCACCACCGGCTGCCTGCGCCACACCATCCTGCGCTACTTTGGGGAGAAGCCGCCCGGGACGGGCTGCGGCAACTGCTCCAACTGCAAGGCCGCCTGGCAGGAGATGGACATCACCAGAGAGGCCCGGGCCATTCTGGACGCCGTGGGCGAGTGCGGCGGCCGGTTCGGCGCCGTCACCATCGCCGAGCTGCTCTGCGGCAAGGAGAGCGAACGGGTCCTACGCTGGAATCTGGACCGGCGCCACGCCTTCGGCCTGCTCTCCCACCGGTCGGTCGCCCAGGTCCGGGAGCGCATCCGCTTTCTCACCCAGGCCGGTTATCTGGACACCGGCGGGGGCGAATACCCCGTCCTCATCCCCGGCCCCCGGGCCAGGGAGCTCTCCGGCAGGGACTGTACCGTCACCATGCGGCAGCGCTCCGACGGCCGCCGCCGCGACCATGCGGCCGCCCGTGGGGCCTCCGCACCCGCCGCCACGCCGGACGAGGCCCTCTTCCAGCAGCTCCGGGCCCTGCGCTCCGAGCTGGCCCGGAAAAAGAGCCTGCCCGCCTACGTCATCTTCACCGACCGCACCCTGCGGGAGATGGCCGCCCGCAAGCCCTCCACCCTGTCCGAGCTGGAGCGGATCCCCGGCGTGGGCAGCCGCAAGCTGGCCCAGTACGGCAAGCAGTTCCTGGCCGTCCTGCGGTGTGCCGACACCCCCTGCTGACCGTTTCTATACGGTCTGTATTCCTTCCTTCATTTTTCGGCGTCAGGATGCAAAAAAGGGCGGATCCCGCCGCCCTGTTCTTTCTGCCCGGCCAGGATCTCTGATGGGAGAATTACCGTCCCGCCAGACCTTTCCTTGTCCCGCTGCCGTTGTCTTTCATTTTACATAACCCGCATCATCCGTCCTGCTTTACGGTCTGTTATCCACATTTTCCACCTGGTTTTCCACACTACTTGTCCCCCTATTTCCATCACTTTCTCACTTTTTCACGAAATTTCCCATATTTCAGCTTCCCTTCCCGCTTCTTTTTTCTTTCTTTTACTTTACATAACAATTCATCACATATTTTTTGCAGCTTTACAGCCTTTCATATGCAAAAACCTTACTGTCAAAAAGAGCCCGGGGCCGCTGCACGCGGTCCCGGGCTCTTCCCGTTAACCCTTTCCGATATCGCGGGTGGCGTAGGCGTTCAGATCCATGCCCGCCCGTCTGCCCGCCAGGTACTCGTAATAGCCCTGGCAGCCGATCATGGCGCCGTTGTCGCCGCAGAGCCTGAGCTCCGGCATATAGAGCTTGTCCCCGCTTTTGGCGCAGGCCCGCTCCAGGTCACGCCGCAGCCGGGAATTGGCGGCCACGCCGCCGGCCACCGCCACCTTGCCGTAGCCCTTCCTGGCCGCGGCCTCCATGGTCCGGGGGACCAGCGTGTCGCTGACCGCCGCGCCGAAGGAGGCGGCCAGGCCGGGCAGGTCCAGCTCCTCCCCTTTCTGCCGGGCGTTGTGGGCCAGGTTGAGCACCGCCGTCTTGAGTCCCGAGAAGGACATGTCCAGCGGCGCGTCATGGACATGGGACCGGGGCAGGTCGTACCGCCGGTCGTCCCCGCCCCGGGCCAGGCGGTCCATGGGGGCGCCGCCGGGGTAGCCGATGCCCAGCACACGGGCCACCTTGTCGAAGCACTCCCCCGCCGCGTCATCCCGGGTGGCCCCCAGGATCTCCATGTCGGTGTAGCTCTTCACATCCACGATCATGGTGTTGCCCCCCGACACGCACAGGCAGACGAAGGGGGGCTCCAGGTCGGGATGGGTGATGTAGTTGGCGGCGATGTGGCCCCGCACATGGTGGACAGGGATCAGGGGCTTGCCCAGGGCGTAGGCCACCGATTTGGCGAAATTAACCCCCACCAGCACCGCGCCGATGAGGCCGGGGGCGTAGGTCACCGCCACGGCGTCGATGTCCGCCCTGGTGACCCCGGCCTGGGACAGGGCCTGGTCAGCCAGGCCGGCGATGGCCTCCACATGCTTGCGGGAGGCGATCTCGGGCACCACGCCGCCGTAGGTGGCGTGCATGTCGGCCTGGGAGGCAATGGCGTCGGAGAGTACGGTGCGGCCGTCCCGGACCACCGCCACGGCGGTCTCGTCGCAGGAAGATTCCACAGCCAGAATGATCATGTCTCGTTCCTTCTTTCGGTCACTTCCCCGTCAGCGGGGATATGGATAAAGCGGCGGTAGAGCCGCCGGGGCAGCCGGGAGCGGTACAGGGCGTCGTGGGCGGCCATGGCGGCCGCCGGGTCCAGGCTGCCGTCCTCCCGGCGGCCCAGCACGGCGTAGCGGACTCCGAAAATATCGGCCTCATAGCCCACATCCGTGAACCCGCAGCGGCGGTAGAAGGCCAGCCGTCTGGCCCGGAGGGCGTTGACCTCCGGCGGGGCGCCCGGTCCTTCAGCCTCCGCCTCCGCCAGCAGCCCGGCGGTATGGGCATAGCGGCGGGAGAGGGCCTCCAGCATCCATGCGCCCGTTCCCTGTCCCCGCTTGCCCTGACACACCCCCAGATAGTCCAGCAGCACGAAGTCCGCGCCCCGCCACAGCAGGGCGTAGCCCAGCAGCTCATCTCCCCGCCAGCAGCCCAGGGCGTCGTACACGCCGTCATCCATCATGCGCAGGATGCTCCACAGGGGCCGCCGCTCCGCCGGGGGAAAGGCGGCGCTCAGCTCCCATCGGTAGACCCGCCGGACCTGTTTCCGGCTCAGCGGGCGCAGAACGGGCCCGCTCATGGCCGGTCCCACTCCCGGGTCATGAGCACTGCGTCCTCTTTCGGGTCGTCATAGTAGTTTTTCCGCCGGCCCACCTCGTAGAAGCCGTGCTTCTCATAAAGGGCAATGGCGGGGGCGTTGCTGGCCCGGACCTCCAGGGTGAGGAAGGCCAGATTGGCCTCTCCAAAGCGCACAAAAGCCCCGATGAGGGCGTCTGCGATGCCCTGCCGGCGCCAGGCCGGGTCCACCGCCACGTTGTCGATATAGCCCTCATCCAGGATCACATGGACGCCGGCATAGCCCAGCACTGCGCCGTCCTCCCCCTCAGCCACGATGAAGGAGGCCGCGTCGTTGTAGAGCTCCTCCTCCAGCATGGCCTCGGTCCAGGGGTGGGAAAAGCAGGCCCGCTCCAGCGCGGCGATGCCGGGGATGTGGCTGCGGTCCATGGGCACCAGTTGATACTGCATATACAAAACTCCCAATCTTTGATGTCCGCTCAGATGGAAAGAAGAAGTCCGGCTGCGGTGAGCATCAGAAGGGCCAGCGCCCCTCCGATCCCCAGGATCAGGCAAACAGCCCCCAGCAGACGGCTCTTGGTCTCATACCACTCGGAGGGCTCCCCGCCCCTGGTATCCAGAAAGTTCTCCAGCTTCCAGAACCACTCGGGCTTGAACAGCAGCAGGATGCCCAGCAGCGTCATGACGGCGCAGGCCAGCAGGAACAGCAGGATATCCCCGATCCCCATTTCTTCTCCTCCTTCGTTCCGTGTTTGCTTCTCAGTGGGCCTCGGCCCAGCTCTTTCCGGCGTGGGCGTCAGCGGTGAGGGGGACCGACAGGGCCACGACTCCCTCCATCTCCTCGGTGAGCAGGTTTTTGACCGTCTCCGCCTCAGCCTCGGGGCACTCCACGATGAGCTCGTCGTGAACCTGGAGGACCAGCCGCGCCTCCAGCCCCTCCTCCCGCAGGCGGCGGTCCACCCGGATCATGGCCAGTTTGATGATGTCGGCGGCAGTGCCCTGGATGGGCATGTTGAGGGCCACCCGCTCGCCGAAGGAGCGCATGTTGAAGTTGGAGGACTTGAGCTCGGGCAGCCAGCGGCGGCGGCCCATCAGGGTGGAGACAAAGCCGTCCTTTTTGGCCCGCTCCACCACGTCGGTCATATAGGCCCGCACACCCGCATATTTCTCAAAGTAACGCTCCATATACTCCCTGGCCTCTTTCCGGGTGACCCCGATGTCCTGGGACAGGGAGAAGTCGGAAATACCGTAGACGATGCCGAAATTCACCGCCTTGGCCGCCGAGCGCATCTGTCTGGTCACCAGCTCCGGCGGCACGCCGAACACCTGCCCGGCGGTGATGGTGTGGATGTCCTCCCCGCTCCGGAAAGCGGCGATCATGTGCTCGTCCCCGGCGATATGGGCCAGCAGCCGCAGCTCGATCTGGGAGTAATCCGCGTCCACCAGCACGTTCCCCGGACCGGGCACGAACATCTTCCGCAGCTCGGCGCCCAGCTCGGTGCGCACCGGGATGTTCTGCAGGTTGGGCTCGGTGGAGGAGAGCCGTCCGGTGGCGGTGACGGTGTTCTGGAAGGAGGTGTGGATGCGCCCGTCGGGGGCGATGACCTTGGTCAGGCCCTCCACATAGGTGGAGGAGAGCTTGGTGTACTGCCGGTACTCCAGTACCGCGTCCACGATGGGAGCCTGGCCCCGCAGTTTTTCCAGCACCTCGGCGTTGGTGGAGTAGCCGGTCTTGGTCTTTTTCACCGGCGGCAGGCCCAGCTTGTCAAAGAGGATGTGGCCCAGCTGCTTGGGCGAGAGGATGTTGAACTCCTCCCCCGCCTCCTCATAGATATGCGCCTGGACCTGGGTGATGCGCTCATTGAGCATAATCCCGAAATCGGCCAATGCCTTCCGGTCCACCAGCACCCCCGCCCGCTCCATCCGGGCCAGAACAGGACAGAGAGGGAGCTCCACCTCATAGTAGAGCCTGTCCATGCCCAGTTCCTTCAGCCGCCGGGACAGGGTGTCATACAGCGCTTCGACGAGGGCGGTATGGCTCAGCCAGGCGGCCAGGGGGGCCGTCTGGTCGGCCAGGGGGCCGAAGGCGCCGTCGGCCAGATAGTCCGCCGCCTTGGGAGGCTGGAAATTGTAATAGGTCAGCCCCAGCTTTTCCAGGTCATAGCTGCCGTCGGTGGGTGAGAGCAGATAGGCGGCCACAGCGGTGTCAAAGACAAAGCCCTCCGCGGACAGCCCCTCCCCCAGCAGGGTATTCATGATGGGCTTCACATCGTGGGACACCTTTTTGATGTCCGGGGCGAAGAAGCCCTTCAAAAAGTCGTTGTAGCAGTCCAGACGGTCGGCCAGTGCCAGCACGGCATGGCCGTTCCCGCCCTCGCCGCACTCCACGCACACCCCGTTCAGGCCGGGCAGGGCCAGGAAAGATACATGATCCCGCTCCCGCCACCGGGCCAGCAGCTCCTCCATCCGGGCTCTGTCGGTGAGAAATTCGCTTTCACAGCTGCCCTGGAACACCTGTCTCTCCGCCGGTCCCTCCCCCTGGGCGGCCTTGAGGCCCAGCTTGTCGATGAGCTTGGCAAACTCCAGCTTCAAAAAGAGCTCATAGAGCGCCGGGCCGTTGACCTCCTGCCGCACCGCGTCCTCCGGCCGGAACTCAATGGGCGCCTCACACCGGATGGTGGCCAGATCGTAGGACATGCGGGCGTCAGCCTCTCCCTCGGCCAGCTTTTTCAGGGCGGCGGGCTTCACTCCCTCCAGATCGGGGAGCTTTGCATAGATGGCGTCCACGCTGGTAAAGCGCCGGATCAGGTCCATGGCGGTCTTTTCCCCTACGCCCTTGACGCCGGGGATGTTGTCGCTGGCGTCCCCCATCAGGGCCTTCAGGTCGATCATGTGGATGGGGTCGAAGCCGTACTCCTCCCGGAAGGCGGCGGGGGTCATGTCCCGGGTGGTGGTCTGTCCCATGCGGGTGGTGACCAGCTTCACGGTGGTGTGGTCGGTAATGAGCTGGAGGGAGTCCTTGTCGCCGGTGACCACCACCGTGTCCCATCCCGCGGCGGTATCCCGGGCGGCGATGGTGCCGATGAGGTCGTCGGCCTCCCACCCGTCCAGCTCGTAGCGTGGGATGTTCATGGCCTCCAGGACCTCTTTCAGGATGGGCATCTGGGCGGCCAGCTCGTCGGGCATCCCCTTGCGCTGGGCCTTGTACCCCTCGTAGGCCAGATGGCGGAAGGTGGGGGCCTTCCGGTCAAAGGTGACGCACAGCGCGTCGGGCCCCACCTCCTCCAGCAGCTTGAAGAGGATGGTGAGGAAACCGTAAACGGCGTTGGTGGGCGTCCCGTCCCGGGTGCTCAGAGGCCGCACGCCGTAGAACGCCCGGTTGATGATGGAATTGCCGTCGATGACCATGAGTGTTTTCATAGTACGCCTCCCGGGGCTTTGTCATATCATATCAGTTTATTATATCCGGTTTTTTCCCCCAGGACAACCCCGGAATGGGATGAGGCGTCCTGCGAGGACACCCCCGTCCCCCGCGGGATATAATTCCTTACAGCTGCAAAAAGGCCGCGGACTCCATATCCGCGGCCCGGTATTACTCCTCTTCCTTGGCGTCCTCCTTGTCCAGCAGGGCGGAGAGCACCTCGTTGTAGACCCGCTCGGGCTTGGCCTTGAAGCCCTCGGACAGCCGGGCGGCCTGATCCTCGTTGACGCACAGCAGCTCGATGGTCATGATGTTCCCGCTCTCGTCATCCAGGATCATGCGGGCGGTGAGGCTGCCGTCCGGCCTGGGATGGACCTCGGTGCGGACCTGGGCGTTGCGCCGCAGGATACCGTTGAGCCGGGCCAGATTGGAGTTGCACTTGTGCTTCACCGAGTAGGGCAGGCTGCTCTCACAGCTCTCACCGTTCTGGCGGCCCTTGTCGGTGATGGAGTAGCGGTCCTCCTCCAGGGTAAGGTGGCCGGTCTCCACCAGTTCGGCCACCGCCTCGGCAAATTCGAAATAGTCCACGCCCTCGTCGCACATGGTCAGCTCGGTCAGCGTGGGGAAGTCAATGGGAGACGCCACCCGCGCCATGATATAGAGGATCAAAAATTTGATCTCCATCTTATTGTGAATAAACCCGAAACGGCTCATGGCATGTCCACCTTTCTGCTCCATCTTGGGGGTCACAGTCTTTTCCTACCCATTATACGGTATTTTCCCCCGGTTGGCAAGTCCGGCGGCCGCTGCCCTTTTCCGCCAGCCTTCCCCACATTTTTGTACGTCTTGACAGAAATCCCCTGAAAGCGTATCATGTTTTTATCCACATCATTGACAATGAAAGCGAGGCGCCCGCCATGCGAAAGAGACTCGTCCCCCTCTGCCTGACGCTGCTTTTGGCCCTGTCGGCCTGCGGCAGCCCCGCTGCAGACCATTCACCCGCGCCGGAACATTCGGTCCCCGCGGTCACGGTCTCCCCCTCAGCGGCGCCTGCGCCCGCGCCCACCGCTACGCCGGAGCCCGCCTATACCGGCCCGGTGAATCCCCTCACCGGAATGCCCATCGACGAGGCCTATGTGAACCGGCGCCCGGTGGCCATCATGCTCAACAACCTGAAGCGGGCCCTGCCCCAAGTGGGAGTAGCAGAGGCTGACATCATCTACGAGTGTCTGGCTGAGGGCGGCATCACCCGCATGCTTGGTCTCTACCAGGACCCCAGCGGCGTGGGAGCGATCGGCTCCATCCGCTCCTCCCGCACCTACTATCTGGAGCTGGCGCTGGGCCATGACGCGGTGTACATCCACGCCGGCGGCAGCCCGGGCGCCTATAACAAGATCAAGGCCTGGAACGTCACCGCCCTGGACGGTGTCAACGGCCCCTACTGCGGCACCAGTCCCGGCTCCAATCTGATGTGGCGGGACGCGGACCGGCGGCAGAATATGGGCTATGAGCACAGCGTCATCACCACCGGCAGCACCATTACCGAAAGGTTTGAAAGCTACTCCTTCCGCAAGGACCACCCCGAGGGATACGATCCGGGTCTGCGCTTTGCTCCCGACGGCACGCCGGAGGGCGGTACCGCTGCCAACACCATCACGGTCCCCTTCTCCAATGTAAAGACCGGCGTCTTTACCTATGACGCCCAGAGTGGACTGTACATGGTGGAGGAGTACGGAAAACCCTATGTGGACGGCAACACCGGCGAGCAGGTGGGGGTCACCAACGTCATCACTCTCAAGACACGCTGCGCCAACATCCCCGGTGATGACAAGGGCCGTATCACCGTAGACCTCACCAGCGGCGGCACCGGCTATTTTGCCTGCGGCGGAAAGATGATCGACATCCGCTGGAGCAAGGCCGACCGCAACAGTCCCTTCTGCTACACTGACCTGAACGGCAACCCCATCACTCTGGGTCAGGGCAGCAGTTATGTGAATATCGTCCCATTGGACTGCAGCGTAACCGCAGGATAAAAACCAAGTGGGCGGATACCGGGTATCCGCCCACTTTTTATATGCAGAAAAAGCCATGAACCCGTAAGAGTTCATGGCTTTTAAACTGAGATACGCGGGATCGAACCGCTGTTGTTTGTTTGCCTGAAAGTGCTCTCTTAAAACCTGGTGGAAATGAAAAAGACAGCCGTCAGGCTGTCTCTTTTCGTGGTGGAGATAAGCGGGATCGAACCGCTGACCTCTTGAATGCCATTCATGTCCTTCACGTGAATTATCATTTTTTACCTTCAAGAAAAGTGTTGACACGTCAGTGTTTTTCTTGTACGATGTTTCAAGAGGCATGAAAAGTGTCAACTATTTTCGAGT
>JALEZN010000122.1 GCA_022772585.1 Clostridiales bacterium
TCCAAGGCCAAAAAGTAAGCGCTTGGGGCTGGAATTCATACAAACAAATGAACTGGTGCGTCTGAAAATTTGCGATTTCTGCCCATTGCCGCCTGCTTCCGTCCATGATATACTATGCTGACCAAAACGAATCTGAAAAGGAGCGAGTATTGATGAAGCTGACTAATGTCAAGGACGTCCAGAAGTTTATCGAGGTCGTCAATTCCTGCACCAACGGTGTTTTCCTCAAGTCCCTGGAGGGCGATGTATTCAACCTGAAGTCCTCCATGTCCCAGTATATTGCCATCGGCCGCCTGCTGGAGGAGTCCGGCGATTCTCTGGAGCTCTTTGCCGAGAGCAAGGAGGATGAGTCCCGCCTGCTCCAGTTCCTGCACGAGCTCAACAGCAAGAACTGATTTCATTTACAAGAAAGCGCCGCACCGGAAAAACCGGTGCGGCGCTTTTTCTTCCGTATCAAATGCGGCCTGCCCCATGGGAGACGGACACATGTGAACCCATCCTCAGCCCCCGGCCAGCACAATCACTCCCACCGCGATCACGATCACGAAAAAGATAAGGACCACATAGGGATTGGCGTTGAAGATCCCGGCCAGGAAGCCTTTGGGCTTCTCGATCTGCTCCTTGGGCACCTTGCGGTACAGCAGCGAGGCGTATCCCGACACGGCGGCGCCCACCGCGCCCCCCAGTGTCAGGAACACTCCGATATACTGCTCCAGGTAACCGCCCAGCAGGACGCCTGCGATACACAGCAGTCCCACCACATAATTCATGGCGTTGGCAGCCCGGTCATAACGGGCCCTGATTTCGCTCTTTTCTTTCATACAGAACCTTCCTTCATCCTCTGCGTCCGGACAGGGCCGGTATTTGTTATCATAATGCCTGAATTCGATCAAAAGGGCCGAGAATGGCCCTTTTGATCGAATTGTGCGGCTGCTGCCGCACGAATAAACCGCAAAGCGGTTTATTCAGCAGATATTATCATACAACATTTTTCGCCCTATTTCAAGGCACACGCCGCCTTGACGGTGCCGGGCCCTTCCGCTAAAATGGAGGCATCTCACTCAGGAGGGACGGCCATGAATTACCGACTCATCCTTCAATACGACGGCACCCGCTACGACGGCTGGCAGCGCCAGGGCAACACGGACAACACCATCCAGGGCAGGCTGGAGGCCGCGCTTTCCGCCCTGGCGGGGCAGCCGGTGGAAGTCCACGGCGCGGGCCGGACCGATGCGGGCGTCCACGCCCTGGGCCAGACGGCCAGCGTCCGCCTGCCGGTGTCTCTCCCGCCTCAGGAACTGCGCCGCCGCCTCAACGCCGCCCTCCCCGGCGACATTGCCGTTCTCTCGGCGGAGCCCGCCGGCGAGCGCTTCCACGCCCGGCTCAACGCCGTGGGCAAGACCTACCGCTATTCCATCCGCCTGGGGGACGTGCCCGACGTGTTCCGCCGCCGGTACCAGTACCAGCTGGAGGGGCTTCTGGACCTCTCCGCCATGGAGCGCGCCGCCGCCCTTCTTACCGGCACCCACGACTACCGCTCCTTCTGCTCCAACCGGAAGATGAAAAAATCCACCGTCCGCACGGTGGACTCCATCCGGATCTCCCTCCGGGGCGCCGACCTGGACCTCACCTTCCACGGGGACGGCTTTCTCTACCATATGGTACGCATCCTCACCGGTACGCTGCTGGAGGTGGGCCAGGGAAAGCGGGCTCCGGAAGAGATGCCCGGTATCCTCTCCGCCCTGGACCGCTCCGCCGCCGGCTTCACCGCTCCGCCCCAGGGGCTAACCCTAGTATCGGTGGATTACCACTGAGCCGGAACGATCCCCATGGTCTCCGCCCTGACGCCGGTCAGCTTTTGTATTTCTTTCGCCTGCGTCAAAGCCCCCTGCCGGCGGCAGGGGGCTTTTCATCGTTTGCGTCAGTCGCCGTCTTTCTTTCCGTTTTCCGGCAGTACCACCACCCGGATCTCCATGACCCGCCGGTGGTCCACCTTGGTGACGGTGACGTCCAGATCGTCAGCCTGGAAGCGGTCGCCCTCCTCCGGCACCCGGCCCACCTGCTCCATGACCCAGCCGGACACGGTATTGGCGTCGCACTCGCCCCGTATGGAAAAGAGGTCGAACAGGTCGGAGAGGTCGGCATTGCAGGAGATCAGGTAGCTGCCGTCCTCCTGCTTGCGGAACTCCTCGATGACCTCGTCGTGCTCATCCCAGATCTCGCCCACCAGCTCCTCCACAATGTCCTCCAGGGTCACCAGACCCTCGGTGCCGCCGTACTCATCCACCACGATGACCATGTGGGCCTTCTCCTTCTGGAGGATGCGCAGCAGGTCGGAGATCTTGGTGTTTCCGGTGGTGTAAAGCACCGTGCTGATGATGGCGGACACGTCGGTCTGCCCGTGGTAGCGGGCGGCGTGGAAGTCTTTCTCGTGGATGACGCCCACGATATCGTCGATGTCCTCATGGTACACCGGCAGCCGGGAGTAGCCGTTTTCGGCAAAAGCCCTGGCAATGTCGTCCATGGAGTCGGTGTCCTCCACCGCCACGATGTCCACCCGGGGGGTGAGGATCTCCTCCACCTCCAGATCGTTGAACTCGATGGCCGCCCGGATGAGTTCGCTCTCGTGCTGGTCCAGCCCGCCCTCGGTCTCGGCCTGGTCCACCATAGTCACCAGCTCCTCCTCAGTGATGCTGTCGTCGCCCTTGCTGCGGACGATGTGGGAGAGCAGCCGCTTCCACTGGGTAAAGAGGAAATTCAGCGGCGTTAAAATCAGCAGGAAAAAGCGCAGCAGCGGGGTGGCCAGCATGGCAAAGCGCTCGGGGGATTCCTTGGCCAGGCTCTTGGGGGAGATCTCGCCAAAGATCAGGATGACCACGGTGAGCACCACGGTGGAGGCCGCGGGGCCCCGCTCGCCGCCCAGCAGCTCCACAAAGAGCAGAGTGGAGATAGTGGTGGCCGTAATGTTGACGATATTGTTGCCGATCAGAATGGTGGAGAGGAGCCTGTCATAGTCCTCCGCCAGAGCCAGGGTGCGGGCGGCCCGCTGGTCGCCGTTCTCCGCCCGGCTCTTGAGCCGGATCCGGTTCAGGGAGGTAAAGGCGGTCTCGGTGGCTGAGAAATAGGCCGACATGATCACCAGAATAATAAGCGCGGCTAACATTCCAATACTGTCACTGCCCATAGGGGTAACGATCAACTCCATCTTTCTTAAAATTTGGGTCCCGGCTGTTTTATGTATGAAAGGGCAGCCCTATCCCCTGTTGAGGTAAGGCTGCCCTGTGCATATTACTCTGTTTATCGTACAAGGGAGGTTCGTCCACCAGGGCTCACCCGCTCCTTCTTCAGCAAAATAGCCGGGACAGTGGTCCGCAGTTGACAGAAGTATAGCATACTGTTTCCCGGATTGCAAGCACCTGTTGGGACCCCCTTCCCTATCCGGCGATCTCCATCTCCGGGTGGACCTGCCGGATGAGGGCGGCCAGTTCTCCCTTCTCCTCTGCCGTGGGCTCCCGCTGCTTTTCAAAGAAATAGACGGTGATGCCGTCGCTCTCCAGGGAGAAGCTCTCCTCCAGCCGCCGGTAGGCCCCGGCGATGTTCTCCCCCTCCAGCAGGCTGTGGGCCGGGGCCCATACCACCTGCTGGTTCTCCTCCCCCAGGTGGAGCTGGATGGGGTCGGCCACCGCCAGGATATCGCAGGTGTAGATGGCCCCGCCAAAGCCGTCCCGCTGGTCCACGGCAGGCAGATCCACCAGATAGCTCCGGTCCACATCGGACACCCGCTTCAGGCTCAGGGAGTCCTCGGCGTTGCGCAGGGCGCTGGTATTGAGCACGAAGGAGGAGGACAGAAGCCCCACCCGCTTGCCCTCCGCCCCAAACTCATCCAGCCGCCGTACCAGAGCCACGATCTCGTCTGCGTCGGCTCTCCAGGGCGGGGCGTAGGAGAAATTGGGCAGGGGGATGAAGAGGGGGTAGTCCTGAATGATGCCCGACTGGACCCGGGGAAGGGCCGGACTCACGGCGGTAGGCGCCACCGCCAGGGCCACCAGCAGATATCCCAGCCGCCCCCGCTCCCCCAGGCGGGCAAAGCCCAGCAGCAGCAGGCAGGCCAGGGCCGGGGCGTAGAGCAGCAGGTGCTGCTGCCCGTGGGACTGCACCCGGGTGAAGAGGAAAAAGCACACCAGGGGCTGGAGCAGCAGGAACACGCCCCGCTGCCGGTCCTCCCGCCGTAGGATCAGCCACACTGCCAGGGCCAGCGCCGCGGCCAGCAGGAAGATGCCGTAGTACCGGAACATGAGCCGCAGATCCACCCCCAGCCCCAGGTCATAGGCGGCATACATGCTGGCGTAATCGGCCAGCAACCGTTTGGACACGAAGGTCTGGAGGAAGAAGAGCAGCGGGAAGGCAAACCCGCACAGATATCCCAGCGCAGGCGCCGGGGAACGGCGGAACAGTACGCAGTCGGCCAGCAGGCAGAGCAGGAAAGACAGGGCGTAAAAGGCGTACCACCGCCGCAGCACCACCGCCAGCGCCGCCAGCATGCCGACGAGCAGGAAACGGGAGAACCGTCCCTTTCCCTTCTCGCCCATCCACAGCAGAAGGGCGGCCAGTGCCACTGCGGCCCCCGCGATATCCACATATCCGGTGACCGATGTGTAAAACAGGGAGGGCAGCGCCAGGATGCCCGCCGCCGCCAGCCAGCCGCCCCGGCCCCTCAGGCTCCGGGCATAGCCCCACATCAGCAGCAGCATCGGGAAGAGGCATAAGAGCCCGATGGACAAAAGATACACCGTCCGGGAGGGCCCGAACAGCAGGGCCAGGGGGACGCAGAGCAGGCCGATGGTATAGTTGTAGTCGCTGGCAAAAATGGAGTCATACACCGACCGCAGCGCGGCGGCGATCCCCTGGTCCCGGAAGGTCTCCGCCAGGGCGTAGGTGCTGCGCCAGTAGATGGCGCTGTCCCAGCTGTAGATGGTGCGGCTGCCCCGGGCATAGGCGTACACCGCCAGCGCCGTCAGGCACCACAGCAGTCCGATGGCGATAAAGTCCCTCCGGCGCAGCCCCCGCAGCCACGCCCGCGCGCCGGGAAGGCATTCCCACAGCGCCCAGGCCGCATGGAGCAGGAAAAGGGCCAGCAGTACGCCGCCTCCGGCCAGGGCACAGCGGCTCACCGCAGGGGACAGGGTCAGCCCTCCCCCTTCAATGGCCCAATCCAGGGTCAGGCCGCGAAATTTCATGCACAGCAGAATACACAGGGCATACACCGCCCAGGCCCCCGGCCGTCCGCCAAAGGCATACCGCCGCAGGTGCTCCCTGACCCAGGGGACCAGCAGCGCCCCAGTCAGGGCCAGGGCCGGGGCGAGGGTCAGCAGCGCGGCCAGCGGCAGACGGATCTCCCGGGCCTGGACCAGAAAGGCCCCCAGCCGTACCGCCAGGAACACTCCTGTCAGCCCGCCGCCCAGGGCATAGCACACCCGTGCCGCAGTCAACACCCCTCTTTGCTCCGCCCGCTCCATGCTCCCTCACCTCTCCCGTTGCCAAAAGCGCCGCGGGAAAATCCCGCGGCGCTCCGTGACGCTTCTGTTATTTTGCCGCAGGCGCCTTGGGCTTGTTGGGCTCCACCGTGTCAAACACGCTCTTGGCGCTGGCGCACAGGCCGGCCAGGCCCTGGATCTCGCTGGGGATAATGATCTTGGTGGCCTTTCCGTCGGCCGCGGCCTGGAAGGCCTCCAGCGCCTTGATCTTGATGACCCCCTCGCCGGGCTGGGCGTCGTTGATGAGCCGGATGGCATCGGCGGTGGCTTGCTGCACCTTCAGGATGGCCTCGGCCTCGGCCTCCGCCTGGAGGATCTTGGCCTGCTTGGCGCCCTCGGCCTGGAGGATGGCGGCCTGCTTGGCCGCATCGGCCCGCAGGATGGCGGACTGCTTCTCGCCCTCGGCCACCAGGATCTGGGACTGCTTCTGGCCCTCGGCCTGAAGGATGGACTCCCGGCGCTCGCGCTCGGCCTTCATCTGCTTCTCCATGGCATCCTGGATCTCACGGGGCGGGATGATGTTCTTCAGCTCCACCCGGTTGACCTTGATGCCCCAGGGATCGGTGGCCTCATCCAGCAGGGTGCGCATCTTGCTGTTGATGATGTCGCGGCTGGTCAGGGTCTGGTCCAGCTCCAGCTCGCCGATGATGTTGCGCAGGGTGGTGGCCGTCAGGTTCTCGATGGCGCTCATGGGGTGCTCCACGCCGTAGGTGTAGAGCTTGGGATCGGTGATCTGGAAATAGATCACCGTGTCGATCTGCATGGTGACGTTATCCTTGGTGATGACGGGCTGGGGTGCGAAGTCCACCACCTGCTCCTTCAGAGAGACCGCCTTGGCCACCCGCTCGATCAGGGGCACCTTAACGTGGATGCCCACCCCCCAGACGGCGTGGAAGGCGCCCAGGCGCTCAATCACATAGGCTTTGGACTGCTGCACGACCTTGATGTTGACCGCCACGATGACCAGCAGCAGCACCAGCAGAACGATGATTATGATGGGTCCCATAGAATCTCCTCCTTACAGTTCTCCGACAGCTTCTTTCTCACCCGCAGCGGCGCTGTCCGCCGGACGGACGAATACCTTTACGCCCTCGATGCGCAAAATAGTCACCCTGGTGTCTTTGGGGATGACGGTCCCGTCCGCGCTGCGGGCGGTCCAGCGGGTACCGTTCACCGTCACCATGCCCCTGCCCTCCAGGTTGTCGATCTCCTCGGTCACCACGGCCCGGGCGCCAATGACCCGGTCGGCGTTGGTGGCCGTATGGTCTCTGGACCCAAAGTACTTCCGGGTCAGAGGCCGCAGGGCACACAGCGCCGCGGCAGACACCGCCAGGAACACAGCCATCTGCACCCAGAAATTATCCACCGCCAGAGAGGTCAGCAGGGCACACAGCGCGCCGGCGGCAAACCAGATGGATACCAGCCCCACGGTCACAGCCTCTGCCGCCAGAAATACCACAAACGCGATCAGCCAGATGATGCTCAGCGGCCACACAGGGATCCCTCCTTCTTCAGCCGCATACTGCCGCGCGGCCCGCGGCGTATCGTATGCTGATGGTGATATCATACCATATGGGCTGAGAAAAATCCAGCGGCTTTCCCCGGCAAGGACAGCCGCCGCACCTCTCTGTCTGCCTTTTTCTCCTCCGTTCCCTGCGGCACGCCCTGTTTTGCCGGTTTTTCGCCCCGCACCGCGCTCTTTCTACGGTAAGCAGGGAAAAAGCATTGCCTATTTCTTCGGAATCGGATATACTTGATTTGACATTTTTCTGCCGCGCCGGCCAGGCCGGGCGGCCCGATTGGAGTACGATCAAAGCCATGTCTGCCCTTCAACTTGCCATCCCCACCCTCTTCGGTCTGGAGGGCCTGGCCGCCGACGAGCTGCGCCGCCTCTCCCTGAGCGACGTCCGCGCCGAGAACGGGCGGGTCCTCTGCGCCGCCTCCCCCGCCGATATTGCCCGGGTAAACCTGAACCTGCGCACCGGCGAGCGGGTCCTGCTGGTGCTGGGCCGGTTTTATGCCGCCGATTTTGACGCCCTGTTCGAGGGGGTCCGCGCCCTTCCCTGGGAGGATTTTATCCCCAAAAACGGCGCTTTCCCGGTAAAAGGCCACTCTCTCAACTCCGCCCTCCACTCGGTCCCGGCCTGCCAGTCCATTATCAAAAAGGCGGTGGCCGCCCGGCTGGGGAGCAAATACCACCTGGAGTCCCTGCCCGAGACCGGCGCCCTCCACCAGATCCAGTTCTCCATTATGAAGGACGAGGTCACCGTTATGCTGGACACCAGCGGCGCCGGGCTCCACAAGCGGGGGTACCGGGCCGTGGGCGTGGCCGCTCCCCTGCGGGAGACTCTGGCCGCCGCCATGGTGCTCCTCTCCCGCTACCGGGGGAAGGACCCCTTCTGCGACCCCTTCTGCGGCTCGGGCACCATCGCCATTGAGGCCGCCCTCATTGCTAAAAACCGGGCTCCCGGCCTGAACCGCTCCTTTTCTGCTCAAAAGTGGGGCTGGCTCCCCTCCTCCGTCTGGATGGAGGCCGCCGGTGAGGCCATGGACAAGGAATTTGACGGCAACTACGACATCTGGGGCGGCGACATCGATCCCGCCGCCGTGGAGATCGCCCGCTCCAATGCCGTCAAGGCCGACGTGGAGGATCTGGTCCGCTTCGAAGTGGCCGACGCCACCCGTTTCCACCGCAGCAGCGACTACGGCCGCATCGTCACCAACCCGCCCTACGGTGAGCGGATCATGGAGAAAAAGGAGGCCGAGACTCTCTACCGGGCCTTCGGCCAGGCCGTCCGTTCCCTCCCCCCCGGGTGGAAGGTGTCGGTGCTCTCCTCCCATACCGAGTTTGAGCGCACCTTCGGCCGTACCGCCGACAAACGCCGCAAGCTCTACAACGGCATGATCAAATGCGACCTGTTTCAGTATACGAGCAGTAGATAATAAGATATTTTAGACAGAAAGGAATTGCCATGACCGCTCTCCGGAAGCCCCTGCGCCGCATATTTTCCGCGGCTGTGCTCCTCTGCCTCTGTCTGACGCCCTCCGCTCTGGCCGCTCCGCCGGGCACCATCATCTGGGGCTATCAGGAGGGGCTGGCCAAGGCCCAGAGCCCGGACGGCGCCTTTGGCTACGCCAACGTCCGAGGTGAGGTGGTGATCCCCATGCAGTATACCTCGGTGCTGGACTTCTCCCTGGGCCTGGGCCAGGTCCGGCTGGGGAACAAGCTGGGGGTCATCCGCCAGGACGGCAAGTACCTGCTCCAGCCGGAGTATGACTCCCTGCTCCACATCAACGCCGGACTGTATATCGCCCAGAAGGGGATCAAGTGGGGCGTGGTCAGCCTGCTCCCCTTCCCCGACGGCAGCGGCGGCACCACCCAGATCCTCTATGACTTTGTGTATGATACGGCCGAGCTGACGCAGATCGGGGGCGTGGACACCCTGATCCTCACTGAAAACAGCGTGCGCACCGCCCTCCCCCTGTACCAGATCACCCAGCTCATGCTGGACAGGCAGATCCCCTCGGCCCGGTTCCCCCTGCGCCGGGGCCTCCTGCCCGACTTTTCCGACGTGGGCCCCCGGGACTGGTATGACCTGTGGGTGGACCTGGCCTTTAACCTGGGGCTGATGGAGGGCGTTGGCTCCGGCCGCTTTGCCCCCAACGACACTCTGACGGTGGCCGAGGCCCTTCGCCTGGCCGCCTGCATGGAGAGCCGCCAGACCGGCGACAACTTTCACACCCAGCCCATCACCGGATCGGTGTGGTACCGTTCGTCAGTGAATTACTGCGTGGCCAGCGGCATCATCCGCTCGGACGAGTTCTCTTCCTACACCCGGCCGGTGACCCGGGCAGAGATGGCCCGGATCTTCGCCGCCACCAGCCTGGGCCGCTCCATCCCGGTCATCAACGACCTGAGCCGGGTCAAGGCCGCCGTCCCCGACGTCCGCTCCGGCGACTATGCCGCCGACGCTATCTGGTCCCTCTACGCCAAGGGTATCCTGGCGGGTACCGACGGCCGCTATACCTTCCGCCCCAATACCACTATTACCCGTGCCGAGGCTGCGGCCATCGTCTCCCGCATGGCCCGGACCGAACAGCGCCTGAATCTGTTTTGACTACCCAATTTCAGAAGACTGGACTGATCGTAAATGAAGCATCTCTTCCTTGTCAACCCCACCGCCGGCCCCTACGACCGCAGCCACGAGCTCACCGTCAAGCTCTCTGACCAGCTGGACGGTCTGGGGCTGGACTGGGAGGTCCAGGTCACCCAGTATCCCGGCCACGGCGCCGCCCTGGCCCGGGCCGCCGCCGAGACCGGGCAGGAGGTGCGCATTTACGCCTGCGGTGGGGATGGTACCCTTAATGAAGCCGCCAACGGTGCGGCAGGCTATGCAAACGCCGCCGTCACCCAGTACCCCTGCGGCTCGGGCAACGATTTTCTCCGTATGTTCGGTCCCGACGCTCCCCGCTTCTACGAGCTGCGGGAACTGCTGGACGCCGAGGTGGCTCCAATGGACCTGATCGACTGCAACGGCAGGCTCTCTCTGAATATCTGTTCAGTGGGCTTTGACGCCCGCATCGGGCTGGGCATGGCTGACTTCAGGCGTTTTCCCATGGTCAGCGGGCCCATGGCCTATCAGCTTTCCCTGGTGAAGAACCTGGCTGCCGGCATCAAGCGGCCCTATGAGATCCAGATCGGCGAGGAGCAGTTCAAAGGAGATTTTTCTCTGGTCTGCATCTGCAACGGACGGTACTACGGCGGCGGCTTCAATCCCTCCCCCACCGCCGTACCGGACGATGGGGAGCTGGAGTTCCTGCTGGTCAAGGGGGTTTCACGCCTCACCGTGGCCCGGCTGGTAAAGCTCTACGCCGCCGGACGCTCCTGCGATATGCCTGATCTGGTCACCATCCGCCGCGGCACCTCCATACATATCCGGTGCGACCGTGTCTCCATGGTCAATCTGGACGGCGAGCGTCTGGATGCTTCTGAGCTCTCCATCTCCCTCTCTGCTAAAAAGCTGAACTTCTTTTTCCCACGGGGCGCCTCCTGGCGGCCCGGTTTTCGGACCTGATCATTCAAAAAACGTGTAATCTTGAGAAAAACAGCGTCCGGGCTTTATTTCAGCCGATTGAGCGAGTTAAATAAAAATGTTCCTTTGAAATTCACAAAAATTTTAAAAATTAGGGCTTGCGTAATTGTACAACTGAGTTTATTATAATAAGCGTGTTAGCACTCCGGTAAAATGAGTGCTAACACGCTTGTCAAGTTTTTAAGAATTATCACATATAAGGAGGAACTCATTATGAAACTCAAACCCCTGAGCGACAGAGTCGTACTGAAGAGCCTGGAAGCCGAAGAGACCACCAAGGGCGGCATCATCCTGACCGCTTCCGCGCAGGAGAAGCCCTCCATGGCCGAGGTGGTCGAGGTCGGCCCCGGCGGCGTGGTGGACGGCAAGGAAGTCGTCATGACTGTCAAGAAGGGCGACAAGGTCATCACCGGCAAGTATTCCGGCACCGAGGTCAAGGTGGACGGCGTGGAGTACACCATCGTCCGCCAGGGCGACATTCTGGCTGTTGTCGAGTAAGATCCGTTCCGCACCGTATTCTGTCAAAACAAATTTCTTTCCGCTCTGTCGGAACCTTTTTAGGAGGTAATTCATCATGTCCAAGATCATCTGCTATGGCGAGGATGCCCGTCACGCTCTGGAGCGCGGCGTGAACCAGCTCGCCGATACCGTTAAGATCACCCTGGGCCCCAAGGGCCGCAACGTCGTTCTGGCCAAGAAGTTCGGCGCTCCCCTTATCACCAACGACGGCGTGACCATCGCCAAGGAGATCGAGCTGGACGATCCCTTTGAGAACATGGGCGCCCAGCTGGTGAAGGAAGTCTCCACCAAGACCAACGACGTGGCCGGCGACGGCACCACCACCGCCACCCTGCTGGCCCAGGCCATCATCCGTGAGGGCCTGAAGAACCTGGCCGCCGGCGCCAACCCCATGGTCATGAAGAAGGGTATCTCCAAGGCCACCAACGCCGCCATTGAGGCAATCAAGGCCAACAGCCAGAAGGTGAACGGCTCCGACGATATCGCCCGTGTGGGCACCGTGTCCTCCGGCGACGAGACCGTGGGCAAGCTGATTGCCGAGGCCATGGAGAAGGTCTCCCACGACGGCGTCATCACTGTGGAGGAGTCCAAGACCGCCGAGACCTATTCCGAGGTCGTGGAAGGCATGCAGTTCGACCGGGGCTACATCACCCCCTATATGGTCACCGACACCGAGAAGATGGAGGCCGTTCTGGACGACGCCCTCATCCTGATCACCGACAAGAAGATCTCCAACATCCAGGAGCTGCTGCCCATCCTGGAGCAGGTGGTGCAGTCCGGCAAGAAGCTGCTGGTCATTGCCGAG
>JALEZN010000004.1 GCA_022772585.1 Clostridiales bacterium
GCGGAGCTCTACCGGCAGGCCCAAGATTCCGACTACTATTTGTTTGACTATTACAGAGACGGCGTGGATGTGCCCCGAAATCCCAGGGCAGCTGTGCGGTACTGGATGCGGGACACGTGTTTTCATCATGGCCTTCTCCTCTGGGTCGACATTCTGGTGCGTGTGTCCGCCCCGGAAGGCTGCGCCCGGCTCCAGCCGGATCTTCTCCGGAGACTTTGGACCGGGTGGAAGCAGCAGAGTGGGGAAGAGGCTTTCTATGACCTGATGTGTACGGACTTGCCATCGAGCCGGACGGGGACGGACGACCCGTTTGCGCGGCTGTGCGGCCTGCTGGACCAGGAAAAGGTGCGGCTGCTGTACGATGGGGCCTGGGGCGGCAACAGCCGCTGCGGGGACATCCTGCAGACGCTGCTGGCCAGCGGCGCGGCCACCCGGGAGATGTTGGCGCAGCTGCGTCCCAACAGCAGCGGCGTCTATGATTGGCCGGACGCCTGGTATGAGGAGGCGCTGGAGAGCATCGAAGACTGGCTGGCCCGGGAGGCGCAGGAGAAAGAATGGGCCGAACAGCTCAAAGACCTTGAATGGGAAGAAGAGCAGGTCCCCGCGGAAGAGCAGGAAGACTTTGCTTTTTGATATATTGGACGGCCTGGAGGATGAATAAGTCCGTCCATAGGAGAAGAAATAAAAGAGGCCCGCCCTGCAGGATGGACTGTGGGGCGGGCTTTTGTGTGTGCTTCATGTGTAAATTTTGTTTTTCCAATGGAAGTTTTATGCCTCCGGGATATTCCGTTTTTGTCCCTGGAAAGGGCGTAAAGCCGCTGCGGGAGTATAAAAAATCCCGGAGCTCTTGCTCTGCAAGAGTTCCGGGATTGGTGCGGATGACGGGACTTGAAGATGGGGTGTTATAGTTTCCTATTTCTTACCTGGCCCTGTAACCCTTGATACGACTGGGTTCCCGGCTTTTCATTCTGCGCCGCCTCACATGTCCGTGCATACACAACGACCAAAATAACGGCCAAACAGCGGCCCAAAAATGAGGTCAAAAAGGCCGGGGAGTGATCCCCGGCCTCTCACATTATACGACATCTTTTAGTGGGTCAGCCACGATTGGGCAGCTTTCGTAAAGCTCGCACGGGTCCAGGTCCACGCAGGTGCAAGGGTCCCGGTTTCCATCCACATCCCATGCCACAGCGTCGTTCATCACCGTCAGACGCTCCCGGAAGAACTCAGGATCACGCAGCGGCGCAAAGACGCCGCCCTTCTCCAGCAGCGGGGCCGCATTCAGCATGCGGACGGTCCCGTCACTGAAATATGCATAGACCGTGAATCCGTCACCGGCCACGGCCTGGACTACCTTTGGGATCAGGTCCATAGTGTCCTCCTTCCTCATACCAGGGGGTTGATACGGTTCAGAGGCTTTGCGTCCTTGGATAGCTCCCAGTTCTGCATTAGCTCATCCCTGTGTAGCTCGCACCATGCCAGGATCAGCTTCAACTGACGGCCCGGCAAGGCCCCGCGAATCACGCAGCCCTCCTGAATATCGACCAGGGCTTTATAGCTCCCATATTCCGCGTGGAAATGGGGCGGATTGTGGTCACTGTAATACATGGTGACTCGAATCCCGTAAAACAGACTGATTTCAGGCATTTGCAGGTCCTCCGTTTGCCGCTTTGTCGCGCTCCATGGTCTCCTCTATGGCCCGGCCGATGAAGCCGTTGACGCTTTCACCCTTGGCCGCCGCGTGGGCCTGTATGACGGCTTTTCGGCCCTTCGGAACCGTTAGATTTATTCTGTCCAGCTTTTCTGCTATCCAGTTATTCCTGTACTCAGACTTTCCAGCCATATTATCCTCCTTGGGCGCTTTCGAGCGCTACCACTTCTCCCATTGTGGCCTTATTATATCACCTTTTCCAGTATTGCGCAATACACAAAATATCCAAAATGTCTTGCGCAATATAGTCTACTTTGCCAATTGTGATATCTTGCGCAATATATTATAATAAGACCATAGAAAAGGACAAGACAATGCGGGTGCTGATGAAGTAAGAACGCCAGGTAAGACCGGATCGGGATATGGAATGAGCCCTGAAACACGGAATCCCCCATAAAGCCTACCGGCTCTTGTCCCGAAAAGAGGAGGTAAATACTGTGAGCATCAATGAAGTGGAGTCCAAAGTCCGGGAGCTGCGCCAGCTCCAAGCGTTGATCGAGGAGGCCCAGGCGGAGGCCGAGTGCATCAAGAACGCTCTGAAAGCCGCTCTTGGAGATTCTGAGGAACTGCGGGCCGGGGAGTACAAGATCACCTGGAAGCCTGTTACCTCCTCCAGACTGGACAGCAAGGCGCTGAAGGCTGCCGCCCCGGAGCTTGTGGAGCGCTTCACCAAGGTTACCACCACCCGCCGCTTCTGTGTGGCATGATAGGCTGCCGCTTGGGCGAGAGGCTGGGGCTCCGTTTCCTTTCCTGCGTGTCCAATTTGGACACACATGAGGGGAGAGCAGCATCGGTTCATCCGATCCTTGCGCAACACCCCCAATAACACCAGCACAACGAGCGGCTGCTCCTCTGATGCACCTCTGATGCAGGAGGGGCCCGCTCACTTTTTGTGCTCGGTGTCCAACTTGGAGAACAAACCGAGTCTACGAGCGTCAACGGATTTTACCGGCTTAAATACAGATCAGCACCAGCAGGCCCTTGAGGGCCGCCAGGAGCCGCGCAAAGCGTCTCTCTGCCTTTTGGCGCGAGTGGGGAAAATTTCCCTCATGAATGGGTGCCTGCGGTTTTGTGCTCTGAAAGTAGAAACTTTTTGACCGTGGGGGCTTGGCTGAAATGCCGTAGGCATTCCGCGCACACGCCCGCGGACATGGCCCACACACGCGCCTGCGCCCAAGCCTGCCGCCGTTTTCCCTCCAATGGGTGACAGAATCCCCGCGCATTTTGCCCGTTTTACGCCCCGGTTCTGGCCGCCAGCCGCACCCTCGGCAGTCCATTCTCCCGGTCTCCCGGCACGATCTCCACCACGCTCTCATGCTTGCAGCTGCGGCAGTACAGGACCAGCCCCTGTGCCCTGGTCTCCTCCGTCAGCTTCAGTACCTTCCCCCTCCGGCACACCGGACACAGCACCCAGGCCCCGCCCTGGGTCACTCTGCACGTCACTTCCTGCCCTGCTGCTCTGCCCATACTTCCGCCCTCCCGGTCCATATCGCGCGCCTGCCGCCCCCGTGCGCGTCTCTGTCTGCCCTTTGCAACAGCATATCGCACATTCTGGAGCAAGGCAACGGCCTTTCCACGCTTTCTCTGGCCCTTGTTCTAAAGTTATATATACTTACAAGTAAGATATTAAGGCCCCTGAGGACGCTTCCATATCGTCCCTCAGAGGGCTTCTATTCTGCTGCTGGCGCCAATGAGGCACCCGGTACTTGATGTAGCTGTAACTGCCGTACTCCGTGACCTTTTCCTCCCGCTCGATGACATGGCATCCGAGCGGGACGGCAAGGGCCGTATCATCCGGTACAAAGCATGTCTCCACCTTCGGCTCCTCCAGATTGCGGCTCCTGGTCCACATCTGCGCGCCCACCGGGCGGCCCTCCACGCTCTCTTTCGTCAAGTACAGTGCCATGGTCTCATAGTCCCGGTCCTTCACGTACTCCAGGTCAATAATGTCCCCGTAGGGCCACAGGCTGCGGATGGTCTCAATGTCCCGATCCGTGGCGTTTATGATCAGGTGGTGGTGGAGACGTGCATCCCCGTGTTTCTCCTCGGTGGTGTAGACGTATTTCAGTTCCTGCCCACGGGCCTTCCGGTGCTCCCGGAGCTGCCGCAGGAACTTTCGCACATTCTTCACAGCCCCGGCCCGCTTCACTGGGAGATTGGCGTTGCGGTAGGTCAGCGTGACAAACAGGTCCTTACCCACAAAGTTGGCCGCAAGCAGCATTTCCAGCCGCCCGCGGGCTGTCTTGTCGTTCATGGCCTTCTGTGCGGCGGTGGTCATGCGGGACTTCTCCGCCCTGGCCCGCGCCCCGTCCCGTGGCTCCGGGGCCGTGTAGAGGATGGTCTTGACGATGCACCCCGCCGTGATGGTCTTTTTACGCTTTGCCATGTGTCCGCGCCTCCCTTTGCGGATATAATAAGAGCCAGAGCAACGGCTCACTTTGGAGCGGGAGCAGCTGCTCCCGCTCGTTCACCGTTGGCTCTGGCTCAGGCGCAATGGCTCAGGCTCTGGCACATCTTGTTATTCTTGGCCGTCCGGCCTCAGCAGGTCCACCCCATTCAGGGGGAACCTGTAATACTTCCCGGTGCTGTTCCAGAACCAGGTATCCCGCCACACTCCGCCGTGGTCCAGCAGGATCACCTGTTCCTTACGGGCATCGATGATTCCGCCGCCGACCGGTCCGCCTGTCGAGCTGCTGCAATAGACTGGCTGGCCGTGCATCTGTTTCAGGTGGTTCAAGGTCAGGGGCGGATTCTCCATCCGTACGGCTGCATACCGTAGAGCCTCCAGCGCCAGGTCAGACATACTCCGATCCGGCTCTTTCAGCCCCGCCTTGACCAGCTTCTTAAAATATTTAACGCCTGCAAGATACTCCTCCGCTGTGTGCGTCAGATAGTTCATACCGTTTTTCTCCTTTCTGTTCCGGGCGAATCAGCCCGGTTGACGGGGACCACATGCGGCCACAAGGCACAGGGCCCCGCTCTGCCTCCAGAGCCGGGCGCATGAGGATAGCCGCCAGGGACTCTATGGCCTCGCTCTGTACCGCTTCCACCATAACGGTACCCATGCTCCCACAGGTCCGCCAGCGAGGCCACAGAGGCCCCTTGGAAGGCCATAACGATCCGGTGGACCGGACATCCGCGCCCGTTGTTCTCCCATCCTGTGGCTCTGATGTAGCGCAGCTGTGGGCCCCGCTTGTCCCGTACTGCCCGGAGCCAGTCCCGGACCTGTAGGTCCGCCAGCTTCCTGGACGGCGTCCGCGCGCCTTCCCCATAGGTCAGTGTCACCAGCTGTGCCCCTTCCCGGAAGTTGGCCGCAAGCAGCCCCTCCAGCTTGTCCCTTGAGTTTTTTAGATTGAGCTGCCGCCGTGCCGGGCTGATGTTGTTTCCTCGCTGTCCCATGGGCTATCCCTCCTGTATCGAGCGGGACAGGAAAAAACCTGTCCCGCTCGGCTATGTATGGCTTCTCTTCGATGCTCAGCGCACCCTGGAGAGTGGATTACCCACCTCGTTTGGGTTCCAGGCCTCCAGCGGAGCGGGGCCAATGCACTCTATCATAAGTTTTGCACCCATGCGGAAACCGCTGATAAAGCCCTGACGCTCATACTCCGATTCCACCCGCACCAACGCTTCGTCCAGATCATCGGGCATTTTCTCAGATGTCAACCCTACCTTCGCCAGCTCGTCATATAAATGTTCAGTACTGTTTTTTGCCCCTTTCAGATGCAGGAAATCAGCATCAATGGTCCCGGTATAGCCTTCGGAGGCCAGGAGCAGGGCCTCTATCATCTTAAAATTCAATTTGACAATCTCCCTTCACCCCGGTAAAATAGGGGCGTGAAATAATTGCTTGAGCACTTTGTTTCACCTGCCGTTGCGGTGTCGTTATCACCGCAGCGGCTTTTCTTTTGCCCTCTGAGGGCTTTTTCCGCTCGTAGAGTAGCAGGATAGCCGTGGCGCTCCTGGGGGCTTCTGTGGCCTCTGCGGGGTCCCGCTCTCGGTCCCAGGCCCTGGAGTGGGCCAGACGTACCAGCGCACCGGAGAGAGCCACGCCGCCCATCAGGACGGCCATACCGCCCGTGGCGTCCGCCAGACCGTCCGCACAGGCCCCAAGGCCCAGGATCAGGCAGAAGGCCGCGCACTCCAGAGTGGACTCCTTCACGGTCTCACCTCCTTCAGACACTGGGCTTTCCTGCTGATGGGCTTGCTGGTCCCCTGGTTAGCCAGGTAGTCAAAGACCAGATCCATATTCACCAGCTTGATCCGCCCCGCCTGGACCACGGGAATCTCCCCGCTGCGGATCAGGGCCCGGATAAAGTTCAGGGTGATCTTGGTCTCCGGGTCCTGGGCCTTCAGCTCCGCAAGTACGCCCTCCGCGCTCCTCATCCTGGGCAGTGCTGCCATGCTCGTTCCTCCTTCCCGTGTCCAATTTGGACACATTCTTAATGGTCGGCTTCAGACACAATATCCACGATATTTATGCCTAACCCTGCCGCCAGCTTCTGCGCTGTTGTCTTAGAGCAAGATTTTCCGCCCTTAACGGATGTGATAGTTACTCTTGACAGGCCTGCCCGCTCTGCTAACTGCTTTATGCTCAGGTCCGCCCTAGCCAGTTCAGTTGCAAACTTCACTCTATCAATTCTCATTTGCTCACCTCCCACTCAAAAAATTAGCATTTGCTTATCTGCATGATAATCCAATCATTTGCTAATGTCAAGAGAAAACTTTAACTTTTGCTTGTTTTTTTCTTTTGAATGTGCTATTGTATGGTTGTCCTATGATTGGGGGTGATATTTTGACTATCGGTGATAGAATTCGAGCTCTGCGAAAAGAGAAAGGATTAACCCAAAAAGAGTTGGCACAAAAACTTGGCGTTTCCGCATCAATGATAGGACAATATGAAACATCTGTAAGAAAGCCTAAGTTTGAAACCGTAGAAAAAATAGCCGATGCTTTAGGTATCAATATAATGGAAATTGTTGATATGAGTCCCGTTAGTCCCTCTTTAAATGAAGCACTTTCAATAATCTACAACCTTGACAAGAGCTTGAAGCCTCGAAAACAAGGAAAGACAATAATACTTTCAGATGATGAAAAGAGTCAATTCAAAAAAGCAGCTGAGTTGTTTAATAATGTTCACGATGAATTGCAAAATAGCAGCTTTTTTATCAATTTAATGCGTTACGTATACATTTCCACTTTTGATGAGTTAAATTTTGATGGAAAACGTCTTGCTTTAGATGCTGTCATGGAATTAGCTAGCAATCCAGATTTAAAAGGACCATAGTCAACAAAAACCCGCCCCGGTGCTACGAACACCGAGGCGGTCAGTTGCAACAGATCCAGCACGCTAAATACAGGCCCTGTATGCCCTTTAATTGTACCACACGGGGCTGGAAAAGGGAAGGAGAAAAACCATGCCCACCATCACAAAGCGGGGCGAGACCTACCGCATCCGGGCATACTGCGGCTATGACGCCAGGGGAAAGCAGGTCTCCCGTTCCATGACCTGGAAGCCCAGCCCCGGCATGACGCCCCGTCAGATCGAGAAGGAGGTCCAGCGTCAGGCCGTCCTGTTTGAGGAAAAGTGCTCCGGCCAGGGCTGGGGCGGCTCCGTGAAGTTTGAGACTTTTTGCAAGCAGTGGTTTGAGGAGTACGCAAATCCTTCACTTCGGGCCCGCAGCGTGGCCCGGCTCCACCAGCTGGAGGGGCGCACCTACGCCGCCCTGGGCCACATCCGCCTGGACAAGCTGACACCGCGCCACATCCAGACCTTTATCAACGACCTGGGCAAGGATGGCGTCAGCCAGCGGGAGGGCCGCGCCCGATCGAAGGTGGACCTTAAGGCCATCTTATCCGAGCGGGATATGAACCAGCGGCAGCTGGCCCAACAGGCTGGTCTTAGTGCCTCTACCATCTCCAGCCTCTGCGGGGGTGACTCCATCACCCTCCCCACTGCAAAGAAGATCTCCAAAGCCTTGGGGAAAGACTATGCAGCCATCTTTGAGACCATCGAGCCCAGGGGCTCCCTGTCTCCCAAGACCATACGCAATTATCACGGCTTTGTGTCCTCCGTTCTGAGCTACGCCGTGCGCATGGGGATGATCCAGCACAACCCGGCTCAGAACGTCACCCTGCCCCACGCAGAGCGGAAGGAAAAGGAGTGCTATACCCTGGAGGAGGCCCAGGCCTTCCTGGAGAGCCTGGAGAACGCCCCCACCAAGTACCGTGCCTTCTTCGTGCTGGCGATCTACGGTGGCTTCCGCCGTGGGGAGCTGCTGGGCCTGGAGTGGCCCGACCTAGATTTTGAAAACCGGGTAATCCGGATCAGGCGCACCAGCCAATACCTGAAGGAGCGTGGCGTGTTCACCGACACCACCAAGACCACCCAGAGCCAGCGGGCCCTGAAGCTCCCCGCCGCCGTCTTTGACGTGCTGCGGCAGCACCGGGCCGAACAGGCCCAGGAGCGGCTGCTATTGGGGGACCAGTGGCACGACTCGCAGCGCCTGTTTGTGAACGCCTTCGGGGAGCCCATGCACCCCAACACGCCCTACCACTGGTTGCAGGACTTCTGCCGGGAGACCGGACAGCGCTTCCTGGGTGTCCACCACTTCCGCCACCTGAACGCCACGCTGCTCATCAACAGCGGCGCCGACGTGCGCACCGTCTCTGCCTCCCTGGGACACTCCCAGGTGACCACAACCCTCAACATCTACGCCCATACCTTCGCGGAGGCCCAGGCCCGAGCAGGTGAGGCGGTAGCCGAAGCGCTTTCCCTGGACCACCAGAAGCGGGCGAGGGGCAGCGCATGAAATGATCAACCCGAGCGGGCGCCTGCGCAGATCGGCAGGATACCCGCTCGGGTTTTGTGCCCAATTTGGACACCGCGCAAAAACGGCAGCGCTGTCGTATGGAGAACTGGAAGCCCACATGAGAGGCTTAAATGCCCGTTTTTGGGGCCATAACGGCCAAACAACGGCCAAACGGCCCGACAGAGCAAAAATAAAATTCCCGGAACCCTTGCAAACACAGGGACTCCGGGAATTTTTGAATGGTGCGGATGACGGGACTTGAACCCGTACGTCATGGACACACGCACCTCAAACGTGCCTGTCTACCAGTTCCAGCACATCCGCACAGAAGCGGTCTCAATTTCAGACCGCTTGATTATTATAGCGGGATACGCCCTGTTTGTCAACCGAATTTTTGAGATATGCGCAAAATTTTTCCGCCCGGCTTGCCGGGAACCAGGGAGTCCGCTATACTGGAGGAAACAGAAGGGAGTGAGCGCCATGTACGATTTCACACACATGGAGCGATACCGGGAGGACGGCCGTCTGGAGGCAAAACTGGCCACCGGAGGCCTGCCGGAGAGCATATGGGAGTCTTATTCCGCCTTTGCAAACGCCGGCGGTGGGGTCATCCTGCTGGGGGTGGAGGAGCTGCCCGACCACTCTCTGCGTACCCAGGGACTGCTGGACGCCGGGGAGATGCTGGAGGAGTTCCTGTCGCTGGTGAGGGACCCGGCCGTAGCCAGCGTGGACCTGGTCTCGGACGGGCGGGCCTGGGTGGAAGGCACCGGGAGCGGGGACATCATCGTTATCGCCGTTCCCCAGGCTGACCGGCGCTGCCGGCCGGTCTGGGTGGGCCGGGACCCCTATTTCGGCACCTATCACCGGGTAGGGGAGGCGGACATCCGCTGCACCCGGGATGAGGTGGACGCCATGCTGGCGGACCGGGCCACCCCATAAGGGACTGCCGCGCAAAAAGACAGAACGGGCGCCCCGCGGCATAGCCGCGGGGCGCCTGAATGTTTACTCGGTGGTGTAATTGTCAAAGTAGCCCTGAATATAGACGATGGGGGTGCCCTTGTCGCCCGAGCCGGAAGTCAGGTCGCACAGGGAGCCGATCAGGTCGGTGAGACGGCGGGGCGTGGTGCCCTCGGAGGCCATCTTGCCTACCAGACTGCCGTCCTTCTTCTTGATCTCGTCCTTGATGGCTTCCTTCAGAGCGTCGCCGGAGAGGGCGGCAAAGTCGTTATCGGCCAGGTACTTGAGCTTGAGCTCATTGGGCGTGCCCTCCAGACCGGCGGTATAGGCGGGGGAGACCACCGGGTCGGCCAGCTCCCAGATCTTGCCTACAGGGTCCTTGAAGGCGCCGTCGCCGTAGACCATGACCTCCACGTGCCTGCCGGTCTTTTCCAGCATGGTCCGCTGGATGGACTCCACCAGCTCCTGGCACTCCCGGGGGAAGAGCTTCACCATATCCTCGGTGGACTTGTTGGAGCCCAGAAGGCCGTATTTCTCGTTGCAGCCGCTGCCGTTGACCGGGGCGTTGAGGATCTCGTCCAGGCCGTACACCCGCTCGGCTCCGGCCTGCTTGAGCAGGCGCTTGGTGCGCTGGCGGGTGTGGATATCGCAGGCCAGCACGTTTTTGGTATAGCTCAGGATGGCACGGGGATCGTTGGCGAAGATGATCTCCACCTCAGCGCCGCTCTCCCGGATCAGGTCGCCGTAATAGGCCACGTAGTCCATGCCGGTAAAGGGGTGCTTGGGACAGCCGAAGAGCTCGCGGAAGCGTTCCAGGGTCAGCACGTCCCGGTAGGGGTCGATGCCCTTCTCATCCATCACGTCCAGGTCGATGAGATGGTTGCCCACCTCGTCGGCAGGATAGCTGAGCATCAGTACTACTTTTTTCGCGCCTTTGGCGATGCCGCGCAGGCAGATGGCAAAGCGGTTACGGCTGAGAATGGGGAAGATGACGCCGATGGTCCCGCCGCCCAGTTTGGCCTTTACATCGGCGGCGATGTCGTCCACAGAGGCGTAGTTGCCCTGGGCGCGGGCCACGATGGCCTCGGTCATGGCGATCACGTCGCGGTCATGGATGGAGAAGCCGTCCTCGGCGGCGGCCTCCAGAATGGACGCGGGGACGATCTGCGCCAGGTCGTCTCCGCTGCGGATGATGGGAGCCCGGATACCTCTCGAAACAGTACCGACCATCCGGCTCATAATACAACACTCCTAAACAATCGAAAGTAAAAATGTCCGCCTTTCAGACGGCAAATCTATTATACTATAGGTTTATAGGGATTGACAAGGAGAAAACGGTGGAACTGGCCGGGCAGGGGAGAAAAGCCCGGCATTGCCTTTGCCGCACTGATGTGATACACTGTGGCAAAAGAAAGTGAGGTCTTGCCACATGAAACAGGCGGCATTTTTAGGAACGGGCAATATGGGCGGGGCGCTGGTGCGGGCGGCCTGCCGGTCCATCGGGCCGGAGCAGGTGGTCATCGCCAACCGGACGGCGGCCAAGGCGGAGGCCCTGGCGGCCGAGACCGGCTGCACGGCGGCCGGGGTGCCGGAGGCGGCTGCAGGGGCCGGATATATATTCCTGGGCGTAAAGCCTCACATGATGCAGGGGCTGCTGGAGAGCATCGCCCCTGTCCTGACGGAAGGGCAGGTCTTGGTCTCCATGGCGGCCGGCCTCACGACAGAGACTTTGGCCCAGTGGGCTCCCGCGGGGATGCCCATTTTGCGCATCATGCCCAACACCCCCTGTGCCATCGGAAAGGGAATGACTGCCCTGTGCGGTGCCCCCGGCGTGGATGAGGCCCATTTCAGCGCGGTAGAGGAGATCCTGCGCTCTTCCGGGCTGGTACGCCGCCTGGAAGAGCGCCAGATGGACGCCTTCTCGGCGGTGGCGGGCTGCGGTCCCGCCTTTGTCTATCAGTTCATCGAGGCCATGGCAGACGGCGGAGTGCTGGCCGGCCTGTCCAGGACCGCCGCGCAGGACTACGCCGCCCAGACGCTGATGGGGGCGGCGGCCATGGTGCTGGAGAGCGGCAGTCATCCCGGCGCGCTGAAGGACGCGGTGTGTTCCCCCGGCGGCTCCACCATTGAGGGCGTGGCGGCTCTGGAGCGCCATGGATTCCGTGCCGCCGTCATCGACGCGGTGGAGGCGTCCTGGCGGAAAAATGCCGCCCTGGGCAAGTAAAGAGCGGGAGGGCGCGCCAGAGCAGGCAATAGAAAAGCGCCTCCGCTGATGCGGAGGCGCTTGTTCCTGTTCTGTGGAAAAAATTACACAGCGCGGGTGACCTTACCCGAACGGAGGCATCTGGTGCACACATAGACGTGCTTGGGCGTGCCGTTGACAATCGCCTTGACGCGCTTCACATTGGGCTTCCAGGGCCGGTTGGAGCGGCGATGAGAGTGGGAGACCTGGATACCGAACACAACGCCCTTGTCACAGAATTCACATTTGGCCATTCGCTTGAACCTCCTCGCTTGCAGAATATGCGCTCATAAAAGCATCGAATGATATATTAGCAGAAAAAATGGCAGAATGCAAGAGGGAAAATCAAAAAAGATGTTTTGGAAGGGGTGGTTGCCAACCAGCCGCCCCAGGTGGTATACTGAACCGAACAGCGATTATGATCAATAGGGAGGAAGTGCGCTATGGCCAGTGTCAGCAGCGTGAAATTGGGTACGCTTATTGATGAATTCCAACTGGAAGTGCTCCGCGGAGCCGAGGGCTACCGGGATGTGGCCATCTCTTCGGAGGATATCAACCGCCCCGGTCTGCAGCTGACCGGATTTTTCGATTATTTTGATGCCAACCGTATCCAGGTCATCGGTCTGGTGGAGAGCACGTACCTGGACGGTATCAGCGCGGAAGAGCGGCAGATCCGGTTCGATACCCTGTTCCGGGAGCAGATCCCGGCCTTTATCGTGGCCCGGGGGATCGAGCCGTTCCCAGAGTGCATGGAGATGGCGGAAAAGTATGACCGCACCGTCCTTCGCTGCCACGATACCACCTCGGCCATCATCAGCGCCATTGTCACCTCGCTGCACAATCACCTTGCCCCCCGCATTACCCGCCACGGCGTGCTGGTAGAGGTCTACGGCGAGGGCGTGCTGCTGCTGGGCGATTCCGGCGTGGGCAAGAGCGAGACCGCCATCGAGCTGGTCAAGCGCGGCCACCGCCTGATCGCCGATGACGCAGTGGAGATCCGCCGGGTCAACACGGGCAGCCTGGTGGGCATGGCCCCCGAACTCATCCGCCACTATATTGAGCTGCGGGGCATCGGCGTGGTGGATGTGCGCCGCTTGTTCGGCATGAGCGCCGTCAAGGAGGAGTCTGAGATCAACCTGGTCATCAATCTGGAGCCCTGGCGGGAGGACGCGATCTACGACCGGCTGGGCGTGGACGAGCTCTATATGGAGATCCTGGAGGTGAAGGTCCCCACCATCACCGTCCCCGTCAAGCCCGGGCGCAACCTGGCGTCCATCATTGAGGTGGCGGCCATGAACAACCGCCACAAGAAGATGGGCTATAATTCGGCGCTGGAGTTCACCAAGCAGATCGAGAGCCACTTTGACAAGGCGATGGGCAAGCAGTAAGAGATACCAAAACGGACTGCCGCATCAGCGGCAGTCCGTTTTTTACGGTCAGGAGTTGTCGGAGACGCTGTTGAGGTACTGGATCACGCCCTCGGCGATGCCCTCCGCCATGCTCTGCTGGTAGCCGGGATCGGCCAGACGCATCAGCTCGTCGTGGCAGGTCATAAAGCCGGTTTCTACCAGCACGGCGGCCATGTCGGTCTCCCGCAGGACCACATAGTCATTGTTGAGGATTCCGCGGTTGATGGCGCCGGTGGCCTCCGCCGCGGCGTTCTGGACATACTGGGCAAACTTTTTGCTCCGGTTGCTGCTGGGGTGATAATAGGTGAAGAGCCCCTGGAAGGTGCTGCTGGTGGCCGATGCATTGCAGTGGATACTGACGAACACGTCGGCGTTCACCTGGTTGGCGATGACGCAGCGGTCATAGAGGTCCATGTACACATCGGTGTCCCTGGTCATCACCACATTATAGCCCCGTTCCACCAGAATATCCCGGAGCATCAGGCTCATGGGGAGGGTAAGGTCCTTTTCCATGATGCCCTCGTAGTACGCGCCCGAGGCCGAGCCGCCGTGTCCGGGGTCGATGCAGATGGTCTTTTTGGACGGGTCGATGGGGTCGGCCGGGATCTCAGGAAGATCGGATGGATCCTCCGTATGGTAGGAAGTGATGCGGATGCCGCCTACCTCCTGTGCCACCTTCAGATTCGCGGCATAAGTGGCGCCCTCCTTCAGGTCGATGACGAAACGGACCACGTGGGGATAGTCATAGTCCAGTGAGCCGTAGTCATGCTGGGCATAGCGCACGCCGGTCATGACCTCGTTTTCCATGGATACCGTGCCGTAGGTGGGGGAGATGGTGACGCCCAGAATGTCCACCGCCACCCGGTCGCCCAGGTCCGTGACCTGGATCCTGGGTACGTGGTCGGTGGCAATGAAAAGGGACTGGGCGTTGTCGTCGCTCTCCAGCGATACGACCCGGCCCCGGTCCTCCTCAGACGGGAGAGAGGGCGTGGGGGACGGAGACGGTACAGGCGTTGGAGTCGGTGTTGGGGTGGGAGTGGGAGGGGGCGCCACGGTCTGGATGGAGGCGGTAAAGGTGTCGTTGTCCCAGCCCACATCGGCGCCAAGGGCCTCTGAGACGAAGCGGAGGGGGACCATGGTGCTCTCCAGCCCGTTGCACTTCACCGCGCCGGCGGGCACGCCGCCGGGCAGATCGGTGAGCGTGCCGTTGATGGTGGCCTGGGCCGAGCCCAGGGTGAGCACGATGTTGTCCTCGCCCTTGAGGATGATGACCTGCCGGGTGGCGGCCACCCAGAGCACCTGGGCGTCCAGCGCCTCAGCCACTAGGCGGACCGGAACCAGGGTGCGCCCGTCGCCGCCGATGTACTGGATCAGGGCGGGCACGCCGTCAGGGGTGAGGGGACTGCCGTTGAGCGTGAGAGAGACCCGGTCGGTCTCCACCGGCGGATCGTAGCGGCCGTTTGTCTCGCTGTAGAAATAGGCGGACAGGGTGCCGGCCGGACCGGCGGCCCGGGCCGGGAGCAGGCAGACCAGCAGGGCAAACAGCAGAAAAAGGGAGGATATGGCTTTCTTCATGGCGGGCTCCTTTGCGGTAAAATCATGCAGGTGACATAATTTTACCTGAATCGCCAGAGTTCGTCAATGACAGATCAGAAAAATAGTTAACATAAATTTTACCAAAAGAAAAGCCGGATCAAGTTCTCATATACCGGCCTCTTTCTCCCGCGCCGGGGCGGCGTGCCTTGTCTGTAGCCGTCCAAAACCTCCCCCTTGCGTTTCCATGCGCGATTTAGTATAATAAAGCACTGAAAAAGTAATGACCGGAGGGAACGTTTTATGATAAAAATGACCCGCAGCGGCGTTTACTATCAAAACGGCGCTTTTATCCCCGCTCAGGACGGCCCTGCTGCCGGCCTGAAGGCCCCGGAGGAGGCCAAAACGGGCACCATGGCCTACGCCATCCTGAAAGCCCACAATACGCTGGATACCATGGACCGTCTGGCCATCCGCTTTGATGCCATGGCCTCCCACGACATCACCTATGTGGGCATCATCCAGACTGCCCGGGCCTCCGGACTGGAGAAATTCCCCCTGCCCTATGTGCTCACCAACTGCCACAACTCCCTGTGCGCCGTGGGCGGCACCATCAACGAGGACGACCACGTGTTCGGCCTGTCCGCCGCTAAGAAGTACGGCGGCGAGTTCGTCCCCGCCCATCAGGCGGTCATCCACTCCTACATGCGGGAGCGGTACGCCGCCCCCGGCCGGATGATCCTGGGCTCCGACTCCCACACCCGCTACGGCGCCTTCGGCACCATGGCCATCGGCGAGGGCGGCCCCGAGCTGGCCCGCCAGCTGCTGTGCAAGACCTATGATATTGCCTATCCCAAAGTTATGGCCATCTACCTCACCGGCGCCCCCCGGCCCGGCGTGGGCCCCCAGGATGTGGCCCTTGCCATCATTGGGGCTACTTTTAAAGAGGGGGTGGTCAAGAACGCGGTGATGGAGTTCTTCGGTCCCGGCGTGGCCAGCCTGTCCATGGACTACCGCAGCGGCATCGACGTGATGACCACCGAGACTGCCTGCCTGTCCTCCGTCTGGTCCACCGATGAGCAGACCCAAAACCAGCTTATCCTGCTGGGACGGGGGGAGCAGTACCGGGAGCAGGCCCCCGCCGACGGGGCCTACTACGACGGAGCGCTGGAGATCGACCTGTCCTCCATTGAACCCATGATCGCCTTGCCCTTCCATCCCTCCAACGCCTACACCATTAAGGAATTCAAGGCCAACATGGCCGACCTGCTCCATCAGGTGGACGTGGACGCCGCCGAGAAGCTGGGCGTGAAGAACGCCGCGCCTCTGGCCAACAAGATCGTGGACGGCCGGTTCCGGGTGGATCAGGGTGTCATCGCCGGCTGCTCCGGCGGCACCTATCAGAACCTGGTGCGGGCCGCCCAGATCCTGGACGGGCACGGCATCGGCTCCGACGCCTTCTGGCTGTCCTGCTACCCCGGTTCCATGCCCATCAACCTGGAGCTTACCCGCCAGGGCTATATCGCCTCGCTGATGGCCTCCGGCGCATCCATCCGCTCCTGCTTCTGCGGGCCCTGCTTCGGCGCCGGCGACGTGCCCGCCAATGGGGCCTTCTCCATCCGGCACTCCACCCGCAACTTCCCCAACCGGGAGGGCTCCAAGCCCGGCGAGGGCCAGATCTCCTACGTGGCCCTGATGGACGCCCGCTCCATCGCCGCCACCGCCCTCAACGGCGGCGTGCTCACCGCCGCCGACGAGCTGCCCGACTGCCCCGCCGACCGGGCGGACGAGAGCTGGGCCTATGACGATTCTGCC
>JALEZN010000027.1 GCA_022772585.1 Clostridiales bacterium
CACGGCGGAGGCCATGCCGCCCTCCTGGTCAGAGCCGCCCCGGCCGTAGATGATGGCGTCGTCCTCCCAGCCCTTGTAGGGGTCAGCGGTCCAGTTGTTGATGTTGCCGATGCCCACGGTGTCGATGTGGGAGTCGATGGCGATGATCTTGTCGCCCTCGCCCATCCAGCCGATGATATTGCCCAGGCCGTCGATCTCCACTTTGTCATAGCCCAGCTTCTCCATCTCGGCCTTGATGCACATGACCACGTCCTTCTCCTCGCAGCTCTCGCTGGGATGGGAGATCATGTCCCGCAGGAACCGGCTCATGTCCGCCCGATAACCCTCGGCGGCAGCTTTGATCTGTTCAAAGTTCATAATTCATTCCTCCAAATTACATATATGACTTTTTATGTAAATGCCAGGGGTAACAGACGGCGGCCCCCCGGCCGCGGGGCCGCCGTCGTGCTGAGAACATGTTCGGTTCCTGTGGATATGCCCGGAAATTTCCTTACTTGCTCATCCGATAACCTTCGTACTCAGCCATAGGCGTGTTGGTGGTGGGGTACTCGCCGTCCCAGATGATGCGGCGGAACTTCTGAGGATCGGTGTTGCCCTCGGTGGAGATCAGCAGCACGTGGCTGAAGCGGTTGAGGCCCAGATACTCCTTCAGATCGCTGTAAGCGGGGTTGTTCATGATGGCGTCCAGGCAGCCCATGCCCACAGCGCCGGACTCGCCGGAGATGACCACCGGATCTCCCTCGCAGGGGACGCCCAGCATGCGCATGCCCTTGGCGGAGACCCAGTCGGGGCAGGAGGTAAAGACGCTGGTGTGGTTGCGCAGGATGTCCCAGCCGATGATGTTGGGCTCACCGCAGGCCAGGCCGGCCATGATGGTCTTCAGATCGCCGGTGACGATACGGGGGTTGCCGTCGCCCACCAGCGCGCCGCGGTACAGACAGTCGGCAGCCGAGGTCTCCATGACCACCACCTTGGGGGGATCATTGGGAAACAGGTTCTGGAAAAAGCCCTGGATAGCGCCGGCCAGGGAGCCCACGCCGGCCTGGACGAAGATATGGGTGGGACGGTTCACACCAATCTCACGGAGCTGGTCGGCAGTCTCAGAGGCCAGGGTGCCGTAGCCCTGCATGATCCAGGAGGGGATGTCCTCATAGCCCTCCCAGGCGGTATCCTGCACGATGACGCCGTTCTCGCACTCCTCTGCTTCAGCGGCAGCCATGCGGACGCAGTCGTCGTAATTCACGTCCTCGATGGTGACCTTGGCGCCCTCCTTGGCGATGTTGTTGTAGCGGGCCATGGAGCTGCCCTTGGGCATATGTACGACCGCTTTCTGCCCCAGACGGTTGGCCGCCCATGCCACGCCGCGGCCGTGGTTGCCGTCCGTGGCGGTGAAGAAGGTGGCCTGGCCGAACTCACGGCGCAGCCGCTCGCTGGTCAGGTAGTCGTAGGTCATCTCAGACACGTCCTTGCCCATCTGCTGGGCAATGTAGCGTGCCATGGCAAAGGAGCCGCCCAGCACCTTGAAAGCGTTGAGTCCAAAGCGGTGGGACTCATCTTTCACATACAGGCCGCTCAGGCCCAGGTACTTGGCCATACGGCTCAGGTTGGCCAGCGGCGTCCACTGGTACTGGGGAAAGCTGCTGTGGAATGCGCGGGCCTTGGCCACGTTTTCCAGCGACATGATCTCCAGCCACTTGTCGTCGCTTTTGGGCATCCGGTTGGGTACCCATTTGATCTGTTCCATCTCCATTTTACTTCTTTCGCCTCCGTAAAAATTTAGAGATCCCTCACGGAATTTCTTCCGCTTTCTGCATTCATAATAGCAATTATAAACTCATAAGTCAAGTGGCAATCTAAAAATTTTTTATTTTTACTAAAACTCTTTTTGATTTTTGTGTATTCCGCCGATGCTCCTCCTATTGCTTTCCAAAATAATTAGTGTTAAGCTATAAATGGAAGGCAAAACTTCTTTTTTTCGCACTTCTTCGTGCAAGAGAAGCGGAGCCTGCGACAGCACACCAAAAACGCGGGCGGAGGCCGCAGACCCTTCGGAGACTCCCCCAATGCCATTTTTTAAGGAGGCAAACCTCATGTTCGATCTGAACGTCAACGGAGCCGCTGTCTCCATTCAGGAGGACAAGAAGCTGCTGGACTTTCTGCGCCATGACCTGGGGCTCACCTCGGTCAAGGACGGCTGCGACCAGGGTGCCTGCGGTGCATGCACCATTCTGGTGGACGGCAAACCCATCAAAGCCTGCGTCCAGAAGGTATCCAAATTTGAGGGAAAACAAATTATCACCGTAGAGGGCCTGACGGAACGGGAGCGGGAAGTATTCGTCTACGCCTTCGGCGAGGCGGGGGCCGTCCAGTGCGGCTTCTGCATTCCCGGTATGGTTCTGTGCGGCAAGGCTCTCATCGACCAGAATCCCGATCCCACCCGGGATGAGATCGCCTTTGCCATCCGCAACAACATCTGCCGCTGCACCGGCTACAAGAAGATCATCGACGCCATTGCACTGGCGGCCCGCATCCTGCGGGAGGACCGCAGGGACCTGACGCCCCCCGCCATCACCGGCGTGGGCCAGCGGGCCCACCGGGTGGACGTGCCCGAGAAGGTCCTGGGCTACGGGCAGTACGCCGACGACATTCAGATCGAGGGCATGCTGGTGGGTTCGGCCCTGCGCGCCCGGTATCCCAGAGCCCGGGTGCTCTCCATCGACACCAGCGCCGCCAAGGCGGTGCCCGGTGTCAGGGCGGTCCTCACCGCCGCGGACATTCCCGGTTCTTTTAAGGTAGGACACCTGAAGCAGGACTGGGACGCCCTGGTCCCGGTGGGGCACATCACCCACTATCTGGGGGACGCCGTGGCCCTGGTGGCCGCCGAGACCATGGAGCAGGTGGAACAGGCCAAGGCCCTGATCCGCGTGGAGTACGAGGTGCTGCCTGCGGTGTTCGACCCCCACGAGGCCCTGAAGGAAGGAGCACCCCTGGTCCATGAGAGCAGCTCCTCCAATATCCTGGCCCACGAGCACCTGGTCCGCGGCAACGCCGACGAGGCGCTGGCCGCCTCGGCCCACGTGGTCACCCGGACCTACTATACCCCTCCCACCGAGCACGCATTCCTGGAGCCGGAGTGCGCCGTGGCCATGGTGGACGACGGGAACCAGGAGGCCCTGATCTACACCAGCGACCAGGGCACCTACGACACCCAGCACGAGTGCGCACTGATGATGGGATGGGCCCCCGAAAAGATCCACGTGGTCAACGCCCTGGTGGGCGGCGGCTTCGGCGGCAAGGAGGACGTGAGCGTCCAGCACCATGCCCTGCTGCTGGCTTACCACACCCACTGTCCCGTCAAGGTCAAGCTCACCCGGGACGAGAGCATCCTCATCCACCCCAAGCGCCACGCCGCCTGGATGGAGTTTACCACCGGCTGCGACGAGAACGGCTACCTTACCGCCATGAAGGCGGTAGTGGTCACCGATACCGGCGCCTATGCCAGCCTGGGCGGCCCGGTGCTCCAGCGCCTGTGCACCCATGCCGCCGGCCCCTATAACTATCAGATCATCGACATCGACGGCACCGCCGTCTACACCAATAATCCCCCCGCCGGCGCCTTCCGGGGCTTCGGCGTGACCCAGAGCTGCTTTGCCACCGAGTGCAACCTGAACCTGCTGGCCGAGATGGTGGGCATCTCCCCCTGGGAGATCCGCTACCGCAACGCCATCCGGCCGGGCCAGGTGCTTCCCAACGGCCAGATCGCCTTCCCGGGCACCGCCCTGGTGGAGACGCTGGAGGCCGTGAAGGAGGTCTATGAGAGCCATCCCCGTGCCGGCATCGCCTGCGCGCTGAAGAACGCCGGCGTGGGCGTGGGCCTGCCCGATTGGGGCCGCTGCCGCATCACGGTGGAGGAGGGCCGCATCTGGCTGCGGGCGGGCGCGTCCTGCATCGGCCAGGGTCTGGGCACTGTCCTGACCCAGATCGCCTGCGAGACCCTGCATCTGCCCCAGGAGGCGGTGGTCTATCCCCAGGCCGAGACCAATATCGCGCCCGACGCAGGCACCACCTCCGGCTCCCGCCAGACCCTTATCACCGGCGAGGCCTGCCGCCGTGCCTGCCTGGAGCTGAAAAAGGAACTGGACGCGGGCAAGTCCCTCTCTGACCTGAACGGCCGGGAATTTTACGGCGAATATCTGGCCGCCACCGACAGGATGGGGGCCGACAAGCCCAACCCCGTGTCCCACGTGGCCTATGGCTACGCCACCCAGGTGGTCTGCCTGAATGAGGACGGCACCATCGAAAAGGTGGTGGCCGCCCACGACGTGGGCCGGGCCATCAATCCCCTCAGTGTGGAGGGGCAGATCGAGGGCGGCGTGGTCATGAGTCTGGGCTTCGCCCTTACCGAGGACTTCCCGCTGTCGGAGGGCCGGCCCACCGCCAAGTTCGGCACCCTGGGGCTGTTCCGCGCCAACAAGACGCCTCCGGTGGAAGCCATCATCGTGGAGGCCAACCCAGACCCGCTGGGCTATGGCGCAGTGGGCATCGGCGAGATCACCTCCATCCCCACCCCGCCCGCCGTACAGGGCGCCTATTACAAGTGGGACGGACAGTTCCGCACCACGCTTCCCCTGGAAAACACCCCGTACAGCCGCAAAAAGAAGTAAATCAAATCCTCCGGACATCCCGTCCGGAGGATTTTTTGTCCATCCTCTTTCCGTTATTTTCATCTCTTTCCACCGCCGCCCGCACAGGAAGATCATTTTTTGCGGCACTTTTGGGGTTCAATTTTATCTATTTTTTCTATCAGTTGGTATAGTTTTATTACTTTTTTAAAAAACTGGTCGGTTTAGTTAATGTCATTTTGCACGATAAATATCCCGTTTCGGGACTTTTCCTTGGTTTATTTTACGATAAACATCTTGACTTTTTGGTCAAATTATTTTAATATAGGGGCAAGTTAACCACAAAGTATTATGATGATATATAGTATTTTGTGCGTTCTGACCGCTGCCGGCTCCTGCTTTGCCTATCCTTTCCATCGGGCCGGCAGACCCCTGCACCACGGTATGACCTTGGGATCTGCTCCACTTTACGTCCATATGCCGAAGGACGATAAAGGCTGCCCAAGCCTGCGCCGGCGGACTCCGGTCCGCGAACAGGAGGCATAGTTCCCCGTCCGGCGGGTCTGTGACAGACCCTGTCCCGGGCATACCGTAACCGTTTGGCCGCGTGCCAACAAGAAAAAAGGAGGATAACCCTATGAAAAAGCTGATTCCCTTGTTCCTGGCCGGCGCTATGCTTTTGAGCGTCACCGCCTGCGGCGGCGGCTCCAGCTCCACTCCCGCGCCCTCCCAGGCGCCCGCCGGCTCCAAGGCTCCCGTGGAGTCCCAGGCTCCCGCGGGCGATGACTATGCCGATATCAAGATCGGCGTCATGCTCTCCGGCCCCCCCACCGACGGCGGCTACTGCCAGCAGGGCGCCGACGGCGTCCGCGCCATCCAGGCCAAGTATAACCTGGATGACAGCCAGGTTGCCATCATCGACTCCATTACCACCGCCGACGCTGCCCGCGCCGAGGCCGAGAATATGGCCGCCGAGGGCTATAAGGTGGTCTTTGGCCAGGGCGGCGAGTTCGCCGAGTACTTCAAGGAAGTGGCCCAGGATTATCCCGACACCTGGTTTGTCACCAACGGCGGCTCCGTCACCGCTGCCAACCAGTTCCCCATGTGCATGAGCACTGAAGAGGGCGGCTACGTCTGCGGCGTCATCGCCGGCATGATGACCAAGACCAACACCATCGGCATCATCCCCGGCGGCGATTGGCCCTCCTTCACCAAGCCCGGCGTCGGCTTTGCCCTGGGCGCCAAGAGCGTCAACGACAAGATCGTGGTCAAGAACACGGTTCTGAGCGCCACCAACACCAACGAGGCCTATGAGACCGCCCTGAACCAGATCCAGAGCGGCGCTGACTTCATCTTCCCCAACGCCAATGAGGGCACCTCCGGCGCCATCAAGGCCGTCTCCGAGAGCGACGGCGTTTACGCCTTCGGCGTGTTCGGCGACTACATCTCCGGCGCTCCCAATCAGGTCATCGGCAACAGCATGGTCGACGCCCCCGGCGCCTATGTGGCCGTGTTTGACGCCATCATGGCCGGCGAGGCCACCGGCGAAATCATGTTCCTGGGCATGGGCGACGGCATCGTCTCCTTCCAGTGGAACGAGGATCTGAAGGCCACCCTGCCCGAGGAGGTCGTCTCCGCTGCCGAGCAGGCCATTGAGGACATCAAGGCCGGCAAGATCGACATCCCCAACGAGTATGAGATCGGCGAGGTCGGCGCTGAGAGCTTCTTCTAAGCCTTCTCTTCTCACCCCTTACAAACTACATGCAGCTTACGGAGGCGGACATGATTTCATGTCCGCCTCCGTCTTCTGCTTTTGTTTAAAAACTCGTTGTTTCAATTGACATTCCAGTCAGTCACTCTTATAATGTGTAATATACTTGGAATTGACTTACTTTTCCCCACAATATCTCACTTTTTTCCATATACAGCCCGTCGTGTGTCCTCCTGCAGGACCCCTTTTGCATTTCAGCGCGGATATCCGCGTTTAAGGAGGTTATTTCCATGAAAAAACTGCTCTCTCTGCTCCTGGCCGGCTCCATGCTCCTGGGTCTGTCGGCCTGCGGCGGCGGCTCCGGCTCCACCGCGACTCCCGCTCCCTCCCAGGCGCCCGCCGCCTCCGCCCCGGCTCAGTCCCAGGCCCCGGCGGAAACCGCGGACCCCTCTTCCGTCCGCATCGGCATCCTGATCCCCGGCTCCCCCACCGACGGCGGCTTCTGCCAGCAGGGCGCCGAGGCCGGCAAGGCTCTGCAGCAGCTGGGCTACCAGGTGGACGTGGTTGAGGCTGTCACCGCGGAGGAGATCAAGTCCGAATCCGAGAACATGGCTGCCGACGGCTACCGCATCGTCTTCGGCCACGGCGCCCAGTGCACCTCTCCCATGGCCGAGATCAGCGGCGATTATCCTGATACCTGCTTCATCACCCTGGGCGGCGAGGTAGTCACTGCCAACCAGTTCCCGGTGTGTGTCTGCGCCGAGGAGAGCTGCTATGTGCTGGGCATCGTGGCTGCCATGCTGAGCAAGACCGGCACCATCAGCTATACCCTGGGCGGCGACTTCCCCTCCTATGTGAAGTACACCAACGCCATGAAGCTGGGCGCCCGCAGCGTCAACCCCGATATCAAGGCCCTGGGCGCGGTCCTCAGCTCCACCAATGCCAACGAGTGCTATGAGACCACCATGAACCAGATCCAGCAGGGCGCCGACTTCGTGTTCGGCAACTGCAACGAGGGTCAGCTGGGCGCCATCAAGGCCGCTGAGGACAGCGAGGGCGTCTATGTGCTGGGCTGCCTGGGCGACTTCAGCGAGACCTCTCCCGACAAGGTCATCGCCAACATGGTGTGCGATTACTCCGTGGGCTACATCCAGGCAGTGGAGGCCGTTCTCAGCGGCAATGTCCCCACCGAGATCATGATGCAGACCATGGCTACCGGCTGCGTGGGCTTCACCTGGAACGAGCACCTGAAGGACACCCTGCCTGAGGAGGTCGTCTCCGCCGCCGAGCAGGCCATTGAGGATATCAAGTCCGGCAAGATCGACGTGCCCAACGAGTACGAGCTGGACCCCAACGAGCCCATCTGATCCCATGGTATGAAAACGGTGCCCTTTACCGGTCCGCGTTTTCATAAATATTTTTTGGAGGAACCTGTACCATGAAGAAACTGCTTCCCCTGTTCCTGGCCGGCGCCCTGATTCTGGGCGTCTCCGCCTGCGGCGGCAGCGGCTCTAATTCCACCCCCGCTCCTGCTGCCTCTTCTCCCGCCGCTTCTTCTCCTGCCGCCTCTTCTCCCGCCGGCGGCGAGACCGACTATTCCAGCCTGAAGGTGGGCGTGCTGCTCCCCGGCTCCCCCACTGACGGCGGCTACTGCCAGCAGGGCGCCGACGGCATCCGTGCCATCGAGGCCAAGTACGGCTGCCAGATCAGCATCATCGACTCCGTCACCACCGCCGAGGTGGCCCGGGCCGAGGCTGAGAACATGGCTGCCGAGGGCTATACCGCCGTGTTCGGCCAGGGCGGCCAGTTCGCCGAGTACTTCAAGGAAGTCGCCGCCGACTATCCCGACACCTGGTTCGTCACCAACGGCGGCTCCATCACCGGCGACAACCAGTTCCCCATGTGCATGAGCACTGAGGAAGGCAGCTATGTCTGCGGCGTTCTGGGCGGCAAGCTCTCCAAGAGCGGCACCCTGGGCACCGTGGTCAGCGGTGACTGGCCCTCCTTCACCAAGCCCTGCGTGGGCTTCGCCCTGGGCGCCAAGAGCGTGAACCCCGACGCCACCGTCAAGTTCGCCGTGCTCAGCGCTTCCAATTCCAACGAGTCCTATGAGACCGTGAAGAACCAGATCCAGAGCGGCGCTGACGTGTTCTTCCCCAACGCGGACGAGGGCAACAACGGCGCGGTCAAGGCTGTGTCCGAGGCTGACGGCGTGTACTCCTTCGGCGTGTTCGGCGACTACATCTCCGGCGCTCCCGACAAGGTCCTGGGCAACATGATGGTGGACGCCCCCGGCGCCTATGTGGCCGCCTTTGACGCCATCGTCAGCGGCGAGGCCACCGGCGACATCATGTTCCTGGGCATGAAGGACGGCATCATCTCCTTCCAGTGGAACGAGGACCTGAAGGCCACCCTGCCTGAGGACGTTGTCTCCGCCGTGGAGCAGACCATCGAGGACATCAAGGCCGGCAAGATCGACATCCCCAACGAGTACGACATCGGCGAGACCGGCATCGACATGTACTTCAACTGATTTTTTACCCGCGTATTAAACAAGCCCGGGGGTCTTTTACAGGCCTCCGGGCTTTTTGTCCCTCTGATACTGATTCTTGATTAAAAAATTTAATTAAGAATCCCGTGTGCCGCGCACACTTGCACCGTGCTAACGCACGCTGCGCCGTCTTATGCAGTTCTTGACGCACCTACGGCGCTATAAAAAGCTTTAAAGCTTTTTATCAAGAACTAGTATGAACAGACAAGGCCCTGAGACGCGCCGCGCCTCAGGGCCTTTCTATCCGGGTATACGGAGCTTTTATACAGGCTCGTTGTCGCCCCCCGCCATGATCTCTCCCTGGAAGAAGCGGGGCAGTTCCTTCAAAAGCATGGCGGCGGCGGGGGAGTGGGGCCGGTTCCGGTGGTGGATCAGATAAAACTGCCGGTCCAGCAGAGGGCTGTCATAGTCAAAGGGCAGGATGGCCCCCATACGGACATAGTCGGTGGCCGCCAGGCCGGAGACGATGGAGATGCCCAGGCCGTTCTTCACGCCCTGGAGGATGCTCTCGGTGCTCTGGAACTGGGCGGCCAGCACCAGCTCCCGGGGATCGATACCGATGCCCCGCAGGAATTCCTCGCTCCGCTTGCGGGTGCCGGAGCCCGCCTCCCGCACCAGGAAGGGGCTGGAGCGCAGCACCTGGCCCGTCATGCTGCCCCCCAGCTCCCGGTATTCCCGGGTATTGGGGGTGACGATGACCATGCGCTCGGAGAAGAAGGGGGTGCAGACGCAGCCCGCCTTCTGGACCGGGGATCCCACGATGCCCAGCTCGGCCCCGTTCTCAAAGATACGCTGGGCCACCTGGCTGCTGTCCCCCTGGTAGATCTGGAAAAAGACCTTGGGATAGCGCTTGCGCAGGTGGGGCAGGATCCGGGGCAGCAGATACTGGGAGGGCACCGTGGACGCCGCCACCGACAGCGCCCCCTGAATGTCGGACGAGGCTGTTTTTACGTCCTGCTCCGCCCGCTCACACAGGCCCAGGATCTGGGTAGCATAGCCAAAGAGCACGCTGCCGGTGGACGTGAGCTGGATCTCCTTGGTGGAGCGGATGACCAGCTTGGTGCCCAGCTCGGCCTCCAGCGCGCTGATGTGGGCACTGATGGTGGGCTGGGTCAGATAGAGGGCGTCGGCCGCTTTTGAAAAGCTTTTCAGCCGGGCCACCTGTACAAAGACCTCCAGTTGTTTGAGCTGCATATGTTCGTTCCTCTCCCTGTTGCTATTTTCTTATCTTTGGTCTAAAATAAAAGCACCGTTTTAAAAATTACCAGAATAAATGATAAAAGAAGGTGCGGAACATGTCCTCTGAACCGAAGAAATACAAGCTCACCGAGATGACGTCGGCCGGCGGGTGAGGGGCCAAGATAGGACCGGGTGTCCTAGGAAAACTGCTGGCCGACCTGCCCCGCATCTATGATCCCAACCTGATGGTGGGCTTTGACTCCAGCGACGATGCCGCCGTGTACCGCGTCAATGACGACACCGCCATGATCGCCACGGTGGATTTTTTCCCGCCCATCGTGGACGACCCCTTCCAGTTCGGACAGGTGGCCGCCACCAACGCCCTCAGCGACGTATGGGCCATGGGCGGCACGCCCAAAATCGCCATGAACCTGCTCACCTTCCCCAGCTGCCTGCCCCTGGACGCGGTGCAGGGCATCCTGGCCGGCGGATACGACAAGGTGATGGAGGCCGGGGCCGTCATCGTGGGCGGCCACAGCATTGAGGATAAGGAGCCCAAGTACGGCCTGTGCGTCATGGGCTTTGCCCGCCCGGAGGAGATCCTCACCAACGACGGCGCCCGGGAGGGCGACATTCTGGTCATCACCAAGCCCCTGGGCACCGGCGTCCTCTCCACCGCCGCCAAGGCGGGGCTCCTCTCCGATGGGGAATACAAAGAGATGCTGGACATCATGACCACCCTGAACAAAAAAGGGCAGGAAGCCATGCTCCCCGTCCATCCTACCGCCTGTACCGATATCACCGGCTTCGGCCTTCTGGGGCATGTCCAGGAGATGGCCAAGGGCTGCGGCCACACCGTTGAGCTCTGGGCCGACCAGGTCCCCATCGTACCCAAGGCGCTGGAACTGGCCAGGGACGGCATCATCCCCGGAGGGGCCTACAACAACATGGGCTACCTGGCCGAGGATGTCGTGGTGGAGAGCGGTATTCCCCTGGAGCGGTCTGACGTCCTCTACGATCCACAGACCGCCGGTGGGCTGCTCATCACCGTGCCTGAGGCCCGTGCGGAAGAGCTGCTCCACCGGCTCCACGATCTGGGGGTGCCCGGCGCAGCCATCGGAGCGGTGGTCCCCAGAGGCGAACACATGGTCCGGGTCCGTCCCGGGCGCTGACAGAACATGATTTGACGCGGGTCCCGGCAGACGCCGGGGCCCGCGCCGCTTTTGGGGCCACAGCCATTCAAGGGTATGGTATCAGTATACACCTTTCCCCTTAAAAATGAAATAGTTTATTTGAAATAAAGATATTGTTTATCGATAGATTTTTATTTTAAAGTATTTTATTTATTGTTTTTGTCTATTTATTATATTTTATATTATTGATTCTATCAATTTCCATTCCCTTCCCATATGGTCTATAATGCTTTTAGGATATGCGTTGTGTGGCGCGTATGAGGATAAGGAGGAATTTTTATGACAAAACTGAAAGAGCATGGCCCGATCATTGTGGCCGGCCTGGCGGTGGGCCTGATCGCGGCCATCCTGACCAAGCTGGGCAACCCCGGCAACATGGGCTTCTGTATCGCCTGCTTCCTGCGGGACATTGCCGGTGCCCTGGGTCTGCACCGGGCCGCCGTGGTACAGTACATCCGTCCTGAGATCATCGGCCTGGTCCTGGGCGCCATGGTCATGGCCATGGTGAGCAAGGAGTTCAACGTCCGGGGCGGCTCGTCCCCCATGGCCCGCTTTGTGCTGGGCTTCTGCGTGATGGTGGGCGCGCTGATGTTCCTGGGCTGTCCCCTGCGCATGGTCCTCCGCCTGGGCGGCGGCGACCTGAACGCCCTGATGGGCCTGGTGGGCTTTGTCATCGGTATCTTTGTGGGCACCCTGTTCCTGAAGGCCGGCTTCTCCCTGAAGAAGTCCACTCCCCAGCCCAAGGTAGAGGGCTTCCTGATGCCCGCCATCACCGTGGCCCTGCTGGTGCTGCTGGTGGCCGCTCCCGCCTTCATCTTCTTCTCTGAGGAGGCCCCCGGCTCCAAGCACGCTCCCATCGTAATCGCCCTGGCCGCCGGCCTCATCGTGGGCGCCCTGGCTCAGAAGACCCGCCTGTGCATGGTGGGCGGCATCCGCGACGCCATTATGTTCCGGGACTTCCATCTGCTCATGGGCTTTGTGGCCATCTTCGTGGCCGCGCTGGTGGGCAACCTGATCCTGGGCAACCCCGTCAACTTCTCCTTTACCGACCAGCCCGTGGCCTACAATGACGGCGTGTGGAACCTGATGGGCATGGTGCTGGTGGGCTTTGCCTCCGTCCTGCTGGGCGGCTGTCCCCTGCGTCAGCTTATCCTCTCCGGCAGCGGCAACAGCGACTCCTCCGTGGCCGTGCTGGGCATGGTGACCGGCGCCGCCTTCTGCCACAACTTCGGCCTGGCCTCCTCCGGCAAGGGCCCCACCGCCAACGGCCAGATCGCCGTGATCATCGGCCTGATCGTGGTGGCCGTCATCGGCGCCGCCAACCTGAACAAGAAGAAATAAGGGAAGGGAGTACATATTATGAATGAGATCGACGCCAGAGGCTATTCCTGCCCCGAGCCTGTCCTGATGACCAAGAACGCCCTGAAGGGCGGCGTTCCCCTGAAGGTGATGGTGGACAGCATGACCCCCGTGCAGAACATTACCCGCTTTGCCTCCAACGCCGGCTACAAGGTGAGCCACAAGGCCGTGGGCGAGGACTTTGAGATCCTCATCGAGAAGTAAGATGGACCAGATCGCCACCTTCCATACCCACCTGGGGGCCATGAGCTTCCAGCGGCGGCTGAAAGCGGCGGGGGACGCTCCGGCCATGATGCCGGTGCCCCGGGCCCTGTCCGCCTCCTGCGGCACCTGCGTGAAGTTTACCCTGGATTTTGACCCGCAGACCATGGCCGATGAGGATCTGGACGCGGTCTACGCCGCCGAGGGCGGCGGGACCTACCGTCTGATCTTCCAGAACGACGAGGAATAACTTAAAATGACCGCCGCCCCCTCCGCAGACGCGGAGGGGACGGTATTTTTATTCCCGCGGCACAGATCAAGCCGCCGGAATATACAAAATTTAACAGAATATCAGAGGGCGCAACCGGATGCAACCACGATGTAAATCAAATTTGACATGGATGCCGCACATAATTGCGCCTATGCAACCACAGGTTGCTTTTATTTTTGTATATCCTATGGTAAAATTGGTACAGACAGGTTCTATGCTGCCGCAGGCAAACAATAACCATCCATTCGTGAGGTGAACTGCTATGAAAGGCGCCTGGAAGACGCTGTGGGCCTTTGCCTGGGTCCTGATCGCGCTCTTTTTCCTGATCTGCGCCCCATTCCCCATGCGGGGTGAGCTGATGGACGGCGGGAAAACGTACCTGCTGTGCGGGGGCGTGTGCTTTATCAGCGCCGTTCTCTTCTATGACTTTGCCCGGCTGGACAGGTGGAAGGGCTGGAAGCGGGTGGCTCTGGCGGTATTCGTGGGGCTGGCGGCCTTTGTGACCGCGGGGCTCCTCAGCGGCTGGGACTATCAGGGAGCATTGGTGCTGCTGGTGTTTTTCCTGGGCGCGGAGCTGCATTGTCTCTTCGGAGCGGAGGATGAGGAATAAATTCATTCGATAGGCGCTTGCCTGGCGGATCTCCCGGGGCCAGACGCTGAGGGGCATCCGTCCAGCCCCCGCAGTAATCCTTCTCCCGGACATAAGCCCCGACCGCCGCTTCGGGCAGTGTAAAATCCGGGCTGCTGAAGAGGTGATCGTAAACGCATGTCATCGAATTTTGATTTTGGAATCTCATTTATTATCTTCGGTGTTTTAATGTTTCGCTTTCCTGACTTCTTTTTCCGCTATTTTGATAGTTGGAAAGTTAAAGGGAAGAGTTCTCCATCAAAAGATCTTTATTTCCATATGCGGTTCGGAGCTTTTACGTTCATTTTCGTTGGTATTATCGTATGCATTTTTAGTTTCTTTGTTTAGTTCTATTTTCCTGATGACGCAGAACGCCCGCCGTTCCCATTGGAACGGCGGGCGTTTTTCCACATTTACACCATCCGGAGTGGATAACCGCAGGCAGTGATACACCGCTGGGCCAGCACGTCCATGGCGTCCAGGTAGTAGCCGGGCAGGCCGTGGTAGGCCCGGTAGACGCTGAGCTCCGTGCAGCCCAGGATAGCCCCGTCGCAGCCCAGGTCCCGGCGCAGGCACCGGTCCAGCTCGGCAAATTTCTCTCGGGAGCCCTTTTCCCCCCGCTTGATTTCATCGTAAATGATGGACATGACCAGCTTCTGTATCTCCGGCGGCAGGGGAGGGCACTCCATGCCCAGCGCCTCGCACTCCCGCTGGTACACCCCGGTGCGCACGGTGCCGTCGGTGGCCAGAATGCCCACCCGGCGGCAGCCGCTCTCCGCCATGACAGCGGCGGTCTCCCGCACCATGTGGACCAGCTTCAGCGTCTTTAAGTCGGACTGGAGCCGGTCGGCAAAAAAGTGGGAGGTGTTGCAGGGGATACCCAGCACGGTGCAGCCTCCCCGCTCCAGCAGCCGCGCGCCGGAGAGGAGCCGGCGGTAGCAGCTCTCCGCGTCCCCGCCCAGGATGGCGGCGGTTCGGTCGGGCATCTGGGTATCGCTGAAGATCAGGGTGGGGACGTGCTCCTGGTCTTTGGCCGCGTCGGTCATGTCCAGGATGCGCTGGTAAAAGATCTGGGTGGCCTGGGGGCCCATGCCGCCCAGAATGCCCAGGCGTTCTTCGCTCATACTCTGTCTCCTTCGCGTATGCCGCGCCGGGATATCCGGCGGCTCAGTTGGCCTTCTCCATGGAGCTGGCGTAGCGCTTCTTGTACCGCCACTGGTCCCGGATCACCCGTAGCTTGTGGATCAGGTTCCTGTCCGCCTTGTAGTACAGGGGATTGACCACTGCGCCGGCGTCGATGAGGGCCTTCATCTCCCCGTGGAACTTTTTGGGGATATAGTCGTAGGCCACGCTCTGGGGAATGACCCGCCACATATGGCGGTTTTTGGTCACCAGCAGCTCGGCCGGCTTGTGCTCGATGCGGTCCTCTACCAGGTACCTGGCCAGGTTGTACCCCGCGCCGGTGACATAGTAGTTGCTGCGGCCCTGGCGGGTGTTGATCTCAAAGACCTTATACTTACCGTCCCGCTGGTCGTACTTCACGTCAAAGTTAGAGAAGCCGGTGTAGCCGATATCCTCCAGGAAATAGCGCAGCTTCTCGCACAGCTCGGGCTCGTGTTCAGTGATGATGACGGCGTGGTTGCCGATGCCGTGGCGGGTATGCTCCTCCAGCAGCACATGGCCCACGCACATGAGCCGGACCTTCCCATCCTCGCCGGAGTAGTTGGTGACTACCCGCATATAGCTGTCGTCTCCGGGGATGAAGTCCTGGATGATGAGGGAATCCTCATAGCCGTGCTCGTAGATCTCGTCCAGGACACGGTCCACCTCCTCCCGGGTCTGGAGGACGTAGGCCTTCTTCTGGGTGTCGAAGGGGTGGTCCCAGTAGGTGGCGCTCTCGGCGGGCTTGACCACGAAGGGCCCCTCGAAGGGGAGGACGAAGTCGTGCCCCATGCCCTTCCTGTAGACAAAGGTAGCCGGGTGGTCGATGCCGTACTTGTCGCACAGGTCGTAGAACTTCTCCTTGTGGATGAGCTCTTCCATCAGCTCCAGTGGGATATAGGGCGCGATGACGTTCTCCGGGTAGTTGGGCAGGTTGCAGGCGATGGACGTGAGGTAGTTGTCGCCGCAGCCCAGCACGATGACCTTCCGGTCGGAGAACTCGGCGGCCACCTTCTTCACGTTGGCCAGCACCACCTCGGGCGCGTCATTGTTCTCACACACCCGGTAGTCGATGATGTCGCTGCCCACGCACACGCCCGAGGGGTACATGCCGTAGGCCACGGTCTTGACGCCGTAGGCCTCATGAAAGGCCCGGGCCATGCTGTATACATTGATATCCGCCCCCAGAAGCAGGGGGACAAAGCGGTTTTCCATATCTGATCACGCCTCCATGCGCTTTTGGAGCCCCGTTTTGCGGGGCTCCTGTGATATTCTTACCAACCGGCGGGCCGCTCAGCCCGTGGTACGCTTGACCTGATAGACCCCCTGGATCTGGCTGAGCTTGTTGATCACGCTGTTGAGCTCGTTCTGATCCCTGACCTCCAGCACCAGGAACACGGCGGCGTATCCGTCGGGCAGGGAACGGGCGGACAGGTTGCTCACCTTCACTTTGGCGGTGGAGAGGGCCATGGCGATGTCCAGGGTCAGGCCGTCCCGGTCCTTGGCCGAGATGTCCAGCGAGGTCTTGTAGGCGGCCAGCTCGCCCTCCACCCAAGAGACCTTGATCCAGCGGCCGGCCTCCTCGGGCTTGCGCTTCTCCGGGGCGCAGTTGGGGCAGTCGGCCCGGTGGACCGACACGCCGAAGCCCCGGGTGATAAAGCCCACCACCGGATCGCCGGGCACGGGGGTGCAGCACTTGGCAAACTTGACCAGGCAGTTGTCCAGGCCCTCCACAATGATGCCCGAGTCGGAGTGCCTGGGCGTCTTGGCGGCCGTCTCGGTCTTGGCCACGGACACCGAGCGGCCGGGCATGATGGCCTCCTGCTGGGTGACGGAGCGCTCTGCGGAGTGCCGCTCGGCCTGGAGCCGGTTCAGGCGGGTGAGCTCGTCCTTGATGCGGACCACCGCCTTCTGGGCGGTCATACCGCCGTAGCCGATGGCGGCGTACAGCTCGTCCAGGGTGCCGAAGCGGACCTTCTTGAGCACGTGGGGCAGCACATCCTCCCCCATGATGGCGGCCAGGGGGATGCCCACATGCTTGAGCTCGGACTCGAAGGCCGCCCGGCCGGTGGCGATGTTCTCCTCCCGCCGCTCCTTCTTGAACCACTGGCGGATCTTGTTGCGGGCCTCGTTGGATTTGCAGATCTTCATCCAGTCCCGGCTAGGGCCGTGGGCCGATTTGGAGGTGACGATCTCCACGATCTGGCCGTTCTCCAGCTGGGTGTCGAAGGGGACCATGCGGCCGTTGACCTTGGCGCCGGTCATGTGGTTGCCCACCGCCGAGTGGATGGAATAGGCGAAGTCGATGGGGGTGGCCCCGGCAGGCAGGTTGATGATGTCGCCGTTGGGGGTGAACACGAACACCTCGTCGGCAAAGAGGTCCACCCGCATGGAGCGGAGGAATTCCTCTGCCTCGGTGTCCTGCTGGGCCTCCAGCAGCTTGCGCACCCACTCGAAGGCGGCCTCGCTGCCCAGGTCGGTATTGGCCATGCCCTGCTTGTACTTCCAGTGGGCGGCAATGCCGTACTCGGCGGTGTGGTGCATATCCCAGGTGCGGATCTGCACCTCGAAGGGCAGGCCCTCCCGGCCGATGACCGTGGTGTGCAGGGACTGGTAGCCATTGGGCTTGGGCGTGCCGATATAATCCTTGAAGCGGCCCAGCACCGGCTTGAACATATCGTGGATGCAGCCCAGCACATTGTAGCACGCGGGCAGGTCGTCCACAATGACCCGGAAGGCATAGAGGTCAAAGATCTCGTCCATGGTCTTGTTCTGGGCGTACATCTTGCGGTAGATGGAGTAGGCGTGCTTGATGCGGCCGTACACCGTGGCCTTGATGCCCTCTTCTGCCAGGCGCTTCTCGATCTTCTTCTGCACCGTGGCCATGAACTCCTCATGGGCGGCGGCCCGGGCCTCCAGCTCGTCGGAGATCTCTTTATAGCCCACCGGGTCCAGATACTGGAGGGAGGTATCCTCCAGCTCCCACTTGACCCGCTGCATGCCCAGGCGGTGGGCGATGGGGGCGTAGATCTCCATGGTCTCCAGTGCCTTCTCCCGCTGCTTTTTGGGGGATTGGAACTTCATGGTGCGCATATTGTGGAGCCGGTCGCAGATCTTGATGAGGATGACCCGGATATCCTTGGCCATGGCCATGAGCATCTTGCGCAGGTTCTCCATCTGCTCCTCTTCCTTGGAGACATACTTCACCTTGGCCAGTTTGGTGACGCCGTCCACCAGGTCGGCCACGCTCTTGCCAAAGCGCTTGGCCACATCCTCGTAGGTGATGCTGGTGTCCTCCACCGTGTCATGGAGCAGGGAGGCGATGATGGAGTCGGTATCCAGCTCCAGATCGGCCGCGATCTCGGCCACCGCCAGCGGATGGGTGATATAGGGCGAACCGTCCTTGCGCATCTGCCCCGAGTGGGCGTTGTCCGCATAGGAGAACGCATCGTAGAGGCGCTTGGTGTCCAAACCCGGATTATAGGCTTTTATCTTATCTTCCAGCGCCTGATAGCGCTCTAAAATGGGGTCCATATGTTCACCACAACTTTCCATCGAACTCTTCTCCGCATTCCGGCCCTCAGCCGCTCATCAGGGCGCGGAGCCGGCGGAGGATGGCGGACTGCTCCAGGTCCACCTTGCCCTCCACCGTGCGGAACTGGATCTGGAGGGAGCCGGTGTGGCGCTCCAGGGAAATGAGCCCCCGCTCGTCAAAGACCTCCAGACACACCATGGTCCTGGGGAGGGGCGCGTGATGCCCGAAATCCCGGGACAGATTCCGGGTCATGCGGCGTGGGCTCTCCTCCATCACAGATTCGTTGCCCGCCCGGCCCTTGAGGTAGCGCCACAGCAGCACAAATTCCTCCCGGCTGGGCAGCAGGAAAGCCGCCTCCTGTGGGCTGAGCTCCTCTCCCCGGGCAAACCGTTCATACAGGGCCCGCTCGCTCTGGGCCCGGGTCAGTGCGGGGCGCAGGTCGGTGATCTGCAGCTGCACCGACCGCCAGCCCCGGAATTCGTTGATCTGGGGGCAGAAGGCAATATCGATCCGGTCACCAGTGGACACGCCGGCTTCCGCGGCGGTGGCCGCGAAGAAGATGGCGTCAAAGACCCGGCCGCCCACCGCCAGCTTCAGCTTCAAATGCCGGCCGCCCCCCACCTCCGTGCAGGAGGACACAGTACACCCGGTCATGGAAAACACCGGCTTGGCATTGCCGGCGCCGTAAGGTTCCAGAATATCCATGGCCTCCACCTGCTCCAGGGTGAGGATGGCAGGGTCGGTGATCTCGGCGTCGATGTCCAGCTCCGAGACCATCTCCTCCCCGCCGGTACGCTGGCGGACCAGGCGGTTCATCCTCTCCCGGAAGGGGCCGATCTGCTCCTGGGCGATGGTAAAGCCGGCAGCCAGCTCGTGACCGCCGAAGCCCTCCAGCAGATCGGAGCACTGCTCCAGGGCGGCAAAAAGGTTGAATCCTCCAAAGGACCGGCAGGAGCCCTTTCCATGCCCGTCCTGGAGGCAGATCATAAAGGCGGGGCAGGAGTACTTTTCCGCCAGGCGGGAGGCCACGATGCCCACCACGCCCTGGTGCCATCCCTCGCCCGAGAGGACCAGGGCGCTGCGCTCCTCTGCCGGCATGGCCTCGCACAGGGCCACGCTCTCGGCAAAGATATCCGCCTCGATGGTCTGCCGCTCCCGGTTCAGGCTGCACAGGGCCTTGGCCAGCTCCTCCCCCCGGACGCTGTCCCCGGTGAGGAGCAGTTCGGCCGCCACCTGGGCGCAGCCCATCCGGCCCGAGGCATTGAGCCGGGGGGCCAGGGTGTAGCCGATGTTCATGGAGGTGAGGGGCTTCTCAGCCAGCCCGGCCTCCCGCAGCAGGGCGGAGAGGCCGGGACGGCCGGTATGCCGGATCTGTCTGAGTCCCATATGGACGATGCAGCGGTTCTCCCCGGTGAGGGGCATCACGTCGGCCACCGTGCCGATGGCGGCCAGGTCGGCGTATTCCCGCAGCAGCCCGTCCCGTTTTTCCGGCCCCCCCAGGGCCAGTACCAGCTTGAGGGCCACTCCCACCCCGGCCAATCCCTTAAAGGGATAGGGACAGTCGGGCCGGCGGGGATCCACCACCGCTACCGCGTCGGGAATGGCCTCCTTGCACTCGTGATGGTCGGTGATGACCATATCCATCCCCAGAGCAGCGGCATACCCGGTCTCCTCCACGGCGGTGATACCGCAGTCCACTGTGATGATCAGAGTGACGCCCTGGGCGTGCAGAAGGTCGATGGCCCCCCGGCTGACGCCGTAGCCCTCCTCCATCCGGTCGGGGATGTACAGAACCACGTTGCCCCCCCGGCTGCGGAGATAGCTGGTGAGCAGGCAGGTGGAGGTGATGCCGTCCACATCGTAGTCGCCGTAGACCGCCATGGCCTCCCCGCTCTGCAGGGCCCGGGTAATCCGGGCCACCGCCTTGTCCATATCCAGCAGGGCAAAGGGATCCTCCAGCAGCTCCACGCCGCTGGACAGGAAGCGCCGGGCCTTCTCCGGGTCGTCGATCCCCCGGGCGGCCAGCACCAGCGCCGGCAGGGGGGCGATCCCCGCCGCCGTCAGCGCCGCCTGGCCCCCGGGCTCTGCCGCGGGGCGGTTCCACTGCTGATATTTCATTGGCTTCGCCCCCCTCTCCCAAAAGGCAAGATGAAAATTACCCTTTATTATAGCAAATATCAAAAGAATATACAAGAGAAGGGGCAAAAAATCCAATTTAATCCTTTCGTGTCCGCCGTGACCGGCGGCTTTCCCACAGAAAGAAGAGGGCCGCTCCGGCGCAGCAGGCCGCGCCCAGCAGAAAGCCCTGCTCCACCCCCCGGTCCCCCGCGGCTCCAAAGGCGGGCTGGAGGGCCATGGCCCCCAGGTCCACCACCATGGCATTGCAGGAGAGCCGGGCTGCCCGGCCGCCGGGGGCCACCCGCTCATTCTGCACCGACAGGGCCAGCGGGGCCGCACAGGAGCGCAGTCCCTGCAGAAGCGCCACCGCCGCCCCGGCCGTCCAGGGCCGTGCGGTACCCCACAGCAGCAGGCAGGCCCCGCACCCCGCCGCCGCCAGGGCGGCGCAGCACTCCTCCGGGCTCCGCCGCCGGGTGAGGCGGTGGGCCAGTCCGCCGGTGAGTCCCGCTGCCGTCACCACCGCGGAGAGGGCCCCGAAGGCCTCCTCCGGGATACCCGCCCGCCGGTACTGGAGCTGGCTGAGAAAGACCACCCCCATCTGGCAGGTCTGGTCGAACAGACAGAAGGCCAGCAGAAAGGGGATCAGGGGCACCGTCCCCCGCAAAAGCGCCGCCGGGGCAGGGGAGGGCTCCCGCCGCTGCTCCTCCGCCCGCTCCCCCTCCGGCTCCCGCAGCGCCAGGGTGAGGAGGGCGGCGGCAGTATAGCTCAGGACCGTCAGGGCGGCCGAGCGGCGGTAGTCTCCCCCCATCAGGGGCCAGCACAGGGCCGAAAAGAGCATCCCGGCGGTCTGTACCGCCTCCCACCGGGCAAACACACGGCGGTGCTCCTCTCCCCGGCAGCAGAGGAAAAGAAAGGCGGAGTCGCATCCCGACAGGCCGGACAGGCAGACTGCCAGCAGCAGCCGCTCTGCCAGGAAGCCGGCAAAGGTCTCCGCCCGCCAGAACACCACTTTGGACAGTGCAAACAGAAAAGAACACAGTACGATGGTCCTCCGGTGGCCCAGGGCGTCGGCCCACCGGCCCCAGGGCAGCTCCAGGGCCAGCATGGTCCCCAGGGAGACAGATTCGATCAGCCCCACCTCTGTGAGGCTCAGCCCGCAGGAAAAGCGGTACAGGGTGGCCACCGGGCTGTAAAAGACCATGCCCTGCAAAAAAGCGGCAGCAAAAAGAAGCGCAATATTGCGCCGGTTGGTTCCCATCATCATACCTCCATATGGATCTCCGTTTGAAGCAGCATAGCAGCGCCCGCCCCCAATGGGGCGGACGTGCGATCAAAACAGTTCAAACGGATCAGATGGGACCAAACATGGCGCGACCGCGCTCCTTTTTGTTATAGTTATAGAATTATATTACCCTTTGTATTTCAATGGTACCAGAAGAAGGGCGCTGCGGGGAGGCAGTACCGCCTCCATATGCCGGGCGCCGGGGGCGGGGAATATTTTCCCGGTAAGGATGTCCCGGGCCGGACGGGTCAGAGGCAGGGTCTCCGGCTCCTCACCCACATTGGCCGCCGCCAGTACCGTCTCGCCCTCCCAGGTCCGCCGGAAGGCCAGCACATGGCCCTCCGCCGCCACATAGCGGATATCGCCCCTGCGCAGGGCAGGGCGGGTGTTCCGGGCCTTGCCCAGGGCGGTGAACCACGCCGTCAGCTCCCGGTCCTCCTCCCCCCAGGGGAAGGTCCGGCGGTTAAAGGGGTCCTCAAAGCCCTCCATGCCCGCCTCATCTCCGTAGTACACCGTGGGGGAACCGGGGAAGGCGAAGAGCAGCAGGGCGCCTGCCTTCAGCAGCTCTTTGCCCCGCCGGTACTGCTCCGCCGTCATCCGGTGCTCCGCCCGCCACTGGCGGGTTTCTCCGGTACAGGCCGAGCCCATCCCCAGCAGAGTAAGGATGCGGACGGTGTCGTGGGTGCCCAGGGCGTTCATGGCGGAGTAGAAGGCAAAGCGGGGGTAGTTGGCCCGCAGGCGCTCCATCCCGTCCCTGAACTGCCGGGCGTCGCCCCCCAGCAGATAGTCGATGAGGGCGCTGCGCAGGGGGTAGTTCATCAGGCCGTCGCAGTGTCCGCCCAGAATGTGCTTGCGGCGCACGCCGTAGGCGATCTTGGTGGAGCCGTCCTCCCACACCTCGCCGATGACCACGCCGTCTGACCTGGTCTCCCGCACCGCCTGGTGCACGGCGTGGACAAAGGCGTCGGGCAGCTCGTCTGCCACATCCAGCCGCCACCCGTCGGCTCCCGCCCGCAGCCACCGGCGGACGATGCTGTTCTCCCCCCGGATGATGTAATCCACATAGCTCTCGTCACTCTCGTTGACGGCGGGCAGGGAGTAGATGCCCCACCAGGAGTCGTATTGATCGGGCCAGCGGCTGAAGTGGAACCAGTTCCGGTAGGGGCTGTCCTCCGACTGCGCCGCACCGGGCACGGGAGACGGATAGGAGCCGTCTCCGTTGAAATAGCGGCTGACAAAGGCGGTGTGGTTGAATACGCCGTCCAGCATCACCCGCATCCCCAGGTCGTGGGCCTGCTCACACAGGGCGCGGAAGTCCTCCTCGGTGCCCAGCATGGGGTCGATCTTCTCGTAGTTGCCGGTGCCGTAGCGGTGGTTCTCCGGCCCCTCGAAGATGGGGCAGAAATAGATGGTCTCCACCCCCAGGCCCCGGAGGTAGGGCAGCTTCTCGGCCACGCCGGCCAGGCTGCCGCCGAAAAAATCCCGGTTGCGGATCTCGCCCTTCTCGTCGGGCAGGTAGTCAGGCTCCTCCCGCCAGCCGGTGTGGACGCTCCGCCCTCCCACCATACCGGTGGGATCGGGGATGGAGCGGCGGCGGAACCGGTCGGGGAAGATCTGATAGGATACGCCCTCGCCAAACCAGCCGGGCACTTCCTCACTGCCGTCGTAGACCGTGAGCTGATATTCTCCCAGCTGGGCGGTCCGGCCGTCCAACCCCTCCATGCGCAGCATATACCAGACCAGACCCACATAGTCCCCGGTGTCCAGTGTGCCGGAAAAGAGATCCCGCTCCCCGTCCAGTCCGGACCAGGGGAGAACGCGCTCCACCGTCCGGTCCCCGTCGCTCTCAAACCGGGCGGAGAGCACTGCCCGGGAAAACCCGCTGGAGCGTAAGGGCCGCACGGTAAAGGTCACCACCGTCCCGGAGGGCACGGCGCCGTAGGGCGTTTTATACGCGGGATCCGTTGGGTCAAAGGTATACGGGTCTGTCATACATCTCATCCTGTTCTTACGTGTGATCAGCGGAGCAGGGTCCCCTCCGCGGGGACGGCCTCCACCGTGTTCTCCTGGCTGAAATAGGCGGAGAGGACGTCGGCGGCCACAGCGGCCAGCTCGGTGCCCGAGCCGCCCCGTTCGGCCACCAGCGCGATGGCGATCTCCGGGTCGTCATAGGGTGCAAAGCAGACGAACACGGCGTTGGCCTCGGCGGTAGCCGAACCCACCTGGGCCGTGCCGGTCTTGGCGCCCACGGTGACGGGCAGGTCCTTGAAGTAATTTCTGACGCTGCCCTCGTTGGCCATCAGGTACATGCCCTTCTTCACGGCCTCCAGGTTCTCCTGGCTGATGTTGATGGTATCCAGGGGCTCCGGGTCGTTCTCCAGCACCACCTGGGAGAAATCGTTGCTCTTTACCGACTGGAGCAGGTGGGCAGGATAGTGGTCGCCGCCGTTGACCAGCGTCGCGATATAATTGGCCAGCTGCAGGGGGGAGCAGAGGGTGTTGCCCTGGCCGATGGAGGCCGAGAGCAGGTTGCCGCCGTACCAGGTCTGGCCCAGTTTTTCGCTGGTCTCAGGACTGGCCACATAGCCGGTCTCCTCCTTGAGCTCGATGCCGGTCTCCTTGCCCAGGCCGAACATGGCGGCATATTTGTTGATGAGGTCGATGCCCAGCCGGTCGCCCAGGGTGTAGAAGAAGATATTGCAGGAGTCCTCCAGGGCGTGGCCCATGTCCTCCCACCCGTGGGTTCCCCCGTACTGAAGGTACTTCCAGCAGGCGGGATGGTAGTCGCCGTAGGGGTATTTCTCCCCCTTGGGATACTGGAAGCGCCCGGTGTCCAGAATCTTCTCATAGGCGGTGGTCTTGCCCTCCTGAAGGGCGGCCACGCCGGTGATCATCTTGAAGGTGGAGCCGGGGGAGTACAGGCCCTGAAGGGCCCGGTTATACAGGGGCGTCAGCGGGTCGTCCAGCACCGAGTTATAGTACTGCGTGTCGCTGTAGAGCCGCTCCAGGTCGAAGGTGGGATAGGAGGCCATGGCCTTCACGCCGCCCTTCATGTCCACCACCACGCCGGCAGCGCCCTTCACCTGATCCGTCAGGCCGGGCACCCGGCTGGCCAGGGAGCGCTCCAGCGCCTCCTGCAGGCGGATGTCCAGGGTGGTGACCACGTGGTTGCCCGGCTTGGGCTCCAGGCTCTCGCCGGTGGTCTCGTCGGTATCCCAGGTCTCGCTGACCACCTTTCCGCTGGAATTGGCCTCGATGATCTTTACACCGTCGGTGCCCCGCAGGTAGGACTCAAAGGCCCTCTCGATCCCGTCCTTGCCCACGGTATCGTCCATGCTGTAGCCCTCGTTCTTGTAGTTCTGCCACTCCTCGGCGTAGATGGCCCCCACCCGGCCCAGGATGTGGGCGGCATAGCCGGTCTCATATTCCCGCACCGTAGTGGCCTGGATCTTCACGCCCTTGAGCCCCTGCTCCTTCACCGCGGTGATGAAGCGGATATCCACATCCCGGGCAAAGACATAGGCGGCGGTGGTGGCGTTCTTGGAGCGCAGGGTCAGCTCGTAGAGCACTCCCACCAGATCCCGGGCCTCCTCATCGGAGAGGGCGGGATCCACTTTAAAATAATCCTCCATTTTGGCCATCAGGGAAGAAGCCGACACGATCCCGTTCCCGGGCTTGTTGGGAGCGGGCTCCGGCGCTTCGCCGTCCTCTCCGGCCTCATCGGCGGCGCTGAGGGCCGCGCTGTACTCCTCCCAGGCGTTGGCCAGGGCCACGCCGGAGGCCGCGGCGCTCTTCCAGCTCTCGCTGCCCGAACCAAAGGTCTCCATCAGCCTGAGGAAGGCCCTGCGGGCGGTGCCGGAGGCGGTATCCATGGTGTAGACGAAGGGGACGGTCCCGGAGACCGGAAGTGTGTCGGTCCAGCTGACGTCATTCTCCCGGCATATCTCCAGCAGCTCAGTCAGGATGGCGTTGCGCTCTTCCTCCCCGCCCATGGCGGACAGGTCCAGCGTCACCTGGTAGGTGGCCCGGTTGGACACCAGCACCCGCCCGCTGCTGTCCAGGATCTGGCCCCGGACGGCCTCCACCGTCTCCTTGTTGGTGATGCTGCGGGTGGAACGGGCCCGGTAGTCCCCGCCGTTGACCACCTGCAGGTCGTAGAGCACCGCGAAAAACAGCAGGAACAGCGCCGCCATCAGTGCGATGACGCCGTGGACCCGCAGATGGAATTGTTTACTGTCCATATGATTACCCTTTCCGGTGAGGGAGTGCTCAGAAGCTGTACCAATAGCCTTCGGCACGCGTCTTTGCGGCCTATCGGAACAGCTTCTAAAAATGCGTGCTCTTGGGCACCCGGCGGAACACCCACAAAAAGATGCCGTACACCGGGAACACAAAAAGCAGGGAACAGAGAAGCTCGGCCCCCGCCAGGCGGAGCATGGGCTCCAGCCCGGCGCTCCCCGCCAGCAGCCGCAGCCCGATGCGCACGCCGTCCACGGCGGCCAGGTTCAGGGCCGAGCAGAGCAGGCAGCCCAGCAGGTCCTGCCGCAGCAGATACTGGGAGAGCAGGCCGGTGCCCAGTCCCGCCGCCATCATGACCAGTATCTGCCACGCCTCTGCGCCGCCGCAGGCCACCGCCAGAGCGCCCACCCCCAGGCCAAAGCCCGCGCCGGCGGCGGCGCCCTCCAGCACAGACACCGCCGCCACCGCCAGGGGCAGCAGCATGGGCCGCACGCCGAAAAGGGGCAGCCGGGCGAACACATAGGTCTCCAGCAGCCAAACCGGCAAAAGGGCAAGGACGTACACGCCCCATTTCACCAGAAAATCATGTCGTGTCAAAGCTGATGTCCCTCCCGCGGCTACTCCACGATGTCAAAGCTCTTGATAACGAAGACCTGCTTCAGGCTGCCAAGGTCGGTCTCGGGGATCACCACGGCGTACCGGGTCATGCCCGACGCCTCGGTGAGGACCTCCTCGATGTGGCCCGCCACCAGACCGGAGGGATACAGGCCGCTCAGGCCGGAGGTCAGCACCTGGTCTCCCGCCATCAGCTCGCTGTTCTCAGGCAGGAAGGAGAGCTTCAGCTTCCCCTGGCCCATCAGGGCGAAATCTCCCTCCAGGATGGCGGCGCCGTCGGTACGGGCGATGAGTCCGCCCATCTCCAGGTCGGAGTCCACCACCGTGATGAGAGAGGACCAGTTCAGGCCCACCTCCCGGATGACTCCCACCAGATTGCCGTACTCATCCACCACGCAGTCCCCGGCCTCCACGCCGGCGGAGCTGCCCTTGCTGATGGTGAGGGTGGAGTCCCAGTTGGAGGCGCCGTGGGCGGTGACGGTGGCCGATTCCAGCTCCAGGTCACGCCGCTTTTCCCTCAGTCCCAGGAGGTTGCGCAGGCGGGCATTCTCTTCGTTGGCCTGCTGGGCCTCCCGCAGCTCCCCCTCCAGCTCGGCGTATTTCTTCTTGAGGGCCTCGTATTCCGCCTGAAGCTCATCCCGGCGGAAGATCCCCTGGTACTGCTCCTCCATCCAGGTGACCACACGGTTGGCGCCGTTTCGGAAGGGTGTGGTCACGATGCCCGCCAGATTGGACAGCGGATCGGCTATCCCTCCCATCAGGGCTGAGGTAATTGCCACGATCAGGGTGAGGAGCACGGCAATGATCAGAATCAAAAGGCCGTTGTTGCGGAAAAAATCTTTCATGGTCCCTCTCCCGGCCGGCCGCTCAGTCCCGTCCGGCGGCCAGGCGCATACAGTTGACGCCCACTCGCTCCAGCATCCGGCCCAGCCGGCACACCGGCAGGCCCATCACGTTGTAGTAATCTCCCTGGATGCCCTCGATGAACAGCGCGCCATAGCCCTGGATGCCGTAGGCCCCGGCCTTGTCCATGGGCTCGCCGGTGCGGATGTAGTCCTCGATCTCCTGCTCGGAGAGCTCCCGGAAGGTCACGTCGGTGACCTCGTACTCGGTGTGCTTCTCGTCCCCCGCCAGCACGGTGACGCCGGTGTACACCTGATGGCGGCCGCCCGAGAGGGTGGAGAGCATCCTGAAGGCCTCCAGCTCGTCGGCGGGCTTGCCCAGCACCGCGCCGTCCAGGGCCACCACGGTGTCGGCGGCGATGATCACGCCGCCCTCCCGCTGGGCAGCCACCGCCTCCGCCTTCCGCCGGGAGAGCCGGCTCACCAGCTCAGCCGGGGGATAGTCCCCGATGTTCTCGTCCACGTCGGGGGAGCAGACCTCAAACCGCTCCACGCCCATGCGCTCCAAAAGCTCCCTCCGCCGGGGAGAGTGGGAGGCAAGAATGATATCCATACTCATAAAGCTCCTTTTGCCTGTCGTGTTATTTTCCGGTGGAGCCGAAGCCGCCGGCTCCCCGCTGGGTCTCGTCCAGGGTATCGGTGATCTCCGGCTCGGCCTGCACCACCGGCATCACCGCCAGCTGGGCAATGCGGTCGCCGGGCTGCACGGTGTAGGGGGTCTGGGACTGGTTTACCAGCCCCACCCGGATCTCGCCCCGGTAGTCGCTGTCGATAACGCCCACGCCGTTGGCCAGGGCCACGCCGTGCTTGATGCCCAGGCCGGAGCGGGCGAACACCAGCGCCACATACTCCGCCGAGGGCAGGGCAATAGCGATGCCCGTGGGCAGACTGACGATCTGCTGCGGGGCGATGGTCACCGCCTCGTCCACGCAGGCGCACAGGTCCATGGCCGCCGCGCCTGCGCTGGCGTAAAAGGGAAAGGGGATGTCGGTCCCGATCCTGGGGGACACGGGTCTGATCTTCAGCTTCATCATATGCTCCTTGCAGTCATTGTATTGTAATCATACCCTCAATACACGAGAGTACGCCGGGGCTATTCCACGCCCCGGTAGTAAAGTCCTCTGGTATACTCCGCCGGCGTCCAGCGCTCCAGTCCCCGGTAGCACCGGGCGATCCGGACGCACTCCGCCGGGGATTCCAGGGTGAACACCAGCCGCTGGGCCCATGCGCCGGCGCGGCGGACATCCTCCTGCTTATCGGCCAGCCACAGGGGCAGGGAATTCAAGATCTCGTTGCGGCAGCCGTAGGCGCGCACCACAGGGAAACGGGCTCCCTTCCGGTCGGTGAGCAGGTTCTCCCCGCCCTGACAGGCCTTTTGGCACCTGCCGCCGGTGCGGTTGCGGATGATGCAGTTTTCCATGATCATCAGGGGCAGGCGGCCGTAGGTGATGACCTCGGCGTCCACCGCCTTGGAGAGGTCCCGGATCTGGGCCAGTTTGAGCTCGAAGGACACCGCCGCCGACTTCAGTCCCATGTGGCGCAGCTCCTTCATGGCCTGGGAGTTGTAGATCTCCAGCCCGAAGTCCCCCCGGAGGGCAAATTCCATCTCCCGGGCCAGCTTCAGCATGCCCAGGTTGCCCACCAGGGCATCGGTGATCCCCATCTCCCGCACCCGGCGCAGCTGACCGGTCATGGTCTCCCACTCCCGGTCCCAGGCCACCCGGGGCAGGGTGACGGCCAGCCGTCCCCCCAGCTCCGTGAGCTCCGGATGGGCGGCAAGCTCCTCCAGGGGCACATAGACCAGCGCCGGGTCCAGGGCCAACAGCTCGGGGGTGACCTGCCCGGCCCGGCTCACCGAAATGGTGAGCTCCGGCGCCTCCCGCCGGTTCTCATAGCGCACGCCGGGGCGGTATTCCCCGGTTCGCCGCGGCGGCGGGGCAGTGCGCCGGGCGGAAAGCTCCTCCAGCGCCTGGCGGCGCATGGCGTTGAGGGCGGCGGCGGGGAGGGAGAGCCCTTCCTCCACCATGGAGCGGACCGCCTCGCAGCGGTAGGGGGTGCCGCCGGTGCGGGAGAGCTGCTTCTCCACCCCCTCGGGGGTAAGGGGCTTGGTGCGGGCTGCCTCGGGCACCGGGCCCCGGACGGTGACCACGTTCTCCCGGTCGTCCTTCACCCCCACCTGGGCCGCCTCTCCGGAGCGGAGCATGGCGTAGAAGGTGATGGGCACCCGCTGGCGCTCCCCGTCCTCATAGGTCTCTCTGGCCCGGGCAAAGAGCTCCCGGGGCTCTTTGCCCTCCTCCCGGACGCCGAACATGTCCGGCCCCTTCCGGTCCAGGTAGTAGCCCTGGGTAAAGCCCTGGCGGGAGAAGGCCCCGGCCAGCTGCCTCAGCTCCTCCTCAGTGGGCTCCCGGCCCTCCCGGATGGCGTCGGCGTAAATCCTGGTGACCACGGCCACATATTCGCTGCGCTTCATCCGCCCCTCCAGCTTGACGCAGGCCACGCCCATCTTCCGCAGCTCCCGCAGGTGGCTGGCCAGGGACATGTCCTTCAGCGAGAGGGGATTGCCGTCGGCCCGGCCGTTCCAGCCGTATCTCAGGCGGCAGGGCTGGGCGCACAGGCCCCGGTTGCCGCTGCGCCCGCCGATCACCGACGAGAGGAAGCACTGGCCCGAGTAGCACATGCACAGGGCCCCGTGGGCGAACACCTCGATCTCGATGGGGGAGCGCTCGCAGATATAGGCGATGGCGTCCCGGGACAGCTCCCGGGACAGCACCGCCCGGGTCATGCCGAAGTCGGCCATCTGCTTCACGCCGTCCAGATTGTGGACCGTCATCTGGGTGGAGGCGTGGACCGGCAGGTCGGGGGAGACCTGGCGCACCATGCGCAGCACCCCCAGGTCCTGCACCAGCACCGCGTCCACCCCCAGCGCGCCGGCCCGGGCCGCGGTCTCGGCAGCCCGGACCAGCTCCCGGTCGGTGAGCAGGGTGTTGAGGGTCAGGTAGACCCTGCATCCCCGGAGATGACAGTAAGAAACCGCCGCCGCAAACTCCTCCTCGGTGAAGTTTTTCGCGTTGCGGCGGGCGTTGAAGTCTCCGTACCCCATGTAGACGGCGTCGGCGCCGTTCTGCACGGCGGCGCGCACCGCCTCCATGGAGCCGGCGGGTGACAGCAGTTCCAGCATAGTTCCTCCCAAAGCACGCCCCCTCCGCGGGACCGTACTCTTATTTCTTGTTCTGCAGCTTGAAGATCTCCCGTTTGGCCTCCGAAAGCTCCATCTTCAGCCTGGTGGCCTCCTCCAGATATTCCTTGAGCTGGCGGCGCAGATTCTCCGAAGTCTCCTGTTCCTTGTAGTACTCGTCGGCAATGTTCAGCGCGGCCAGCATGGCGCTGTTGATCAGGGAAAACTTCTCGCCCTCCCGGACCTCCCGCACCTTCCGGTCCACGTGGTCAGCTACCTTGCGGACGTAGCTCTCATCCTCCATCGCCACCAGCGTGTACTCCTGTCCCGCAATGGTCACTGTGATCCGGTTCCTCATCTGAGCTCTCCCGCCTTTCTTTTTATGTCAACCTATAAAACGCCGGCAAGCCCGGCGTTCCGGCCTGTGTTCAGACTTGTCAATAGTATATCACACACCCAGGGAAAGAAAAATAGCCATCTTATGAATTTTTCCCTCCCGCATCCTTTTCCCAACCCCGGTTTCGTGGTATGATGATACATACTGACCGAGATCCCGCGTCGGTCCATCCGAAGGAGGTGTATCCCATGGCCGGAAAACTGCTCTATCCCGGCAGCATCCTGTCCCTCTCCGCCGACACGGCGGACCGCCTGATGGCCTCCGGCAATGGGGACGCCGCCCTGCTCTATCTCTTCCTGCTGCGGAAGGGGGGCGTGCTGGAGCCCCGGGCCGCCGCCCACACCCTCAAATGGGACCCGGACCGGGTGTCCGCCGCCTTTTCCGTCCTGGTGGAGCTGGGGCTGGCCGGCCGGGACCAGGCGGCAGCGCCCCCTCCCGCCCCGCCGGAGCCCGACGCCCCGCCCGAGTACACCGCCGCCGACCTGACACGGGAGCTGGAGGATGCTTCCTCCTCCTTCCCCGCCCTGGTGGGGGAGGTCCAGCGCCGCCTGGGCAAGATCCTGTCCACCTCCGACCTGAAGATGCTCTACACACTCTATGACTATCTCTCCCTTCCGGCAGAGGTCATCATGCTGCTGGTGAGCTACTGCGTGGAGGAGATGGAGCGGAAATACGGCGCGGGCCGCAAACCCCGCCTCTCCCAGATCCAGAAGGAGGGCTTTGTCTGGCACCGCCTGGGGGTGGACACCCCCGAGGCCGCCGAGGCCCACCTGCGCAAGCTCGCCGAGCTGCGCACCCGCACCGGCGCCATTCTGCCCCTGCTGGGCATCCAGGGCCGGCAGCCGGTGGAGCAGGAGCGCAAATACATCGCCTCCTGGGTGGAGATGGGCTTCGAGGACGCCGCCATCCGCCTGGCCTACGAGCGCACCGTGCTCCAGAAGCAGTCCATGAACTGGCCTTATATGAATTCCATCCTGAAAAGCTGGCACCGGAAGGGGCTGCACACCGTGGCCGCCATCCAGTCCGGAGATTCGGCTCCCGTCCGCCCCTCCGCGGCGGCCCGGCCCGCCCCCGCCGGCGAGGCCGACCGCCGGGTGCGGGAGGACCTGGAGCGGATGCGGGAGTACCTCCGCCAGCAGCAGGATGCCCCGGGGAAGGGAGGTATATAGTCCATGGCATATGATCCCAATGTGGTCCGCCGGGCCACTCAGCGCCTGGCAGAGCAGCGCTCCCGGCGGGAGGCCGACTTTGACTGCCGCCGGCAGGAGCTCTACCGCCGCCTGCCCCAGCTCGCCCGCATCGACCGGGCCCTCAGCCGCACCTATCTGGACATCGTGGCCGCCTCGCTGCGCAGCGGCGCGGACTCCGGCCCCGCCATCGAGGACGTGAAGCGCAATAACCAGGCCCTCCAGGCCCAGCGGCGGGAGCTCCTGCTCCAGAACGGCTACAGCGCCGACGCCCTGGACGATACCCCCGCCTGCTCCAAATGCGGGGACAGCGGCTGGGTGGGAACCCGGATGTGCGAGTGTCTCCAGCGGCTGTGCGCCCAGGAGCAGATCAAGGACCTTTCCAAGCTGCTGGACCTGGGGGAGCAGTCCTTCGACTCCTTCTCCCTGGACTACTACAGCGACCGCCCCTGGCCGGGGGAGACCGAGTCCCCCCGGGAGCGGATGGAGTTCATCCGGGACGTGTGCTATAGCTATGCCAGCCGCTTCCCCAACTTTGTCTACCGCAATCTGTTCCTCACCGGCGCTCCCGGCCTGGGCAAGACCTTTCTCTCGGCCTGCATCGCCCGCACCGTGCTGGAGCGGGGGTACTCCGTGGTGTACGACACGGCGGTGAACATCTTTGCCAAGTTCGAGGAACAGAAGTTCTCCCGGGACGAGCTGGACGTGCGGGACGCCCGGGACGAGACCCGCCGCTACCTGAACTGCGACCTGCTCATTCTGGACGACCTGGGCAGCGAGATGACCACCCCCTTCGTCCAGTCCGCCCTCTACACTCTGGTGAACACCCGTCTCACCGCGATGCGCCGCACCGTCATCTCCTCCAACCTGTCCATGGACGAGGTGCGCCGCCGCTACGCCGGGCAGATCGCCTCCCGGCTGGAGGGGGAATACCGGGTGCTCCCCTTCTATGGGGAGGACATCCGCCTGCTCCGCAAGAACCGGCCCTGATCCTGGACGGATCCCGCATACCGCCCGGTATGCGGGATCTTTTTGTCCCTTTTTGCCGCCGGAGGGAACTCTTTCCGTCTCCATCCGTCTAATGGGACAATACGACATATAAGAGGGGGGAGCGCCTTTGAAGCCGCGCGCCATGACCGGGGCCTATGCCCTGGCCCACTGTCTGGTGGACTTTTCCTGCGCCTTTCTGGCCTTCCGCGTTCTGCTCCCCGCCGGGGACCGGGTGACCCTCCTGCTGGTCTATAACTTCTGCGCCTTCGCCCTGCAGATGCCTGTTGGTCTGCTGGCCGACCGGCTGGACCGCAGCGGCGCGCTGGCCGCTCTGGGCTGCTGTCTGACGGCGCTGGCCTATCTCCCCCTGCCCGCCATGGGCGCCGCCGTCCTGGCCGGGGTGGGCAACGCCCTCTTCCATATAGGGGGAGGGCTGGAGGTGCTCAACGGCGCCGGGCGCCGCTGCGCCGCCCTGGGGCTCTTCGTCTCTCCCGGCGCGGTGGGGCTCTGGCTGGGCGGCCTGTGGGGCAGGGGAGGGCAGCTCGACCTTCTTCTCCCCCCGCTCCTCTGCGCCGGGGCGGGGGCGGCGCTGGTCCTGCTCCGGCGGCGGCTTTTCTCCGGTGACGGCCCCCGCTGCGCCCCCTTCTCCCTGCCCTCACGAACGCGGCTCCTCCCTTTGACGGCCCTGCTGCTGGTGGTGGTCCTCCGCTCCTATGTGGGCATGGCGGTTTCCTTCCCCTGGCGGAGCGTGGGGCTCTGGCCGGTGCTGCTGGTCCCCGCCCTGGCGGTGGGGAAGGCGGCAGGGGGCGTGCTGGCCGACCGGCTGGGCGTACAAAAGACCGCTCTTTTCTCCCTGGCGGGGGCGGCAGTCTGCTTCTGCCTGGGGGACCGGCCGGCACTGGGACTGGCTGCGGTCTTTCTCTTCAACATGACCATGCCCCTCACCCTGTGGGCGGCGGCCCGGCTGCTGCCCGGGGCCAAGGGTTTCTCCTTCGGCCTGCTCACCTTCGGGCTCTTTCTGGGCTTCCTGCCGGTCTGTCTGGGAAGCGGGGCCCTGTCCCTGACGCCCCGGGCCGGGGCCGCCGCCTGTGTGCTCTCCCTGGCCCTTCTCCTGCCCGGACTGAGGGAGGCGGCGTCATGACTCCCCCCATCTTTACCGCCCTGGCCCTGTCCCTGGGGCTCACTTTGGTGCTGGAGCTGGCCTTCGCCCTCCTCTCCGGGGTGCGGGGCCGCCCGCTGCTGCTGGTGGCGCTGGTCAATCTGCTCACCAATCCGGCGGTGGTCTTTCTCTACTTTTTGCTCTCTCAGCGGAGCGCCCTCCCCCAAATGGCTGTCCAGCTTCCGCTGGAGGGGGCCGCGATCCTGACCGAGGCGCTGTGCTACGCCCGCTGCGGCGGGAGGGATTTCCTCCATCCCTGGCGCTTTTCCCTGCTGGTCAACCTGTTCTCCTGCGGGACAGGCCGGCTGCTCCTGAGTATATTCGGATGAAAGGAAGGAACCTGCCATGAAACGACTTTTCACACTGCTTCTCGCCCTGCCCCTCGTCCTGGGGCTGTCCGCCCCCGCCCTGGCCGACGTGATCTGGGAGCCGGAGAATGATTTCTACGCCGCCCACTCCGACGAATGCACCTATGTAAACCGCTCCTACATCCTCAACGGCCAAGAGGGATATGTAGAGCTCTTCCGCGCCCCCGGTCAGTCCGCCGCCGCGGACCGCCTGCCCAACGGCGCCGTGCTCCAGGTCTCCTTCGTCTACCCCGGGGAGTCCCCTGCCTGGGCACTGGTGGAGTACGCCCGGGACGGGGACGGCGGGGTCCGGAACGCCTACGGCGGCGGCTCCTCCACCGGCTGGATCGCCATGGACAGCCTAGTGGTCCAATACGACAGCCAGTCCTTTCAGGAGGAGCACGCCGGTGAGCTGCGGCCCTATCAGGACGGACCTCTGGAGGACCTGCCCGCCGAGGGAACGGTTCTGGCCTGGGCCTTCCCCGGATCGGCTGACTCCTACGAGTTGACTCTGGATCCCGACTATATGGAACACCCGGACTTCGATCTGCTCTATCCCGGCCCGGACGGCAGGCTCTGGGGACACTGTGTCTACTACATGGGCAATCGGGATTTCTGGATCTGCATCTCGGAGCCCACCGAGACCGACCTGCCGGTGACTGAGATCCACTACGACCTGATACCCGCCGCCGATCCCGCTGACATCCCCGCCCCCTCCCTTCTGGCGCGGCCCATGGTCCTCGCGGGCATCCTGGTGGCGGCGGTGGTCGCTGTCACGCTACTGCTCCTGGTCCGCTACCGCCGCAAGAGCGCCGCTTCCTCCTGAATCGCAGCAAACGTGCCCCCGGACAATAGCTGGGTGTCCATAAGACAGTGAATCCTCCGTATGTTGCAATCATACGGAGGATTGTTTTTTACACATGATTCAAACTTGCCGACGGCGAACGGTTGGTCAAAACTGTTTGCGAACGGCAAGTCCACAGGGGATAGCTGCTGTAGCGGCGCAAGGGGATGCAGCCACCTTGAGGTCATGTCGTGACGCAACATTCTCAGTCATGCAATTTTTTCTGCTGACGGAGAATGAAGCAACCCAGGACGCACGCTGCTCCCGGTAGGAGAGTATAGAAGTGCGCCCTTTCGTTCCTAAAGGGTTTTCAACAG
>JALEZN010000002.1 GCA_022772585.1 Clostridiales bacterium
GTTCTCTTCGGTCATATGGAACCTCCTATGCATAGTAAGGAACAAGTCCTCCTATATATCGGCTCCAAAACAGAGAAAATTGCACGTTTCCGTGCAACAAAACCAAAAAAATTTTGAAAATCAGCAATATAAACAAAAAAACAAGAGAGTTCTTTGTAGAACTCTCCTGTGTCAGGTGACTTCAATCCGGATATTTTCGTTTCGTCCCAGGTCAAAAACCGACCGCGAATCCAGCGGAGCGAATCGCGGTTCGGAAGCGGGGAGCAGCAGAATGAGCGCACGATGAGTTTTTAATGCGAAGCAAAAAAACTCGTCGCAAGCGATATGACGCTTGCGACGAGTTGGTCGGAGTGGCGGGATTCGAACCCGCGGCCTCTTGGACCCGAACCAAGCGCGATACCAAGCTTCGCCACACCCCGGAAACGTACTTGTAAAGTATACTCGCAATTACTTCGCTTGTCAAGCGCTTTCGCATGTTATTGGCAATTCCTGTAACAGGTCCGCCCACATCTATACTGACGTGGGCGGACCTGCTGTATCAGTTGGTTTGCTCCGAAGTCAGATCCGCATAGAAGCTCACCCTGCCCCGCCCGCTGCGTTTGGAGTGATAGAGAGCCTGATCCGCTTTGCGCAGCAGATCGTCGAACTCCACACCGTCCCTGGGATAAAAGGCCACACCGATACTTCCGCTGACCTCCAGGGGCTGATCACACTGGTCGATGCGGATGCTCTGACTGCACAGCTGCCCTAGCTTGCTTTGGGTAAAGACCGGGTCCCCCATGTTCTTCATGACCACCAGGAACTCATCCCCGCCGAACCGGGAGACGATGTCATCCGGGCGGAACAAGCCGCGCACATTTCGTCCAAACCGGATCAGGATCTGGTCGCCGGCCTCATGTCCTAAGGTATCGTTGAGATCCTTGAAGTGGTCGATATCCATAAAGGCCACCGTGAGCGGCACCGCTCCATCCCGCCCCTCCCGCAGCAGCTCTTCAAAGAGGACGTGGGCCCCCGCCCGGTTGCACAGCTGGGTCAGAGCGTCGGTATTGGCCCGCTTCTGCCACTCGGTGGCCTCGCTTTTGATCCGGTTGATGTTGGTCAGCCTGCCCACATATCCCAGTTCCCGGGTCCGGTCTCTCCGGTCCAGCAGGAGATGGAGGGTCAGATGGAACCAGGACCGGCTCCCGTCCGGCAGCGGCAGACGCAGATCCATCTCCAGTTCAGGAACGGCCCAGCTCAGGCTCTGCCGCTTCTCCTCCAGCTGTTCATGTTCCTCCGGGAAAAGCATGCGGGGAGAGGAATGATACCTCTCATAATCCTGCATATAGGCGGGGATCTGGAATACCTTGCAGAATTTTTCACTGAATTCCATGGAGTCGAAGAGGGCATTGTAAGTAAAGATCATGTCCTCTGAGAGCTCGGCCATGACCCGGTATTTCTCCTGCTCCAGCTCGAAGAGCGTCTGGGCGTCAGCACTGGCCTCCTCCCGGCGGACCGGCCGCACAAGGCCCGGCTCCTTTCCGCCCGCACCGCCGCCGTCCTGCTCTGCCTCCCCTTTCAGCTCCATCAGCAGGCGTGGCGCCACTCTCCGCAGAGAGGTAAGGATCTTGGGGTTGAAGGCGCCGCATTCGCCGTCCAGGATCATGCGGATCGCTTCCTCTGCCTCATAGGCCGGCTTATAGACCCGGTTGCTGATCAGCGCCTCATACACGTCGGCAATGGCCACCGCCTGGACCCAGATAGGGATCTCCTCTCCCTTCAGGCCGTCCGGATAACCACGGCCGTCCCACCGCTCATGGTGGTGGCGGCAGATGTCGTAGCAATAGCTGTGGACATGGTCGCCCTGGGTAAAGCTGATATGGGTCACCAGTTCTCCGCCATAGACCGTGTGCGCTTTGATCTGCTCAAATTCCTCACCGGTGAGCCGCCCGTTCTTATTCAGAAGCGCGTCAGGCACCGCGGCCTTGCCGATATCATGCATGACGGACAGGTCGGAGATCTGCTTCACCTGCTCCTGATCCAGCCCGTATTCCGGCCAGAACTCCATCACGTCCTCCAGCAGCAGGCGGGTCACCTCCCGCACCCGGCGCACATGGACCTCGGAGGAGCAGTCCCGGAACTCGATAGCGGCGCTCAGCGTCTCCACGATAGACTTGTTGGTCTGCCGGAGCTGATGCTCCCGCTCCCGGATGTGGGCGGTCTGCTCCCGGACCACCCGCTCCAATTCGAAGCGGTGGGCGTAGAGCTCTACCACACTGTCCACCCTGCGGCGGACCACCTCCGGCCGGAAGGGCTTCTCGACCACGTCCATGACGCCCAGCTCATAGGCCATCGCCAGGTTCTCCGTCTTCCCCCCCTCAATGATCAGGAAGACCGGGATGCTCTTCAGCCATCCCCTGTCCCCCATGGTGCGCAGCACCTCAAGACCCCCGATCCCGGGCATGTCAATGTCCAGCAGGATCAGTGCCAGCCGGGAGAAACAGCCCTCGATCAGCTGAAGGGCCTCGTTGCCGTCGGCCGCCTCGATCACCTGATAGGCGGAGCCGAGCAGTCCACGCAGCGTGGACCGGTGATGGGCCTGGTCGTCCACCACCAAAACCGTCTGTCTGTCCTGCAAAACATTCACTCCCTTCCTGTATCCGCTGTTTCCCGGATCTGCGCTCCGTTCTCTCTCGTATATATGGCGCCGCAACAGAGGTTAGTTATCATTATTTTACCTGATTCAGCCAAAATTTGCAAGTCAAATTGCTTGATCGATCACCCGTGATGCAAAAGGCGTCCCCTTTTGCAAAAGGGGACGCCCGGGTCCTATATCCAATGATTCCGTTCCTCGTCCAGCACTGCCCGGCGGTGGAAGGAGACAAAATCGGGGGCCGCGTCAGGACACTCCTGCCGGATGGCCGCCACGATGAGCTCCGGGTTCAGGCCCGGATTCTGGGCCTTCAGGACCAGGTCCAGCGTGACGCTGTCCCGCCGCTCCTCCACGGTGGCGCTGGCGATGAGGGGAATGAGATCCACCTCGGTAAAGCCGCTTTTGGCCTTTTTGGACTTTTTGCGCATCACCAGGCTCTCCCGGTTCAGCAGCTCCTGGATGGCAGTATCCGCTCCGAAGGGAGCGCCCGCCTCATACTCCAGGGTCACGATATAATTGACGTAGGCCAGGTCCTTTACCGGCCGCACCGCCTCATAGCAGCGGCTCACCGTGATTCCGGCAGGGAGTACCGCGTTCATCCGCTCAGGCACCTGCTCCAGAGCCGGGTCCTCCCCCAGGATCTGACACTCCAGCACTTCGCAGGCGCTGGAATATCCCACCGACAGCGGCAGCGGAATGGAAACGAAGGCATGTGGATTGAAGCCCTCTGTGTGTTTGATGGGGATGCCTGCCCGGAGGAAGGCCCGCTGGAAGGTCCGCATCAGGTCCAGATGGGAGATGAATTTGGCAGTATCGCTCTTGGAAAAGGCCAGTCTATGGGTGATCACAGGCGCAACGCCTCCTTGGTTGGTTGATTGGCGGACGGCGGGGCTCAGATCTCCGCGTCGCACACGCCGCCGGGGTACAGCTTGTCGGCGCCGCAGCCCATGCACTGCTTCCGGCAGTCGGGGGTGATGACCCCCTTGTAGGCCTGCTCCCGCTCGCGCCACAAAAACCGGGTGCTGACCCCCACGGAGGTGGTGCTCCAGGGCAGGACCTCCTCCCGGTCCCGGGCGCGGTTGGCATAAAACGCCGGATCGATGCCGCACTCGGCAAAGGCCTCCATCCAGCGGCCGTAGTCGAAATACTCATCCCAGGTGTCGAACTTGGCGCCCTTGCGCCAGGCGGTCTCCAGCACGTCGGCCAGGCGGCGGTCGCCCCGGGCGAACACGGCCTCCAGCACGCTGGTCTCCGGGTCGTGCCAGTGGTAGGCGATGGACCGGCCCCGCATATTGTCCCGCAGCAGCTTGACCCGGCGCTCATACTCCTCCCGGCTGATCTGGGGCTCCCACTGGAAGGCGGTGTGGGGCTTGGGCACGAAGAAGGCGGTGGACACCGTGATCTTCACCCCCCGGCTGCGGTTGGGGGTCACCTCCCGCCAGGTGCGGTAGACCTTTTCGGCCAGGTCGGCAATGCCCAGCACATCCTCATCGGTCTCGGTGGGCAGGCCCAGCATGAAGTAGAGCTTCACCGTGGACCAGCCGCCGGCAAAGGCGGTGCGGCAGAAATTGAGGATATCCTCCTCGGTGACGTTTTTATTGATCACGTCCCGCAGGCGCTGGGTGCCCGCCTCGGGTGCGAAGGTGAGGCCGCTCTTGCGCCCGTGCTGCAGCCGCTCCATCAGGCTCCAGGAGAAATTGTCTGCCCGGAGGGAGGGCAGGGACAGGTTGACGCCGTTGGGGTCGCACCACTCCTGCAGCCCGTCGCACAGGTCCAGCAGGCGGCGGTAGTCGCTGGTGGACAGGGACGAAAGGGTCATCTCCTGATAACCGGAGTTCTTGCAGGCCTCGATGCCCTGGCGGACCAGCAGCTCCGGGTCCTTGGAGCGGACGGGCCGGTAGGCGTATCCCGCCTGACAGAACCGGCAGCCCCGGATGCAGCCCCGGAAGACCTCCAGCATCACCCGGTCGTGGACGATCTCGGTGGAAGGCACGATGTTCTTCACCGGGAAGTAGGACCGGTTCAGATCCTGTACGATGCGCTTGGTCACCACGGCAGGGGCGCCGTGGGTGGGGGTGATGGACTTGACCGTCCCGTCGTCGTTGTACGCCACATCGTAAAGGGAGGGAACGTAGAGGCCGGGGATCTGGGCGGCGGCCACCAGCAGCTCCTCCTTGCTCCAGCACTCCTCCTTGGCCCGGCGGTAGAGCTCGATGAGCTCCACCGTCACGTCCTCCCCCTCGCCCAGGGAAAAGATATCGATAAAGGGGGCCAGGGGCTCGGCGTTGAAGGCACAGGTGCCGCCGGCGATGACCAGGGGAGCCAGCTCATCCCGGTCCTCGCTGCGCAGGGCCAGCCCCGCCAGGTCCAGCATGTTGAGCACATTGGTGTAGGCCATCTCATAGCCCAGGGAGAAGCCGATGATATCAAAGTCCGCGATGGAATCGCCGCTCTCCAGACCGTAGAGCGGGATGCTCTCCCGGCGCATCTCCTCCTCCATGTCTCCCCAGGGGGCGAACACCCGCTCGCACCAGACCCCGTCCATCTCGTTCATCACTCCGTAGAGGATGCGGACGCCCAGGTTGGACATGCCGATCTCATAGGTATCGGGGAAGCACAGGGCCACACGGATATCCACCTGAGCCCGGTCCTTGACCACCGCATTATATTCGCCGCCGGTATAGCGCGCAGGCTTCTGCACCCGGGGCAGGATATGTTCCAAAGTACGATTCATTCCAGCTACCGTCGCTTTCTCTCACCAGATCATGGCCTTGACATCACAGAAAGGCAGTATTTTATTTTACCTGTTTCTGTGTCATATTGCAACCCTGTTCCCTCAAAAACCGCCAAAAAGAACCGCCGCACCGGCCAGTACCGCCAGGAAAGCCAGATTGGCCCCGGTAAATACGGCCAGATAGCGTCCCGCGCTCCCCCGCCCGCCCCGAAGATAGAGCCTCAGGGAGATCAGGCTGGCCAGCGAGGCCACCGGGGTACCCAGGCCGCCCAGATCGGTGCCCAGCAGCAGGCCCCGCCAGTCCTCTGTAAAACCGGAGAGGAGCACGGCGGCGGGCACATTGCTGATGACCTGGCTCACCAGGGCGGCGGTGAGGGCGGTGTGGCCCTCCAGCGCCCCGGTGAGCAGGGCGTTGAGCCCTGGGTGGGCCCCCACGTTGCCCGCGAAAACAAAGAAGCACACAAAGGTGGCCAGCAGGCCGTAGTCCACCCGGGGCAGCAGGTCCCGTCCGGCAGTCAGCAGGGCCAGCAGCACCGCCGCCAGCAGTACCCACTCGTTTATCACATGGAACACGCACAGCAGGCACAGCCCGAAGAGGGCCGCCATCAGCCCCAGCCGCCCCCTCCGGCGTACCGCGGTCCGCTCCGGGAAGGTCACCGACAGCGTCACGTCCCGGCCCAGCAGGCAGGCGGCGCACAGCAGCGCCAGACTCACCAGGGACAGCGGCAGGATGACCGCGAAGAACTCCCCCGGCGTCAGGGAAAAGCGGTGATAGAGATAGAGGTTCTGGGGGTTGCCCACCGGCGTGGCCATGCTGCCCAGGTTGGCCGCCAGGGTCTGGAGCACCACCACCGGGATGAGCCGGTCCGTCCGCCCCACCCGCTCCAGCACCAGGATGGCGAAGGGCACAAAGGCGATGAGGGCCACATCGTTGGTCACCAGCATGGAGGCGAAGAAGGGCAGCAGCACTAGCAGCAAGGTTATGGTACGCAGCCGGTGCCGGCCGGACAGCAGCCGCTGGGCCAGTACCTCGAACACACCGCAGTCCCGCGCCCCCGCCACCACCGCCATCAGGCTGAAGAGCAGGATGAGCACCCGCAGGTCCACATATCCCAGATAGGCCGCCGACGGCGGTGTCAGCGCCATGGAGGCCAGCGCGCACAGCGCCGACACGCAGAGCACCGGTTCGGCCTGCAGCGCCTTCCGTATCCGTCCCACAGCTCTCCCCTCCTCCCCGCCCCTGACGGGCAGGCGGAACGCCGCCCCACTGAGCGGCGTTCCGGTACTGTTTTTTCTACTGCTCAGTCTATCCCATCCCGGCCCGGCGGTCAAGAAGGAACTTGTCCCTGCCCGGCTCCCGGGCTCTTTCCTTTTTTCTTCCGCTGTGCTATGATAAAAAAACAATCGGAATGATTCCCACAAAAGGAGTGTATCACAATGGAATTCACCCGCGAGCAGGCCGTCGCCCTGCTGAAGGAATACAATCAGGAGCCCTTTCACCTCCGCCACGCCTTCACTGTGGAGGCCGTGATGGACTGGTACGCCCATGAACTGGGCTACGGGGATGAGGCCCTTTTCTGGAGCAACGTGGGCCTGCTCCACGACATCGACTTTGAGCGCTGGCCCGAGGAGCACTGCGTCAAGGCCCGTGAGCTGCTGGAGGCCGCCGGGGCCGAGCCCGCTCTGGTGCGGGCGGTGGTGTGCCACGGCTGGGGCCTCACCGGCGCCGACGCGGCTCCCGAGCACGAGATGGAAAAGGTCCTCTTCGCCAGCGACGAGCTCACCGGCCTCATTGGGGCCGCCGCCCTCATGCGCCCCTCCAGGAGCGTGCAGGACATGGAGCTCTCCAGCCTGAAGAAGAAGTTCAAGGACAAGAAGTTCGCCGCCGGCTGTTCCCGGGACGTGATTCGCCAGGGTGCCGAACTGCTGGGCTGGGAGCTGGATACCCTGCTGGACCGCACCCTTCAGGCCATGAAAGCCAAGGAGGCCCATATCGAGGCCCTCTGTGCCGGTCTCTGAGCCGCCGCAAGGCCCGGCCGCGCCTGCGCGCGGCCGGGCCTTTTCTGTCTGCCGCAATGTCCCCGCTCGTCTTTTTAATGAAAGTTTAATGTGTCCCCAGCCTCCTTTCCGTTGCTTTTTACCCGAAATAAGGCTATACTAGAGACAGTCTCCGGACAATACACCGGGACGGATATCTGTAAAGGAGAATGCACTTTGAGCCATTCTGCAAACGGCAAAAAACGCCGCATGCCCCAGAGCAAGCTGGGGAAGGTCCTGCTGAATCTGGCCATCACGCTTCTGGTGGGCTGCGCCTATTTCTATGTGTCCCTCCCCGCGCTCAACCTCCAGTCCGGCGATTTCTACAGCTTCATCGCCCTGCTGTGTATCGTCTATGTGGTGTGCGCCCTCATTACCTCGGGCTTCAACCTGGACCTGGACGCCTCCGCTACCCACAAGGACCATCTGAAGGAGTACTTCCGCTTTATCAAGAGCCAGTGCCTGCCGGTGGGCCTGCTTTTCCTGCTGCTCATCGTGGTGGCCGTCATCGGCCAGGTGATCTCGCTGCCCATCTTCCGGGCGGCGTCCTACCGGGACCTGCTCACCGTGGAGAACGGCACCTTCTCTACCGACATCTCCGAGATCTCCTTCAACGAGATCCCCACCCTGGACCGGGATTCCGCCGAATATCTGGGTGACCGCCAGATGGGCACCCTCAGCGACATGGTGAGCCAGTTTGAGTTCTCCAATGACTCCACCCAGATCAACTACCAGGGCCGGCCTGTCCGGGTGGCCCCCATCGACTACGCCGACCTCATCAAGTGGTTCACCAACCGTTCCCAGGGCCTGCCCGCTTACGTGGTGGTGGACATGGTCACGCAGGAGGCCAAGGTGGTCCGGCTGGACGAGGGGATGAAGTATTCCTTCTCCGAGCCTCTCAACCGCAACATCCTCCGCCACCTCCGCTTCCACTACCCCACCTACATGTTTGAGACCCCCCAGTTTGAGATCGACGAGGACGGTCATCCCTACTGGATCGCCCCCCGTATCGTCAAGACCATTGGCCTGTTCGGCGGCGTGGACATCAGGGGCGCCGTCCTGGTGGACGCCGTCACCGGCGAGTGCCAGTATTATGAGGAGGTCCCCACCTGGGTGGACAATCTGTACACCCCCTACCTCATCATGCAGCAGTACAATTACCACGGCACCCTGGTCAACGGCTTTATCAACTCCATCTTCGGCCAGCGGGACGTGACGGTGGTCACCGAGGGCTATAACTACATCGCCCTCAACGACGACGTGTATATGTACACCGGCGTGACCTCCATCAACTCCGACCAGTCCAATCTGGGCTTCCTGCTCAGCAACCAGCGCACCAAGGAGACCAAATTCTACACCGCCCCCGGCGCCACCGAGGAGGCCGCCAAGAAGTCGGCCCAGGGCGTGGTCCAGGACCTGGGCTATGTGGCCACCTTCCCCCTGCTGCTGAACATCGCCGACGAGCCCACCTACTTCATCCCCCTGAAGGACGCCACCAACCTGGTCAAGACCTACGCCATGGTCAACGTGGCCCAGTACCAGGTGGTGGCCACCGGGGCCACCGTTTCCGAGTGTGAGCAGAAGTATATCCAGATGCTGGCCCAGAAGGGCATCACCACCCAGGAGGCCCTGCCCCAGACCGAGGCCGGCGGCGTCATCGCCGAGATCCGCTCCGCCGTGATGGACGGCAACACCTACTACTTCCTCCGCCTTACCGGCGAGGACGTGTTCTACTCGGTGTCCGCCAAGGAAAACCCCATCGCCGTCACCCTGAACGTGGGCGACCGGGTCACCATCTCTCACGAAGTGGCCCCCGACGAGCCGGTCTCCATCCTGTCGGGCACCACCGTCACCCTGGACCGGAAGGCCGCCTCGGCCCCTGCGCCCACTCCCGCCGTCTCCACCCTGCCCGCGGCCTGACGGCCCGGCATCCCTCAAAATACAAGGATCCCCGGTCCGCCGTTTGGCGGACCGGGGATCTTCACGTTGTGGATCAGTATCCGTTGACCAGGGCGTCCAGCACCCTGGCGGCCACGTTTCCGGCTGCGTCGGCGCCGCTGCCGCCCTCCTCCACCAGGACCACAAAGGCGTAGGGCGCGTCCTCATTCCGCAGAAACCCGGTGAACCAGGCGTTGGGGGCCTTGCCGCCGCCCACCTCACCGGTGCCCGACTTGGCGCACAGATCCATGTTGGGGAAGCGGTGGGCGCCGTAGGTCTCGGTGACGTTGCGGGCCATCATATCGGCCAGGGTCTCCGCCGTATCGCTGTCGATGAGCCGGCCGGTCTGATGCTTCAGGTATACCGAGCCGGGCAGGCCCAGGGGCGTGACAGTCTTGAGCACCAGCTGAGGCACCGCCGCCTTTCCGCCGTTGGCGATGGCTCCCATCCACACCATCATGGCGCAGGGATTCACCGCGTCGCTGTACTGGCCCACACCGGCCCAGCCCTGCTGGTTGACGCTGGCGCCGCTCAGGTCGAAGCGGCCCGCCGCGGTGGGGATGCCGCTGACCGTATAGCGCCCGGTGAGGCCCGCCTGATCGGCGTATTTCTCCATGGTATCAGCCCCCAGCTCTGCCGCCAGCTGGGCGAACACGCCGTTGCAGGAATTGGCCAGCGCGCCGCAGATGTCCATCTCTCCGTGGGCACGGGGGCAGGTCACCGTGCCGTCCCCCACCTGGGTGGACCCGGTGCAGGTGAAGCGCCGCTCAAAAAGGTCGGGCAGGTTCTCGATGGCGGCAGCAAGCGTCACCGTCTTGAAGGTGGAACCGGGCACGAAGCTCCCGGACAGGAAACGGTTGAGGTAGACGCCCTCATACCGCTCGTCCCCCTCCTGAATATCCGGCGGGTCCAGCGGATCGAAGGTGGGGGCAGACACCATGCACAGCACCTCGCCGGTCTTGTAATTGTAGACCCCAACCGCCCCTTTGCGTCCCCCCAGGGCCTCGTAGGCGATGTAGTTGTAGCGGGCGTCCAGGGTCAGATAGAGGTCGTTGCCCTCCCCCATGGGGCTGTAAGCTCCGGTGAGCAGATTGTAGCCCGAGAGCTTGTCGGCAAAGGCCACCAGTGCCCCGGTACCGATATTGCCCGCCGGGTCCCCCACCGCGTGGAGGGTGGCCTTGCGGACAGTGGCCCCGTCGTAATAGCGGCGCTCCCCATTCTCATCCGCCCAGGAGAGCACGTCTCCGTCCCGGTCCAGCACCCGGCCCACCGAGAGCTGGCCCTTGCTGTTGTAGAGGTGGCGGTTGGCCGCGAAGCCCGCCCACCGTCCGCCGCTGACCACGAAGCGGACGCAGAACAGTCCCAGCCCCAGCAGCAGCGCCAGGGCCAGCAGCAGGCAGACCACCGCCCGTTTTTCGATCTTTTTCATGGCTCCTCCTCCCGGCCCGTATCAAAGTCAAATTCGGGCTTCTCCGCCGGACGGCGGGCCAGCCGCTCTTCGTCCGCCCGCTCCTTCCGCCGGTTGGGCAGCCGGATGGCGAAGCTGGCGTTCTGGCGGGTGTCCGTGGCCTTCAGGAAGGCCAGCAGCCCCCAGGAGGACAGCATGGAGGACCCGCCGTTGGACACAAAGGGGAAGGTCACGCCGGTGAGGGGCAGGATGTCCACTGCGCCCAGCACGTTGAGGCAGGTCTGGAACACCATCATGGAGGTGGCGGCGCAGGCGGCGATGGTATAGAAGCTGGACCGCCCCGCCCGGCAGCACCGCACCGCAAAGACCGCCAGGGTCAGGATGCAGCACACTGCCAGCACGGCGATGATGAGCCCCCACTCCTCACACAGCATGCCGAACACCAGGTCGGTGTCGGCGGCGGGCACCCGGTGAAGCCAGCCCCGGCCCGCGCCCACGCCCACCAGGCCGCCGGAGGCGGCCGCCGACATGGTGCGGGTCTGCTGAAAGCCCCCGTCGCTGGCATACTGCCAGGCGTGGCCCCAGGTGGCGAAGCGCCGCAGGATATAGGGCTTGACCGACAGAATGACCAGCACGCCGAACACCGCCGCGCCGCAGATGAGGGCCAGGGTGGCGAAGTCGCCGGAGCGGAGGTAGGCGATGACCAGAAAGGTGATAAAGAAGATGGCCGCCGTGCCGAAGTCGCTCATCAGGGCCAGGCAGCCCATGCACACGCCGGTGAGCAGGATGAAGAGCCCCAGGTTCCGCTTGCGGAAGAGCCGCTCCAGAGTAGCGGCGCCGGCGAAAATATAGCAGATCTTGGCCACCTCGGAGGGCTGGAAGGAGATCCCGCCGATGCTGATCCAGTTGGCCGCGCCGTACTTCACCTGTCCGGCCACCAGGGAGAGCCCCAGCAGGCAGATGGCCCCCGCCGCCATGAGCCAGCGGATCTTCTTGACCCGGTCCAAATCCCGCAGAAAGACCCCCAGCACCAGGAAGAGGATCAGTCCCAGCACCATGGCGGCCAGCTGCTTGAACAGCGCGTGGGGAGCCGACGAGGCAGTCACTGCCAGAGAGAGTGTGCACAGAAAGAAGGCGATGACCTCCATCTCAAAGCCTACCCGGCGCAATGCCCGCAGGGCAAGAAAGTGGGTCCACATCACCCCGGTGAGGCACAAAAAGGAAAGAAGCAGCGGCGCACCGGCCTCCTCCCCCGCCGCCACAATGAGCTGCATCGCAGTCAGGACCTGGAACACCGTGAGCAGGACCAGCGCTCCCCAGGGCGACGCGGGCCGCTCCACCGCCCGGCGGCGGCGCCGCCGGTCCTCCCGCTCCTCCAGGGACACCGGCAGCAGCACGGTCTCCACCCCGGCCAGACCCAGCACATCGCCGAAGGCCACCGGGGCGCTCCCGTCCACCGGCCTGCCGTTCACCGTCACGCCCCCCTTGGAGTCCAGATCGTACACAGTCCAGCGGTCATCCTCGCCCCGGATGAGGGCGGCGTGCTGCCGGGAGACCACCGGATAATTGAGCACCACGTCGGCCGCCCTGCCCCGGCCCAGAATGTTCTCCCAGTGGGTCAGAGGCTCGCTGGCCCCGTTGGGCAATGTCAGATAGGCCCAGACCTCCGGCATATGAGGCACCTTCAGCAGGGACCGGATGGCCCCCGTCAGGATCATCAGCGCCAATATGGGAAAGAGAAATCGGACGATGGACGTATACCAGGCGGCTGCCACCGGGTACTCCGCCGGCAGTGCCAGGAGCTGGTCCAGAAAAGCCCCGGGCTGAGTCAGAAGCGCCTGCATGGCATCTCCTCCTTATTTACAATTTTATCCCGCTGCGCGGACAGAGCCTTCCGGCCCATCCCCGTGTTTTGCAGTTCAAGTATAACACAGTTTCAAAATGGCGCAAGCGCAGGTTGTCGGGTATGACTGGCACACCTGTTAAACTTTTCTGATATTTGGCGTTGCGTATTATTCAAAAAAACAAGTTGACTTTTTGAAAAAATGTATTATACTCATGGGTATAAAGAAAAACTCGCAAGTACAGCCTGCAATTCATAGAAAAAATCAATATTGCCCGGATGACACAGTCGAGAGAGTGTGATACTTCACCGCCGAAGGGGAAAGCGAGAAAATCTCTCAGGCAAAAGGATCGGCTGCCGACGGAGCTCTGGAAAGCGGACGGTCCTTCCGCCTGCGCCGACGATGCAACTCTGAATTTTATTCAGGGGAAACTTTCAGGTAATGGACAGAGGCGTATAGCATTTCCGCTATGCGCTTTTTTCATAGCTTTTGATGACTGCGGGTATATTTTTTATCTTTGTGAGTTTATTTTAGGAGGTATGTACCATGGAGAAAAAGACCCCTCTTTACGACTGCCATGTGGCTGCCGGCGGCAAGATCGTCCCCTTCGCCGGCTGGCTGCTGCCGGTGCAGTACAGCGGTGTGGTGGCTGAGCACATGGCGGTGCGCACCGCCTGCGGACTGTTCGACGTCTCCCACATGGGCGAACTGGTCCTGCGGGGCAAGGACGCCCTGAAGAACCTGAACAATCTGCTGACCAACGACTATACCGACCTCCAGTCCGGCTATGCCCGGTACAGCCTGATGTGCTATGAGACCGGCGGCGTGGTGGACGACCTCATCGTCTACAAGTGCTCCGACGAGGCTTACCTCATCGTGGTCAACGCCGCCAACTGTGAGAAGGACGCCAACTGGATCTCCGAGCACCTGTCCGGCGACTGCACCATGGAGAACATCTCCGACTCTGTGGCCCAGGTGGCCCTTCAGGGCCCCAAGGCCGAGGCTGTTCTCTCCAAGCTCTCCAGCACCATTCCCTCCGGCAACTACACCTTCATCGCCGAAGGCAATGTGGACGGCATCAAGGCTATCGTCTCCCGCACCGGCTACACCGGCGAGGACGGCTTTGAGATATACTGCGCCAGCGCCGACGCCCCCGCCCTGTGGAACAAGCTGCTGGAGGCCGGCAAGGACGAGGGCCTCATCCCCTGCGGTCTGGGCGCCCGCGATACCCTGCGCCTGGAAGCCGGCATGCCCCTCTACGGCCACGAGCTCTCCGCCGAGATCAACCCCTACGAGGCCGTTCTCGGCATCTTCGTCAAGATGGATAAGCCCGACTTCATCGGCAAGGCCGCGCTGGAGAAGGCCCGTCCCGTCTCCCGCCGCAAGGTGGGCCTGAAGGTCACCGGCCGTGGTATCATCCGCGAGCACTGCGACGTGTACGCCGGCGATGAGAAGGTTGGCTTTGTCTCCTCCGGCACCCACTGCCCCTATCTGGGCCAGGCCGTCGCCATGGCGATGGTCCCCGTGGAGTACAAGGAGCCCGGCACCAAGCTGCTGGTGGACGTGCGCGGCCGCAAGGTGGAGTGTGAAGTCATCAAGACTCCCTTCTACAAGCGCGCCCAGTGATCCCTTTTCTCTGAGCATGATACCTTTCTGACCGGACCAGATCATCCAATTATCCAAATAATCCAACCATCCAAACTATCCCAATATCCAAAAACAATATATAAAAGGAGATATCATTATGAACTTCCCCTCTGATCTGCTGTACGCCAAGTCCCACGAGTGGGTCCGCAAGGACGGCGGCACCTATGTGATCGGCCTGTCCGATTTCGCTCAGGACGAGCTGGGCGATATCGTCTTTGTCAACCTGCCCCAGGAGGGCGACTCCGTCTCCGTGGGCGAGGCCTTCTCCGATGTGGAGTCTGTCAAGGCCGTGTCCGACGTGCTCTCCCCTGTCTCCGGCACTGTGGTGGCCGTCAATGAGGAGCTGATGGACGATCCCGCCAAGGTCAATGCCGACCCCTACGGCGCCTGGTTCGTCAAGGTCGAAAACGTGACCGAGGAGGAGGAGCTGCTGGACGCCGCCGCCTATGAGGCCCACTGCGCTGCCGAGAAGGAGTAAGATACATGTCGAGCTATCTGTGTTCTACCCCCGAAGAGCGTCAGGAGATGCTCTCCGAGCTGGGTATGAAATCCATGGATGACCTCTATGCGGACGTTCCCCGGGAGGTCATGATCCAGGGGCCCCTGGATCTGCCCAATCCCAAGTCCGAGCTGGAGATCCGCCGGACCATGGAGTCCCTGGCCAACCAGAACGTGCGCTTCCGCACCATCCTGCGGGGCGCCGGCGCCGAGCGGCACTACATCCCCGCCGCCGTCACCCGCATCACCAGCAACGAGATCCTGGTCACCGCCTATACCCCCTATCAGGCCGAGGTGAGCCAGGGCATCCTCCAGTCCATCTTTGAGTATCAGACCATGATCTGCGAGCTTACCGGCATGGACGTGTCCAACGCCTCCGTGTACGACGGCGGCACCGCCGCCGCCGAGGCCGCCGCCATGTGCCGCGACCGCAAGCGAACCAAGGTCCTGGTCTCCGAAACCGCCCATCCTGACGCTGTGGCCGTCATCAAGACCTACTGCTACGGCTCCAACACCGAGGTGGTCATGGTCCCCGCCAAGGACGGCGTCACCGATCTGGATGCGCTGAAGTCCCTGCTGGCGGAGGATTCCGCCTGCTTCTACGTGCAGCAGCCCAACTTCTACGGCATGCTGGAGGACGGCGACGCTCTGGGCGAGGCCGTCCATGCCGCCGGCGCTAAATACATTATGGGCGTCAACCCCGCCACCCTGGGCCTGCTCAAGACCCCCAGAGAGTATGGCGCCGACGTGGCCGTGGGCGAGGCCCAGCCCCTCGGCATGCCCCTGTCCTGGGGCGGCCCCTACCTGGGCTTCATGGCCTGCACCAGCGCCATGATGCGCAAGCTGCCCGGCCGTATCGTGGGCGAGACCACCGACAATAAGGGCGAGCGGGCCTTCGTCCTCACCATGCAGGCCCGCGAGCAGCACATCCGCCGGGAGAAGGCCAGCTCCAACATCTGCTCCAACCAGGCCCTCTGCGCCCTGACCGCTTCGGTCTATCTGGCCGAGATGGGCCCCGCCGGCCTGGCCGAGGTGAGCCAGCAGTGCTACGACAAGGCCCACTATCTGGCCAGCGAGCTGTGCAAGATCGAGGGAGTGGAGCTGGTCCACAAGGGCGAGTTCTTCCACGAGTTCGTCACCACCCTGCCCGACGCTGACCGCGTCCTCAACGTGCTGGAGGCCAACGGCATCCTGGGCGGTCTGCCCGTCAAGGACGGCGTGCTGTGGTGCGTCACCGAGTTCTGCACCAAGGCCGACCTGGACGAGGCTGTGGCCATCATCAAGGAGGCGTACGGAAAATGAAACTGATTTTTGAGCTCAGCCGCCCCGGCCGCGGCAATAAGGTCCTGGTCCCTCACGTCTCCCCTACCCTGGACCCGGAGGCCGATTCCGTACCTGTTCTGGAGATCCCCGCCGCCCTCCGGCGCAAGAGCGCGCCCCGGCTGCCCGAGGTCAGTGAGAACGACCTCTCCCGGCACTATAACGCTCTGGCCCGCCGCTCCTTCGGCGTGTGCGACGGCTTCTATCCTCTGGGCTCCTGTACCATGAAGTACAACCCCAAGATCAACGAGGTCATCGCCAGCTTCTTCAAATTCACCGACATCCATCCTCTGCAGCCCAAGCATACCGCCGCCGGCTGCGAGACGGTGTATGCCCTGGCTGAGAAGTATCTCTGCGGCATCACCGGCATGGACGCCATGACCTTCCAGCCCGCCGCCGGCGCTCACGGCGAGTTTACCGGCGTGCTGCTCATCAAGGCCTATCATCAGTCCCGGGGCGATACCGCCCGCAAGAAGATCATCGTCCCCGACTCCGCCCACGGCACCAACCCCGCTACCGCCGCCATGTGCGGCTTTGAGGTGTGCTCCATTGCCTCCACCCCCGATGGCATGGTGGATCTGGACGCTCTGCGCTCCGTGGTGGGTCCCGACACCGCCGGCCTCATGCTCACCAACCCCAACACCGTGGGCAAGTTCGACAAGAAC
>JALEZN010000068.1 GCA_022772585.1 Clostridiales bacterium
GGTACGGGTCACCAATTTAATTGAATAGAATAAGGTTGTATTTTGACCGCGAGAGCGGTTGAGATAGCAGTCGGTGTTGATTGCGGTGAGGGTCCACCCGTTCCCATCCCGAACACGGAAGTTAAGCTCACCTGCGCCGAAGATACTTGTCTGGAGACGGACCGGGAAAATAGGTAATGCCGACACAAGGAACGGACAGTCAACAGACTGTCCGTTTTTTGCATACTCCCCGAAGAGGAGTGATCATATGCAGTATCAACATATCACGCGCGGCATCTTTCGGGCCCGGCCCAACCGGTTCATCGCCCATGTGGAGCTGGAGGGCCGTCTGGAGACCGTCCATGTGAAGAACACCGGCCGCTGCCGGGAGCTGCTGGTGCCCGGATGCACCGTCTATCTGGAGCGGTCGGACAAGCCGGAGCGCAAGACCAAATACGACCTCATCGCGGTGGATAAGGACGGTCTGCTCATCAACATGGACGCCCAGGCTCCAAACACGGTCTTTGCGGAATGGGCCCGGGCGGGGCATTTTGTGTCCGGGCTGACCCTGCTGCGGCCTGAAACGGTGTTTGGCGCCTCGCGGCTGGATTTCTACTGGGAAGCGGAGGAGTTGTCCACAAAACGGCGGGGATTTGTGGAAGTAAAAGGAGTCACGCTGGAGGCGGACGGCCACGCCCATTTCCCGGACGCCCCCACGGAGCGGGGTGTGAAGCATCTGGAGGAGCTGTTGGCCTGCCGGGCGGCGGGATATGAGGCAGCGGTGTGCTTTGTGCTCCAGATGGCGGGAATGAAGGACCTGGCCCCCAACGACGAGACACACCCGGCCTTTGGCGCGGCGCTGCGGCGGGCGGCCCGGGCGGGGGTCCGGGTACTGGCGGTGGAGTGCCGGGTCACACCGGACTCCCTGGTCATGGACCGGGAGGTGCCGGTGCGGCTGTGGCCTGAAGGGGGGAATTATGGAACCGATCTATGAGGTATATGATCGTGAGATCGGCTTGAAAGGCAAGGCCTACATTGCCCTGCGGTGCTGCGATGTGGAGCAGGCGGGGAGAGTACTGCGGCAGGAGCTGGAAAACCTCTCCGCTCAGGGCGCGAAAGAGATTTTTGTAACGTCCTCCGACCCTGCGCTTCTTCTGCGGGAGGGAGACTATCCGGGGTATTCCCTGCGGTTTGCCCGGGATATGGTGCGGATGGAGTGCGGGCTTTCGTCACTGCCTGAGGGAGGTGGGGTCCGCCTGGAGCCTCTGACCGGAGCGCGGCAGGAGGAATGGCTGGCCCTTCATAACGAGAGCTTTTTCGATATGCCCAACTCCGCCACCTATGGCACGGAGGAACTCGAGGAGCGGCAGGGGCCGGAGCATGTGACCGCCTTCGCTCTGGCGAACGGGGAGCCGGTGGGGGTCTGTGAGCTGGACCTGTCCTGCCGGCCGCCGGAGATCGAGGGCATCGGCCTGCTGCCCCGCTGCCGGGGAAAGGGACTGGGCCGGGCGCTGCTCCACGCCGCCATGGCGGAACTGGCAGCCCGGGGCTATGAACGCTGCCAGATGCTGGTAGCCAGCGACAACCGGTGTGCACGGACGCTTTATGAGCGGACCGGGTTCCGGGAGACCGGGGTACAGAGCCGCTGGTTCCGGCTGCTGCCCAATCCGGAAAAATGAGAAACAGAGGGAAGCCCGCTTGGGCTTCCTTTTTTTGCTTGACATATATCGAATATCAATATATTATGGAGACAGAAACGGAGAGGGGGCGGGACTGTGGCGCGCAAAAAACTGGATACGCTGACCGAGCAGATGTTTTACGTGCTGCTGGCCCTGCGGGAGGAGCGGCACGGCTACGGGGCCATGCAGTATATCTCCGCCCTCACCGGCGGCCGGGTGCGCGTGGGCGCCGGGACGCTGTACGCTCTGCTGGAGCGGTTTGAGAAGGACGGGCTCATCACCCGGACCCGGACTGAAGAGAGCCGGAAGTACTACTGTCTGACGGCGGAAGGGGAGCGGGTGCTCCGGACGGAGTACGACCGCATCCGCCGGCAGGCCCACGATATGGAGCGGGCCCTGAGCGGCGAGGGGCAGGGAGGGACACTATGAACTGGAAGCTGGGATATTTTCCGTTTTGCGCGGTGGATTACCGGGCGGCCCAGGCCTGGCTGGACCGGCAGGGGGCCATGGGCTGGCGGCTGAAAGGCATCCATCTGGGCTGCATCGCCCGCTTTGAGCGGAGCGGGCAGGAGCGTGTGCGCCACTGTGTGGACCTCCACCGGGAGGTGGACGGCGTCTGGGACGGTGACGAGTATCTCCGGCTCTGTGCCGACAGCGGGTGGGACTATGTGACCTGGGTGCGGGGCATGGCCGTCTTTGCCGCCCGGCCGGTGTGCGACCCGGCCCCGCTCCAGACCGACCGCGGGCTGGAGGAGGAGACCTTCTGGCGGCGGGTGATCCGGCGGGACCTGCTGGATACCCTGCTGGGCGTGGTCATGCTGGCGTTGCTGGGGGTGCTGTGGGCGGTGGCCTGGGGCGGCGAAGGGGGCCTGCGGGCCCGGCCCTCTTATGAGCTGCTGTGCAGCACCGGCGCGCTGCTGCTGGCAGCCAGCCTGGCGGTACTGGCGGTAAGCCTGATATGGGACCCCGTTTACCACCTGCGGCGGTGGCGGCAGCGGAGACGGGGCGGGCAGACCGCCGGGCCAAAGACCTTCTGGCCCCGGCTCTACGGCGCCTGGTCCCTGCTGCCCAAAGCGCTGATGACCGCTTATCTGGTGTTCTACCTGCTGGAATTGGGCATTGGAGCCTTTGGCGGCTACAGCGGCCGGGAGGTGGCGGACCGCCGGCCGGAGCTGCGGGACCGGCCGGTGGTCATGGCCGAGGAGCTGGGCGAGGACCCGGCGGCAGTCTGTTACCTCTCCTGGGAGCCGGTGTGGTCCCTCCCGGTCCGGGGGGGCCGGTACTTGGAGCAGATCCGGGATGAGGATGGCTGCCGGTATATCTGGTGCGACCGGTATACCTGCGTGACCGAAGGATACGCCTCCCTGTTGGCCGGGAGCATCCGCCGGGACTGCGGAGAGCGTAACCGGATGGTGTACGGCGTTTTGCGCTTTCAGTCCGCGGACCTGGGCGTGGATGAGGGGTGGGCCACGGAGAACGGGGCCTTCCTGCTGCTGCGGCAGGGGCGGACGGTGGCCCTGGTGGGTACGGACTGTATGGAAGGGCCGGAGCCTGATCTGCGGGAGCCGGAATATCTGACATCTATCACGGAAAAACTGGAATTGGGGTGAAAATATGAAGCGGCGGTATGCGTTCTTTCGCTTCCAGCCCTCGGACTGCCGGGCGGCGGAGGCCTGGCTGGAGGGGTGGAAGGCCCGGGGCTGGGAGCTGGAGAAGATCATCTGGCCCTGGCTGGCCGTCTTTCTCCCCCTGGAGCACACCCAGGTGCGCTACGCCGCCGAGCGGATGGAGGGAGACGAGGGACAGATCGAGACATATCTGACCCTATGCGCTGACGCCGGGTGGGAGAAAGTGGGGGAGACCGGCGGTCTCTTTCTCTTCAAATCGGCGCCCGGACAGAACCCCGCGCCCCTGCAGACCGACCGGTCGCTGGAGGAGGAACACTTGCAAAAGGCGGCGGTGCGGCCCATGATCTCTGCCGCCCTCACCCCCATCCTGGCCATGGGGATCAACGCCGCCCTCCGGTGGGGCATGGGGGGCGCGGCCTACTGGTTCGAGGTGTTTCTGGACCCGCGGGCCATGGCGCTGCTGGGACTGCTGGCGGCGCTGGTGGGCTGGAACCTGTACCTTGCCTTCCACGCCTGGCGGTATGGACGGGCGTGCCGCCGTGCCCGGACGCGGGGCGAGCAGATGCCTGTTCCCGGGGTGACGGGAGCGCTCCTCCGGGGACGGCTGGACTGGGTCATCTGGACGGCTCTGCTGCTGGTCCTGCTGCTGAGCATGGGGAACAGCGGGCCGCGGCGGGAGGTCCCGCTGGAACGTGCCGCCCTGGAGATGGAGGGACGCCCTCTGGTCACCGCGGCCTGTCTGGGGGGCCGGGACAGCCCCGGCGATGTGCTGTGGATGGAAGAGGGCCCTTTCGTGCGGAAGCTGGAGCTCATCCAGACCATGGGCGGGGACGGGCTGCTGTGGAGCGAGCGGTATGACGCCCGCTGGCCCTGGCTGGCAGAGGATATTTTTCAGGAACTGAGTGACAAAGCGGACCGGGACCAGACCCGGAAGGTGATCTGCGGCGCGGGGGAGGGCGCAGCCCTCCGGCTGGAGCCGCCGGAAGGGGTGGAGGCAATTCTGCTCCGGTACGAGCGGGGAGACTGTCTTGTGCTGCGCGGCGGGACCACCGTGGCGCGGCTGGCGGCGGATCTGGACTTTACGGATGAAGACATCCTTGATACAATAGTTTCACAGCTGAATTTAGGAGCGTGAGTCCCATGGCAAAAGTTCTTTTTATCAATGCCTGCGTCCGGGGCGAGCAGTCCCGCACGCTGAAGCTGGCCCGCCGTTTCCTGGCGGAGTACGCTGCCCTCCACCCGGAGGATGAGATCACCGAGCGGGACGTGTGCCACCAGTGGCTGGAGCCCCTCTACCCCGAGCTGCTGGAGAAGCAGGAGGCCCTTCTGGCCGCGGGGCAGACCGATGATCCCATGTTCGACGTGTCCCACCAGTTCACCGGCGCGGACAAGCTGGTCATCGCCGCCCCCTTCTGGGAGCAGTCCTACCCTGCGGTGCTGCGGATCTATCTGGAGCGGGTGTCCGGCGTGAACCTGACCTTCTACTATGACGAGGACGGCGTGAAGCACGGCCTTTGCAAGGCGAAGAAGATGCTCTTCATCACCACTCGGGGCGGCGACTTCTCTTCCCCCGAGGTCCAGTGGCAGGAGATGGGCGCCAACCAGCTCAAGGCCATCTGCTACAATTTCCAAATCCCTGAATTCAAATGTATCGCCGCCGACGGCCTGGACATCGTCACCAACGACCCGGAGGCCATCATGGCCGACGCCATGGAGCGGTGTATCCGGGCGGCAAAGGAGTTTTAATGGAACGGAAAAAGCTGCTGCTGCTGGCCACCGGCGGCACCATCGCCTCCCAGCCCACGGCGGAGGGCCTGGCCCCTGGACTGGACGGGGAGGCCCTTACCGATCTGCTGCCTGCTGCCGTGCTGGCGCGGTATGACATCACCGTGCGGGATGTGCTGCGGATGGACAGCTCCAATATCCAGCCTGAGGAGTGGCAGCTCATTGCCCGGCATGTGTTTGATGCCAGAGAGGAATATGATGGCATCGTGATAACACATGGTACTGATACCATGGCCTATACCGCCGCCATTTTGTCCTTCATGGTGCGGGGGATCGATATCCCGGTGGTGCTCACCGGCTCCCAGCTGCCCATCGAGCACCCCCTGTCCGATGGGCAGGAGAACCTGCGTCTGGCCCTGGCCATGGCGGAGAGCGAGGTGGGCGGGGTCTTTGTGGCCTTCAACCGAAAGGTGATCCTGGGCACCCGGGCGGTCAAGACCCGGACCACGGGGTTCGACGCCTTTGAGAGCGTGAACTGGCCCTATGTGGCCCAGGCGTCGGGGGGCGGGCTGGACCTGAACCGTGCCGCCCTGCCCCCGGCTACCGGGGAGCCATGCGTCCTGCGCGATGCCCTCTCTCCACGGGTGTTTTTGATGAAGCTGACGCCGGGGGTGGACCCGGAGATCTTTGACATGCTGCTCCAGATGCACTACCGGGGCATCGTCATCGAGGCCTTCGGCGCCGGCGGGCTCCACTTTGTCCGCCGGGACCTGGTGGCCAAGCTCCAGAAGGCGGCCAGGGCCGGGGTGTCGGTGGTGGTGTGCAGCCAGTGTTTGTACGAGCCCAGCAATTTCTCGGTGTACGAGGTGGGCCGCCGGGCCCTGGAGCAGGGTGTGCTCCAGGGGCGGGACATGACCACCGAGGCCGCTGTGACCAAGCTCATGTGGCTCCTGGGTCAGACCGGCGACCCGGAGGAGGTCCGCCGGGGCTTTGAGACCAGCCTGGCCGGGGAGATGACAGTGGACTGAGCGGTCGGGCCGGTCAAAGAGCATATAAAAAAGTCTGTGCGTAGAAACGCACAGACTTTTTACATTTTGGAATCAGGAAATCAGATCTCCCTGCGGCCCTCCAGGGCCCGCATAAGGGTAGCGTCGTCGGTGTACTCCAGATGGCTGCCCACGGGGATGCCGTAGGCCAGGCGGGTGACCTTGACGTGGAAGGGCTTCAAAAGCCGGGAGAGGTACATGGCGGTGGCCTCGCCCTCAGTGTCCGGGTTGGTGGCCATGATGACCTCCCGTACCTCGCCTCCGGCCACCCGCTCCACCAGCTCCCTGATGTGCAGGTCGTCGGGCCCCACGTGGTTCATGGGGGAGATGACACCGTGGAGCACGTGGTAGAGCCCGTCGTACTCCTTGGCCCGCTCAATGACGATCACGTCCTTGGGGCTGGCCACCACGCAGATGACGCTCCGGTCCCGCTTGGTGCTGGAGCACAGGGCGCAGGGGCCCTCCCCCTCGGTCAGGTTCTGGCACACGGGGCACAGGGAGATGGAGCGCTTGGCATCCAGCAGGGCGTCGGCAAAGGCCTGTACCTCCTCCGTACTCTGGGAGAGGACAAAAAAGGCCAGGCGCTGGGCGCTCTTGCGGCCGATGCCGGGGAGCCGGGCAAACTGCTCGGTGAGGGTCTCCAGGGCGGGGGGAAAATACTGCATGGACAAGACCTCCGGTAAAAAGGGGGCGGCCTCAGAGCCGCCCCCGGATTGGGACGAGTATTACCCCCGCAGCGCGGCGATGGCCAGCGCGGGGTCGGCCGCGCCGTACACGGCAGAGCCGGCCACCAGTGTGTCGGCTCCGGCGGCAACCACCCGGCGGGCGGTCTCGGGGTTGATGCCGCCGTCCACCTCCAGCCGGCAGGCGGGGTTGTACTGACGGATGAGGGATCGGACCTGGCTGATGGTGTCCAGCTGGTCGGCCATAAAGGACTGGCCGCCGAAGCCGGGCTCCACCGTCATGACCAGCACCATATCCAGCTGTTCCAGATAGGGCAGCACGGCCCGGGGAGAGGTGATGGGCCGCAGGGCCACCGCCTTTTTGACGCCGCAGTCCTCCATGGCGCGGAGGGCGGCGGCAATGCCGGAGGGACCATCGGCCTCCAGATGGACCGAGAGCAGGTCGGCCCCCGCCTTGGCGAAAGCCTCGATATAGCGCACAGGTTTGTCGATCATCAGGTGTACGTCCAGAAACATGTCGGTGCATTTACGGATGGACTTGACCACCGGGACGCCGATGGTGATGTTGGGCACAAAGCAGCCGTCCATTACGTCCACGTGGAGGTAATCGGCGGAGGACACCTTTTTAATGTCTCGTTCCAGGTTGACAAAATCGGCGGAGAGAATAGAGGGGGCGATCTTGATCATGACGATTCCTCACTTTCAAATACTGGCGGGACCGGACAGGAACCCGCTGCATAGGATGACAGGCGGAGAGGGAGGGCGGCCATCCTCCCGGGGCGCCGCCGGGCTGCTATACTCGCTCCAGGCCGTGCCCACGGCCCCACTGCCGGACCTCCCCGGCCCGGCGGCCCGCCGCTTTTGAATACCCGCCCGATGGGACCTTGTGTCCCGTCGGGCGGCCTCGCGC
>JALEZN010000003.1 GCA_022772585.1 Clostridiales bacterium
GCGTGCAACTTCTGCTCCCTGGCCTTCCACCAGGGGCGGATGATCACCTGCCGCAGCCACGAGAGCGTCATCCGGGAGGTGAAGATGCTCACACAGCATCCTGGCTTCAAGGGGTATATCCACGACGTGGGCGGCCCCACCGCCAACTTCCGCCACCCCTCCTGCGAAAAGCAGCTCAAGCACGGCCTTTGCAAAAACCGGGCCTGTCTGGCCCCCACGCCCTGTCCCAATCTGGATGCCGACCACAGCGACTACCTGAAGCTGCTGCGGGAGCTGCGGGCCATCCCGGGGATCAAGAAGATCTTCATCCGCTCGGGCATCCGCTTCGACTACATGCTGGAGGACAAGAACGGGGAGTTCTTTGCCGAGCTGGTGCAGCACCATGTGTCCGGCCAGCTCAAGGTGGCCCCGGAGCACTGCGTCAACGGCGTACTGGACTACATGGGCAAGCCCCATATCGAGGTCTACGAGAAATTCAAGCAGAAGTACGACCGGCTCAACCAGCGCTACGGCAAGGAACAGTATGTGGTGCCCTACCTCATGTCCTCCCATCCGGGCTGTACCCTCCAGGACGCGGTGAAACTGGCCGAGTGGCTCAACCGGACCGGACGCCAGCCCGAGCAGGTGCAGGACTTCTATCCCACCCCCGGCACCCTGTCCACCTGCATGTACTATACCGGCATCGATCCCCGTACCATGAAGCCGGTATACGTCCCCACCGATCCCCACGACAAGGCCATGCAGCGGGCCCTGATGCAGTGGAAGCGGCCGGACAAGCGGCCCCTGATCTTGGAGGCCCTGCGCAAGGCGGGCCGGGAGGATCTGATCGGCTACGGCAAGCACTGCCTGGTGCGGCCCGAGCCGGGCCGTCCCGGCAGCGGAGCGCCCCAGGGAGAGCGCAGGGGCGGCGGAAAGCAGGACGCCCGCCCGGAGCGGAAGGGAAAGGGCGGCAAGCCCAAACTCAGGCAGGCCGGACTGCGGGTGGAGCACAACGAGTCCGCTCCCCGGCGCAAGGCGGGGTGGGCCAAGCCCAAGGCCAAAAAGAATGCCCGGCCGGGCAAAGGCGGGCGCTGAACAGGATCTGTGCGCCCAAAGGCGAGCAGAAATAAAAGCAAACATAGAAAGGATGATCTCGTATGGAACTCAAGGGAAGCAAGACCGAGGCCAATCTGTGGAAGGCGTTCGCAGGCGAGAGCATGGCCCGCAACAAGTACAGCTATTTTGCCAGCAAGGCCAAGAAGGAGGGCTACGAGCAGATCGCGGCCATCTTTGAGGAGACTGCCGGCAATGAGAAGGAGCACGCCAAGCTGTGGTTCAAGGAGCTCTCCGGCATCGGCGACACCGCCGCCAACCTGCTCGCCGCTGCCGCCGGTGAGAACGAGGAATGGACCCAGATGTACCGGGAGATGGCCGAGACCGCCCGGGAGGAGGGCTTCGCCCGTCTGGCCTTCCTGTTCGAGGGCGTGGGCAAGATCGAGAAGGAGCATGAAGAGCGCTACCGTGCCCTGCTCAAGAATCTGGAGGACGGCCAGGTCTTCCAGAAGGGCGACGTGTACGTATGGAAGTGCCGCAACTGCGGCCATCTGCATGTGGGCAAGGAGGCCCCCGGCGTCTGCCCCGTGTGCGCCCATCCCCAGGCCTACTTTGAGCTGCAGTCCAAGAATTATTGATCCCACTTTTCGAAAGAAAAGAAGAGAAAAAGAGGTGTGGAGCGATCCACACCTCTTTTCTTTACCGGGTCGCCTGGCGGACGCCGTTTCCAATGTCGCGGGCGGCGTCGCCCACGCCGTTGGCCGCGTCGCGGACCATGTCGCCCGCCCCGCGGGCCACATCCCCGGCAGCGTTGCCCACACCGCCGGCCACATCACCCACCGGATTGTTGGTCTGATTGGGAGCTGTGGTGTTGTTGGGATGGATCGAAGGACTGGGGCTCAGCGTGGGGTTGGGCGCGGGGGAATGGCTGGGATTCAGTGTAGGACTGGGGCTGACGGTGGTGCCGGGAGTCCCGCTGGGCGTGGCGGTGTTCTGGGGCGCATTGCTGGCGCCGCAGCCCGCCGTGGTCAGCGCCAGGGCCAGGGTCAGACAGAGTGTACTCAGGATTCGTCTCATTCCAAAGCCTCCTAAGTGATTGTGATGTTGGAATCTCCATCCGTCCCATAGTATGGACGCTTCGCCGGAAAATACGCCATAAAAAATTTTACTGAAAGCTCTTGAAAAAAAGAGGAAAGACTGATATATTAATAACAATAATAGTTACTGATTAAAAGTGAGGTGTACCATGAACGGTAAACGTTATTCCCGCCAGCGCGAACTGATCTATGAGACGCTCATAGGTACTTCGGAGCACCCCACGGCGGAGATGGTGTATCAGTGGCTCAAGCCGGATAACCCCAACCTGAGCCTTGGAACAGTATACCGCAATCTGAATCTGATGGCGGATGAGGGGCGCATACGGCGGCTGGCCTTCCCGGTGGAGCGCTATGACGGCGACACGGAGCCCCACTGTCACTTCCAGTGTGACCGGTGCGGGCGGGTATATGATGTGGATATTCCCTATCATGAGAAGTTGGACTACGAGGCGCTGGAGCACAGCGGACACCAGATCAGGGAGCATGAGCTTCTGTTCCGCGGCCTGTGCGCCTGCTGCAGGGCTGCCCACTGAGCCGGCGGAGACCGTCAAAATATGGGTTGAAAAAACCGTCCGGGGATCTTTCCCGGGCGGTTTCTCTGTTATGGGGGTTGCCAAAGCTGTAACGGGGCATTATGATAGTGTCTGCTGAAGCGATCACAAAGCGGTTTACCGGCACGGAGCTGGCCGCGCTATCCAGGGATAAGGTGTGATAAGAGTTGTGAAGACCATCAGAGCCATCATTCGCATACTGGGCCGCCTTCTGCTGCTGGCGGCGGTGCTGGCGGTACTGGCAGCGCTGGCCTTGGCCTTTCTGCGCTGGCGGGGGCTGATCCTCATGCCCCATGAGGCGGACCCGGAGGAGTGGCAGGTCTTTGGCGTGGATGTGTCCACCTATCAGGGACAGATAGACTGGCCGGTTCTGGCGGAGCAGGGGGTGGACTTCGCGTTCATCAAGGCTTCCGAGGGCAGCGGACTGCGGGACGTGCGTTTTACAGAGAACTGGGCAGGCGCCCAGGCCGCCGGCATCCGGCCCGGCGCGTACCACTTTTTCAGCTATGATAGTCCCGGCGAGGGGCAGGCGGAGAATTTCATTGCCGCCGTGCCCGTGACGCCCGGGGCCCTGCCGCCGGTGGTAGATATCGAGTTTTACGGTCCCTATCTGGAGGAGCCCGCCGGGGCGGAGCAGGTGAAGGCCATTCTGGACCCCCTGCTGGAGCGGCTGGAGGAGTGCTACGGCGTCAAGCCCATCCTGTACGCCACCTACCGCTCCTGGCAGCTCTACCTGTCGGGCCGGGAGTACCGGGACTATCCCCTGTGGATCAGCAGTCCTGTTGTGGCACCCATGCTCCACGACTGGGATTTCTGGCAGTACAGCCATACCGCCCGGCTGGAGGGCTATGACGGCCACCAGCCCCTCATAGATCTGAATGTGTTCCGGGGCAGCCGGGAAGAGTTTTGCTCCTTCGGCATGCCGGGGGCATAACAGTCCCCGCGTCCGTGAGCAAAAAAGTCCGGCCTATTGGCCGGACTTTTTTGCTCAGTGCTGGTCATAATATTTGATGAGAGCCTGGGTGCCGTCGTTTTCCAGCCCGTCGGCCGCCATCTGCTCGTAGAGGGAGCAGACGGTGTTCAGGGCCTCCAGCTCCACGCCCCGCCGGGCGCACTCTTCCTGAATGATCTTCATGTCCTTGATGAAGTGCTTGATAAAGAAGCCGGGGGCCAGATCTCCCTTCAGGACCCGGGGGGCCATGCTGGCGATCTGCCACGAGCCGGCCGCGCCGCCGCCGATGGCATCCAGCATGGCCTGGCAGTCCAGACCCACCGTCCGGGCGTAGACCAGCGCTTCGGTATAGGCGGCGGTGGCCCCGGCCACGGCGATCTGGTTGGCGGCCTTGGTGTGCTGGCCGAAGCCGGCGGGGCCCATGTAGTGGACGCTCTTGCCCATGCAGGCGAAAAGGGGCGCGGCCTCGTCAAAGTCGGCCCGGTCGCCGCCGGCCATGATGGAGAGGGTGGCGTTCCGGGCGCCGCTGTCGCCGCCGGAGACGGGAGCGTCCATGACCCGGACACCCCTGGCCTTCCCCAGCTCATAGAGCTTCTGGGCCAGGGCGGGGGAGGAGGTGGTCATGTCGATGACCAGGGCGCCGGGGGCGGCGTGGGCCAGGATGCCGTCGGGGGAGGTAAAGACCTCCTCCACGTCCCGGGGGTAGCCCACCATGACAAAGATGTATTTGGCGCCCTCCACCGCCTGGGCGATGGTGCGGCAGGGACAAAGGCCATACTGCTCCTCCACGCCGGAGAGAGTCTCATACCGGCGGGTGTAGACGGAGACGGGGTAGCCGTGGGCGGCCAGATGGCCTGCCATGGGCTTGCCCATGACGCCCGCTCCGATCCATGCGACGTGTTCCATTGGGATCATCCTTTCTCAGTTCAAATAGACCCGTTCCCGGTCGGGGTGCTCGCCCGACCAGCCAACAGGGGGCATGGTGTCCAGCCGGTGCAGGTCCCCGGCGGACAGGGAAAAGGAGAACAGGTCCTGATTCTCCTTCATGCGCGGCAGGGAGGAGGATTTGGGCAGCGGAATCACGCCCTTCTCCACCGCGTAGCGCAGGCAGATGCGGGCGGGGGAGACCCGGTATTTGGCGGCCAGCTCCAGGATCAGGGGGTCCTCCAGCACCCGGGAGCGGCCTATGGGGCTCCAGGCCTGCACCCGGATGCCGTGGGCCTGACAGTAGCGCACCGCCGCCTCCTGGGTGTGGCCGGGGTGGAATTCTAACTGGTCCACCGCCGGGGGAACGGAGCCATGCTCCAGAAGGTTCTCGATGTGGTGGGGCAGGAAGTTGCTCACGCCGATGGCCCGGACCTTCCCGGCGGCATAGAGCTCTTCCATGGCGCGCCAGGTCTCCAGGTCCAGGGTCTGCCAGTCCCGGCAGTCCGGGGCGGGCAGGGGCCAGTGGATGAGGTACAGGTCCAGATAGTCGGTCTCCAGGTTGTCCAGGGTGCGCCGGAAGGCCTCCAGCGTCTGATGATAGCCCATCTCAGCCTTCCAGACCTTGGAGGTGTAGAAAAAGTCGGAGCGGGGCACTCCGCTCTCCCGGACGGCCTGGGCCAGATAGGGCTCGGTGCCGTAGAAGGAGGCCGTGTCGAAGCTGCGGTAGCCCGCCTGGATGGCGGTGCGGATGATCTCCGCGCTTTTTCCGTCCGCCGCCTTGTAGGTGCCGAAGGCCACGCAGGGGATGCGCACCCCGTTATTCAGGGTATAGCAGTCGTTGATGTGTGTCAGTTCCATGCGCTCCTCCATTCCAAATGATGCTCTATTGTATCACACCGCCCTGTTCCTGTCCACCGTGCCCGGACACGGAAACGCCCCCGCCGGGCAGAGCCCGGCGGGGGCGTTCTTGTGTGGATCACAGAAAAGCCACCACGTGGTACATCAGGACAAAGTGACAGACGCTGCCCAGCAGGATAAAGACGTGGAAGATCTCATGGCAGCCGAAGCGGGGGTTGTTCCGGCCCGGCCATTTGACGGCGTACAGGACGCCGCCCACGGTGTACAGCACGCCGCCCGCCAGCAGCCAGAAGAAGCCGGCAGCGGGGAGGACCCGCAGCAGGGGATAGAGGGCGATGACTGCCAGCCATCCCATGAAGAGGTAGAGCCCGGCGGAGACCCAGCGGGGGGCGGTGATCCAGCACAGGGCCAGCACAAGCCCGGCGGCGGCCAGCAGCCAGATCACGGTCACCAGCGTCCAGCCCCAGGCGCCGCAGGTCCGCAGGGGAACCAGACAAATCGGAGTATAAGACCCGGCAATGAGGAAGCAGATGGAGCTGTGGTCATACTTGCGCAGGGCGATGCGGCCCTTCACGCCGGTGTTGAGGCAGTGGTAGAGGGTGCTGGCCGTGTACAGTCCCACCATGGACAGCCCGTAGATCAGGAAGGAGGCCATATGCCATCCGTCCAGCCCCAGCCGGAAGCACCGCAGCAGCAGGGCAGCGGTGCCGATGACAGCCAGGACCGCCCCGATGCCGTGGGTGATGGCCGACCAGGGCCGCAGCCCGTCATAGGGGTCCCGGCCCTTTTCGTGGGCCAGCCTGTGAGCCCGGCCCTTCCGGGGCCGGGGATGATAATAGAGATCGCCGGAGCGGGCGGGAAGCGTGTGTTCACAGTTCATAGCAGTCACCTGACATTGAAATGGATTTGCCCTTTGGCTGCTCTTAGTATACCACTCATGACGAGATATAGTCAACAGAATAAAAAGATATAATTATTAAAATTAGATTACAATTTTTTACGGATCTCACAGGGATAGCAGGGGACGGCAGTGCATAGAGTGGAGGGAAAACAACGCGGGAAAGGAGCGTGGGAAGATGGAGATCGTACCATGCGGCGGCCCCTGCCGGTCGCCGGAGCCATATCCGGAGGTGCGGGCCCAGGGCCGGGACGGGCGGTATGCCCGGGCCATGCTCAGCAACATGGGCGGGGTGGTGTCCGAGATGTCGGCGGTGTCGCTCTACTTTTATAACCACCTGGTCACCACCGGCGTGCCCGAGGCGGCGGCGCTGTTTCATGAGGTGAGCATCGTGGAGATGCACCATATGGAGATCTTCGGGACACTGGCATTGCAGCTGGGGGCCGATCCCCGGCTGTGGAGCGTACAGCGGGGGCGGCGGATGTGGTGGAGCCCCGAGTACAACCAGTATGTCCGGAAGCTGGGCCCCTTATTGCAGGAGGCTATCCGCGGCGAGCAGGCCGCCATCCGCAAATATGAGAGCCAGCTCCGCTGGATTGGGGACGAGAACATCCGGGCCAACCTGCGGCGCATCCTCCTGGATGAGCGGCTCCATATGGAGGCCTTCGAGTGCCTGCGGCGGCAGTTTGTGTCTGGATCGGGCGGGGAGCATATTTAATTGGACATCCGAAATAAAATGCAGTATAATAAAAAAGCCATACAAAATGCGGTGGCCGGGCCCGCTCCTTTACTCTCCCGGGCTCCGCGGAAATTCAAAAGAGAAGGAGAATCCCGCGATGAAAAATGTCCGTACCTTTCTGGCAGGCGCTCTGTGCAGCGCCCTGATCTTCGCACTGGCCACCCCCGCCGGGGCCGCCCTGGCCGCCAAGACCATCAAGGTCTATACCGGCATCGACATCTATCTGGACGACGCGAAATTTAATCCCACCGACGCCAACGGCCAGCCGGTGGAGGCCATCGTGTACAACGGCAGCACCTACCTGCCCCTCCGGGCGGTGGCTGAGGCCGTGGGCAAGCCGGTGTACTATGACGCCGCCACCCAGAGCGCCTATCTGGGCAAGCACGCCTCCGACACCCCCTCTGTCTATCTGAAGGATATGGACTATTTCAGTATTTCAAGCCAGAATGCAGAGCGCATCCTGAACAAACCTCAGGATGTGACTGACAACCTTGGGGACACGCATTATGGGGCCATCCTGATGGATCGCAGCTTTAACGCGGTCTATAAGCTCAACGGTCAATACTCCGCGTTTGCCGGCACTCTGGCCCGCAGGCAGCTGGATAGTGCGAGCCAGCTTACAGGTGTGTTCCGTGTCTATGGAGACGGCAAGCTGCTCTATACCTCGCCTGAGATGAGCCAGGATCAGGAGCCGGTGGATTTCCATGTGAATTTGAACGGTGTGCTGGAGATGAAGATCGAATACGAGACCAGGGAGACGGCAGTGTCCTTTGGACTGAAGTGCGGTCTGTGCGAGGCCGGCCTGTATACCTGATCCCATTGGTGGTCGACACAATCCCCGGAGCGCTGAAACGGCGCTCCGGGGATTTTTTGCCCGCGGACGGAAAAGAAGAACAGAAAAAGCCCTGCTTCACCGGAAACAGGACTTGATGCGCGAAGATGGTTGCATTTGGGAATTATATGCGCTATAATGGGGGCGGAAAACAAAAATGCGGCAGTCCCCGGGTGTTGCAGCACCCGGAGACCTGCGCAGGTGCACAGACCACCTACACCGCGGCTTTTGCCGCGCCGCACGTTCAATTATACGGGAATTTCCCCTCTTTTACAAGAGGGCGAAGCTTCCGTTTTCTTGTCGTGCGTCCGCATGGAGTCACTGCCTCCGTCGCCGTGTAGGGGAGTACCCTGCACGGCGTTTTTGTTTTCCGCCCGGCACACCGGGGGGCGGACGCGCTCCCCGGCCACTGCCGCGGTGGAAACCAAAATAAAAAAGGAGAGATGAACCATGAAACGCACGCACAATATCCGGGGCTTCCTCACCGGCTTCCTGGCCGCCGTCCTGGTCTTTGCCCTGGCCTCCCCCGCCGGGGCGGCCCTGGCGGGCAAGACCATCCAGGTCCTCACGGGGGTGGACATCTATGTGGATGGGGTGGAGATGAAGCCCACCGATGCCAACGGAAAGCCGGTGGACACCTTTGTCTACAACGGCACCACCTACGTCCCTCTCCGAGCGGTGAGCCAGTACCTGGGCAAAAATGTCAACTACGACGGCAAGAACCAACGGGTCTACATCGGCGAGGCCCCGGGGATGAAACAGTATCTGGTGAATGTCTGCCCGCCGTATCAGGAAGATAGTTATGAGAGTTATCCGACGGTGACTATGACGGGTAAAAAATATGCGAACGCATTTCGCCTGGGAAGCTATTCATCCGGCGGATGGGCACTATACAATCTCAATGGTCAATATCAGACTCTGAGTTTCGATATGGGACATTTAGATGGTGATCCAATGTATGATGTGACACTAAATATTTATCTGGACAATGTGCTGGCATTCTCGGTGGATATGAGTGCGGAGGATATGCCTGAGCATTACACCGTTCCGCTCCGTGGTGCCCTTCAAATGAAGATGGAAATGACTAACGGTTATTATCGCCTTGCAAATGTTGAAGTTGAGTAACAATATCGAATAAGACTTAGTTTCTGCGGATGGTGCAAAAAACCTCCGGACAAAAATATCATATTTAAAATGGAGCGGTACTGTATCAGCGGCACCGCTCCATTTTTGTATTGTCCCGCCCACGGGGCGGGATATGCGCTCGCCGCGCGGGCCGCTTACCCAGCGGGGGCCCCATTTCTTTTGCCAAAAGAAATGGGGGAAAGAAAACGCCCAAAGGGGTGCACGGCCCCCCTTTGGAATCCCCTAACGCGGGGGAGTTCTTACGCAGTGCCCACGTTGACAGAGCTCTTCCGCGCTGCCTGTGTGGTGCATCCCGGACTGCGCCTGCACCATGCGGGCGCGGCGGAAAGCCATCTTGAGCTTGATGGCACCGGGGGAGCGGCCTTCGGATAGGAAAGGAGTCCAGAGGGAGGGCTGGGCCTCCCTCTGGACCTTTCTTTCCCCCTTTTCTTTCGTGAAAGAAAAGGGGCGCCGTCCGCGCAGGACAACGTCTCCGCCCGCCCGTGGGCGGGCCAACCCCCGTCCCCGCCCGCAGGCGGGAAAAACCACCGGCGCGCCCCCTTTACGGACACTCGAACATGTGTTAGAATATAAAAACACATCGATGTGCTATTTTACCGTATGAGGAGGTGTCTGCCATGGCGTACCGCCCTTTGGCGGACGAGATCCGGCCCGCCAGCCTGGACGAGGTGGTGGGACAGCGGCATATTCTGGGGGAGGAGGGCCTGCTGCGCCGGATCATTGAGAGCGGCAGCATCCCCAATCTGATCTTCTACGGCCCCTCGGGCACCGGAAAGACCACGGTGGCCAACATCATCGCCAGGCGGACCAACCGGCCCCTTCACCGGCTCAACGCCACCACGGCCTCCATCTCGGATATCAAGAACATCATCGCCGACATCGGCACCATGCTGGCCCCCGAGGGAGTGCTGCTCTATCTGGACGAGATCCAGTACTTTAACAAAAAGCAGCAGCAGTCCCTGCTGGAGTTCATGGAGAACGGCAAGATCACCCTCATCGCCTCCACCACCGAAAATCCCTATTTCTATGTGTACAACGCCGTGCTTTCCCGGGCCACGGTCTTTGAATTCAAGCCGCTGGAGGCCGCCGACGTGACCCCCGCCATCCTCCGGGGCCTGCGGCTGATGGAGGAGCGCTGCGGTGAGGCCCTCCGTTGGGAGGACGGTGTGGTGGAGCACATCGCCCAGGCCTGCGGAGGGGATGTGCGCAAGGCCATGAACGCGGTGGAACTGCTGGTCAACTCCGCCCGGCGGGAGGAGGGCGGCCGCTTCATCGCCCGCGCCGACGCGGAGACGGCGGCCCAGCGCTCCGCCATGCGGTATGACCGGGAGGGGGACGACCATTACGATATCCTTTCGGCCCTCCAGAAGTCCATCCGGGGCTCCGACCCGGACGCGGCCTGCCACTATCTGGCCCGGCTGCTGGTGGCGGGGGACCTGGTGTCGGCCTGCCGCCGGCTGATGGTCATCGCCTGCGAGGACGTGGGACTGGCCTATCCCCAGATCATCCCCATCGTGAAGGCCTGTGTGGATTCGGCCCTGATGCTGGGCCTGCCGGAGGCACGACTGCCCCTGGCGGACGCGGTGGTGCTCATCGCCACGGCACCCAAGTCCAATGCGGGCTATCTGGGCATTGACGGCGCACTGGCGGATGTGCGCGCCGGGAAGACCGGCCCCATTCCCCGGCAGCTCCAGAATGTCCACGCCGACGGCACGGGCTTTGAACGGGAGCAGGGGTACCTGTACCCCCACGATTACCCCGGCCATTGGGTGCCCCAGCAGTATCTGCCGGATGTGCTTTCCGGCGCCCGGTACTACACGCCTGGAGAAAATAAGACGGAACAGGCCGCTGCCCAGTACTGGGAGCGGATCAAAGGAGGCCGGTGAAATGCCCATGGATATCCGGGTCGGCGATGTGCTGACCATGAAAAAGTCCCACCCCTGCGGCAGCAGTCAGTGGACTGTCCTGCGGATCGGCGCCGACTTCAAGCTCCGCTGCAACGGCTGCGGCCACGAAGTCATGGGCCCCAGAAGCAAGTTCGAGAAAAATGTGAAGCAGATCACCAGAACATAGAAAACCAGCACCCGAAGCGATATTGCTTCGGGTGCTGGTTTTCTATGACAAAGTTTGATCAGTCGATGTCGGGAATCTCCACCTGTTTGTTGAA
>JALEZN010000007.1 GCA_022772585.1 Clostridiales bacterium
ACCTGGTGGAAATGAAAAAAGACAGCCGTCAGGCCGTCTTTTTTCGTGGTGGAGATAAGCGGGATCGAACCGCTGACCTCTTGAATGCCATTCAAGCGCTCTCCCAGCTGAGCTATACCCCCATATGAACTTACACAGCCGACTGACCGGCTCAGCAAGGGATATAATAGCAAAAACTTGCCCGCTTGTCAAGGCTCATTTGAAAATTGGCGTTGCTGTTTTTCTGCGGGGCATGCCGCACACCGTTTTCTCCACAGCCAACCGAGTACCGTCCTCAGCAGGCCGCGGATGGTCAGGCCCGGCCGCTTTTGTGCGGCCTCCCGCGCCGCCCCGGCCCGGTCTGCAGCCTCCTTCATCAGCTGCTCCTGGGCACAGACCTCCGGCCCCTCGCCCCGCTGCTTTTTACGGTAAGTACCGTCGCTCAGGAGCCGGCGGGCCTTGACCGTGTCCTGCAGCTGGATCTCCAGCAGCTCCTCCACCCGCTTTTTCAGTGCCGGATCATAGACCGGCGTCACCACCTCCACACGCCGTTCGGTATTGCGGGTCATCATGTCCGCCGAGCCGATATAGAGCTTTCGCTCCGGTCCGTCGCCGAAGGCGTATATCCTGGCGTGCTCCAGATAACGGCCCACCAGGCTGGTCACCGAGATATGCTCGGTATAGCCCGGCACCCCAGGCAGGATACAGCAGATGCCCCGGATGATGAGCTCGATCCTCACCCCGGCCCGGGATGCCCGGGAGAGGCCCTCGATCAGGTCACAGTCGGTGATGGAATTGCACTTGATGACGATATGGCCCCCGCTCCCCTTCCGCTCTTCTTCCGCCATGCGGTCCAGGATCGTCCGCTTGAAGCCCACCGGAGACACCAGAAAGTGGCGATACTCTCCCTCCAGATTGCCGATGGACATGTTCTTGAAAAAGGAGGCTGCGTCGGTGCCGATCCCGGCGTCCGGAGTAATGAGGGACAAGTCGGTATATTGGGCCGCTGTCTTTTCGTTGTAATTGCCCGTGCCGATCTGAGTCACATACTGCACGCCGCCCTTGCCCCGCATGGTGATCAGGCACACCTTGGCATGAACTTTGTAAGTCTCGAAGCCGTAGATGATCCGGCAGCCCGCCTCCTCCAGCCGCTCGGACCAATCGATGTTGTTCTGCTCGTCGAAGCGGGCCCGCAGTTCGATGACCGCCATGACCTCCTTGCCGTTTTCCGCGGCGGCACACAGATACTCTACCAGCCGTGCTTTTTTGGCCAGCCGGTAGATGGTGATCTTGATACTCAGTACATCCGGGTCGGTGCTGGCATCCCGGATGAGCTGGAGAAATGGCTCCATGCTCTCATAAGGATAGGAGAGCAGCAGGTCCCGCTTTCTGGCCAGCCGCAGCATACCGCCCTGGTGGACCGGAAGGACGGTCTGGGGCGCAAAGGGCGGGTAGAGCAGCGTCTGCCCCAGAGCCGGCGGCACTTTTGAGAGTAACGGGAATACATACTCCATTTTCATGGGCGCGGCCGTGCGGAAGATCTGGTGCTTTCCCACATGGCACCGGCGGGTCAGAACATCCTCCAGCTTTTTTTCCAGGGGGAATGCCGCCTCCAGACGCACCGCTGCCATGCGGCGGCGCTTGTGGAGCAGCTTCTTCATGTGACAGCGGAAATCCTCCTCCACGTCGAACATCTCGTCATCCGGAGAGATGTCGGCGTTGCGGGTGACGCAGATGCAGTTCCGGTCGGAGACTGTATACTGCTCAAAGACCAGCTCGAGGTGCTCCAGGATCACCTGCTCTATCCGGAGGAAGCGCAGGCCGTCGCCTGGAAGGTCCACCACCTGGGGCAGCATGGAAGGGACAGGCACAATGCCCATCATCACGCGGTCTTTTCGCCTCAGGTTGGCCACCACATAGAGCTCCTTATTCTGCAGATGGGGAAACGGGTGGTTGGCGTCTACGATCTGGGGCGAGAGTACCGGCAGTACCTGGGTCTTGAAATAGTTTCTGATCCATTTCCGTTCCCGCGGCTCCAGTTCTCCAAACTCCACTCCGCACACGCCATAGGCGCTCAGTTCCCGGTCCAGTGCCTGGAAGATCCGGTCCCTCTTCCGGTACAGGGGACCCACCGCCTCATAGATGTGTTCCAGCTGTTCCCGGGCGGTCATCCCGGTACGGCTGTCCCCCGCCTTTCCGCCCATGGAGACGATATCATACAGGCTCCCCACCCGGATCATGAAAAACTCGTCCAGGTTGCTGGTGAAGATAGCCACGAACTTCAGCCGCTCCAGCAGGGGCACCGAGGGGTCCGCGGCCTCGTCCAGCACCCGGTCATTGAAGGACAGCCAGGACAGTTCCCGGTTTTGGGTATAGTGTCTCAGTTCTCCCGTCACAGCACTTCCCCCCGCTCCATATCCAGCACCTCCGAGAGGAGGTAGCCCTCCCGGACGCCGTAGTCACTGATGATCATGGTATCGCTGCAGAAGGTCCTGGCCACCCGCCGCAGTATGGTCATGCCCGGCAGCAGGGTGTGGATCCGGTCCGGCGTCACCTTCAGAAGCTGCATCAGATGCTCCCTGTTCTCCTCCCGAAAGCTGTCCAGTACCTGAGAGACGGTGCGCAGATAGATGGTCCGGTTGGCGCAGGGCAGCTTTTCCCGGGCGTTGATCAGCTTTCCGGCGGCCCGGTTGGTCCCTCCCACCCCGCAGATCACGGGGCAGACCACCTGCGGCAGTTCCAGCTTTTTCAGTTCCTTGTCCACCCGGCGCTCAATGCGCGAGCGCTCCTCCCGGGTGGGCAGCAGGTGTGAGACATACTTGCCATACATATTCAGGGAACCCACAGGCAGCGATACCGCCCGTTCCACCTCACCCCGGCGGAAAAAGACCAGCTCGGTGCTGCCGCCGCCGATGTCCACCAGCAGGCCCTCAGCCGCCGGGAGGAAATGGGTGGCCCCCACGTAATCCAGCAGAGCCTCCTTCTCGCCTGAGAGCACCTCCACGCTCAGCCCCGTGCGTCCCTCGATGGCGGCCAAAGCCTCGTCCGTATTCACAATGTTCCGCAGGGACGCGGTGGCAAACACCGCCACATGCCCGATGGACAGCTTTTGCAGGACCGACTGGAAGCGTTCCACCGCCTCCGCTGCCCGCTCGATCCCTGCCCGGGACAGCTTGCCCTTCCCGTTGACGTAGCCCGCCAGTCCAGCGGTGTTTTTCTCACGGAACATGGTCTCAATATGCCCCTTCTCCACCTGGTAGACCGTCAGCCGGATGGTATTGGAGCCAATGTCGATCACACTGTATATCATTCCCATTCTCCCTGTCATTCGATCTTGATTTTAAGTTTGCACCTTCGCGCCCGGCGGCGCTACCTCTATTATGTGTTGATCGTGTAAAAATTCTGCCAAAGGCCCCACTTTGTTTGTCCCTGAAAAACCCCCGGGCCGTTTTTGAGATGGAAATCCGGCCCCGGGTGTAGTATGATGAACGGGCGGCCCTCCGCTCCCGGGCGGAGCCGCATCCACAGACACCATTCTATGATCTGAAGTGAGGTTCCCATGAACGAAAAAGAGATCGCCGAGCTCCGCCGGCGCTTCAAGCCGGAGAAGAGCAATATCACCCACATCCGGGGCTGCTACGTCAATGAGTCCGGGGAGATGGTCTCCCAATTCGACCAGTCCATCGGCCTGATGACCCAGGATGAGAGTGAGCATTTCCTCTCCATCCTCAAGCGCGCCCTGTCGGGCACGCTGGGAAAAAACCTGATGGACATCGTCTTTTCCACCAAACAGGTAATCCAGGGGGAGGAGCACAAGCTCCTCATGGCCCTGCGCAACTCTGCCCTTCAGGATGAGGAGGCGGTGCAGGCTTTTTTCCAGCGGGTACGCCAGTCCCTGACGCTGGAAGGCAATTACCTCATCCTGCTGGCCCACGACCGGTATGACGTGCCCTTCCGGGCCCGGGACGGCGAGGACCAGCCTGACGCCTCCGGAGAGGTCTTCAACTACATCCTGTGCAGCGTCTGCCCGGTCCGGGCCACCAAGCCCGCCCTGAGCTACTACGCCCACGAAAACGAGTTCCACAGCCGCCAGATTGACTGGCTGGTGGCCCCGCCGGCGCTGGGCTTCCTCTTTCCCGCCTTTGACAACCGGAGCACCAATCTCTACAGCGCCCTCTACTACTCCAAGGACGGCGCCGACATCCACAGCTCCTTCGTGGAGGCGGTGTTCCACACCGAGCCGCCCATGCCCGCCGCCGCCCAGCGGGAGACCTTCCAGACCGTTTTGTCCGACGCGCTGGAGGAGGAGTGCAGCCTGGAGGTGGTCCAGACCGTGCAGCAGCATCTCTGCGCCATGATGGAGGAGCACAAGGCCAACCATGAGACCGAGCCTCTCACCGTGTCCAAGGGGGCCGTCCGCCGGGTGCTGGAGTCCTGCGGCGTCTCCGGAGAGCGGGCCGCAGCCTTCGAGTCCGGCTATGACGCCCGGTTCGGCGGCGACACCGATCTCAGTCCCCGGAACCTGGTGGACTCCAAACGGTTGGAGGTCTCGGCCCCCGACGTCAGCGTCCGGGTCAGCGCCGACCGGGGCGACCTGGTGGAAACCCGCGTCATCAACGGCGTCCGGTATATCCTCATCCGGGCCGACGGGGACGTGGAGGTCAATGGCGTGCCCGTGCGCATCTCCTGATACGCTTCGCGCTACAAAAAACTTTTTAACAGGTTTTAGTATGAGCGGCCGGCAAAGCTGTCTCATGACAACATAAAAAGCCCATCCGGATACCCGGATGGGCTTTTGTCTTTCCAATCTGTATTTACACGCCCCGGCGTTTCTACCGCTCTTCCCCGGCGGCGTTGAGCCGCGCCAGCACCTCCGGCCAGTCTCCGGTCCCGGTGCTCCGGGCCAGCTCCCGGAAAGCCGGGATGGTCCGCTCCAGCCGCCGCAGCCGCTGCCAGCACTCCCGGAGATACTGCTCCCGCTGGACCAGGCCGGTGGTGTACCGGACCGTGCTGTTCTCTTTCGGCATCTGCTCCCGGAAGAACCTGCGGGTCCCGGCCACCCAGGCGGGCACCTGGGCCTCTACCGGGCGGACCGGCTCATACTCCGCAATGAGCGACACGGTATACAGGTCCATGGCCGCTCCGCCGTCAGGCCGCAGCTTCTCCCCGCAGCGGCACCGCTCCCACTCCTGCCGGAAGCGGGCTTTTACCTCCCGCCGCATGCGCTCCAGCTCACGCTCGTCCTCCGAACGGAAGCCGTTTTGTTCCAGTTCTGCGATACAGTCGTTGAGGAAGCGGATGCGGCAGATGCCGTACCCCGCCGCCGCTCCGGTGCAGGAGCGGCGGGTGGCCTCGTCCAGGAAGCGGCGCTCCTCCTCCGTGAAGGGTCCCTCCGCCCCCGGTCCCGGCGTCACACACCCGCCGGAGAGCCGCACCCGGCGGCACAGCAGGGCCTCCGCCAGCCGCCGGGCCGAGTAGGGCTGGTTCCCCCGCCGGATATTGTAGATGCGCAGATAGGCCCGGAAGGCATTGCGCTGCCGCTCCGGATAGCGCAGTTCCTCCCGCCCCATCTCTATGCGGAGATGGGGCTCTTTTTCAAAGAAGGGCAGGCGGGCGCTGTTCTCCAGCACCTCCTGCTGGTTTTCCAGGAAACAGCCCAGCAGGTTCAGCGCCGGGCCCGACGCACACTCGTGAAATGCGGCGTAAACACTGTACGCCTTGGCGGTATAGGACGCTTCCAGCAGGAATTTCACCCGCCCGTCCCCGAAAAAGTCCCGCTCCCGGTACCGCTCCAGCCGCAGCCAGGCCTTTTCCACGATCAGGGCCGCCGGCTCCAGAACATCCAGTCCCGCCGGGGTGAGCCGCCCGAAGAAGCCGTTCTTCCCGCCTTCTTCTCTCCGCAGGCGCTCCAGCTCTTCCCGCACGCGGCAGGCGAAGGCCAGCTCCGGCCCCGGGACTATCTCCAAAGCGGCGTTCTCTTTCCCCTCTCCGTTGAGAAGCCCTTTGATCTGCTCCAGATATACCTTGGACAGGCTGTGCCAGGCGTCGGTATTCGGGATGTCCGGATGGGCCGCGCAGAAACGGATGGCCGTCCGGGCCTGGGCCGCCGCCCGGGAGAGGTCCCCCCGCTCCCGCAGGATCCTGGCCTGGTTGCACAGGCTGAGCACCGCCTCATATCCGTCATAGGCCCCGGCGGCCGTCCCCGGCCTCAGCAGCCCGGCGGCGGCAGTCCGCCATTGCTCCTCCTGGGGCAATCCCAGGGCCCGGCACAGCTCGGCCCCCACCCGGCAGAAGACCGAGCGGGAAAAGGACTCCTCCCCTTCCCCCGGTCCTGCCTGCAGGCGCTCCGCCGTGGCCCCGTCGCAGCCGAAGAGGTGGTCGGCAAAACGGACGGCCTTTTCCAGCATGGCCTTGGGGAAATGCCACACCGGGCACTCGCACACCCGCAGTTCTCTGCCTTCCTCCCCCAACCCTCCATGGCAGGCGGCAAAGAAGAGGTTGGCCACATGGAGCATGGCCAGGTTTTCCTGGACCGCCCGGCTGGAAAAGCGGTACTCCCACTCCAAGGTAGTCCGGTCCAGGTCACGGGCCAGGATCGCGGCGGCCCGGCCCCGGGAAAAGGCCTCCGCCGTCAAACCTCCGGCCTCCGCCGCCAGCACCTCCAGAGCGCCGGAACGGTAGGCGGGAAAAAAGCGCAGTCCCCGCCGGAAGGCGGAAAAGCTGCTCCCCACCATCTCCTCCACCGCCGTCCGGTCCACTGCCCGGGCGGCCGCCGGGATATACCGGCCGTCGTACAGCTCAGGCACCAACATCTGAAAGGCCACCGCCGGCAGGGCGTACATCAGGAAAAAGGCATCCCGCTCGCTCCGGGCGTCCCCCGCCCTGTCCTCATCGAACCAGCGGCAGACCTGCACCGCCAGGCAGCCGTAAAAGAGGGCCTCCGGGCTTCCGAACATCCCGGCCAGCCGCTCCCGGGGGACCCAGCGGGTGAGGACCTCCATGCTCCCCTCCCCGGCGTCCCCCTCCAGAAAGGTCTGGACACTGCCGCACATCCGCAGCAGAAAGGGGGTGGTCAGCATGTCTCTCACCGGCTCCTCGATACCGCTCCCCGTTCCCAGCCAGTCCCGTTTCTGCCCGTCCCGCATGGGCCGCACCGTACACCGGCGGCAGCTCTTCCACACAGTGCCCAGGTCGCTGAGCCCCGCGCTCCAGGCGGGCAGCCGCTCCGGCGGCAGCTTGCTGCTGATGACCAGCCGCAGCCGTCCGTTTCTCCGCAGGTCGACCAGATCGTCGCACAGGGCGCGGACGCCTGCGGCGTTGGTGATCTCGTCCAGCCCGTCCAGCAGGAGCAGCCGGTCCTCCAGGTCCTCCGGCGCCGGAAAGCGGAGCCCACGGGTCTCCAGCCAGGTCAGCAGCCGGGGACGGCCGTTCTCCCGATCCAGCCCCCGCAGGCCGTGGCCGCTGTAAACGGCGCTCAGCGGCACAAAGACCGCCCGCTCATCCCCAGCCCGCAGCATCCGCAGAGAGGTGGTCTTGCCCGCCCCCGACATGTCGCTGCCCGGCCCGCCGCAGAGCAGAAAGGCCCTGTCTGCGCCGCCGTGTTCCAGGGCCTGCTCCAGCGGAGTGCAAAGCCGGCCGTCCTCCCTCCGGTATGTCCGGAACACCACGCCATCCAGCTCCACGTCGGGAAGCAGCTCCCCGGCGATCCCGCTCCCGGCCAGGGCGAAGATGCCGGTGGGCGCGGCCGCACTCCCCGGCTCCCCAGACTCCCGCAGATCAACTGCGGTCACGGCGGCGCTTTCGCCCCGGAGCCATTGGAGCTCCGGGGCACCCTTTCCCCAGCACTGCTCCCGCAGCAGGGCCAGGACGAAGAGCGCCGCCAGCTGCCGCACCGCCAACTCCTCTCCCGGCAGGTCGGAGCGGATCTGCTCCCCCCAGAGCTGTTCCGAAACATGGGAAAAGAGCGCCCCGATCCGGTCCGCTGCCTCCGCGTCCAGACGCAGCCGTCCCTCCTCCCGGGCCGCGCGCAGGTTGCCCGCCACGGCCTCCAGCGTCGGGAGCCGCCCTGCCCGGTAACGCTCCTCCAGTGCGCTGAGGGCGGTCTCGCAGATCTCCTGCTTCCCTTTTTCCACGTACTGATAGGGTCCATGCTGCAGGATGCTCACCTTGTTGGCCACCGTCTTTTGGCTCCGCCCCTGCTCCTTCCAGAGGGCGCAGATATCCAGACACGTACCGGCAAACACCAGCTCCAGCAGACTGGCCGCGTCCGGCCCCTTCCGGCCCCCGCCGTAAAAAATCTGGCAGCCCAGCTCCGGAGGCTGTCCCTGGGCCAGCAGACGCTGCAGGCCCCACAGCGTCACATGGCGCGCCGGGACCAGCCCGTTCCGTCCGATCATCTCTTCCCTGCTGCGCAGATAGTTGATCTCCCGCTTGAGGGCGTTGACCTCGGCGTCCTTCCCCTCCCGCCGGGCGGGATCCAGCCGCGCCCGCTTCTCCTCCACCTGCCGCAGCAGGTCCTCCCGGACCCTTTGGGTGTGCCTGTCCAGCCACCGCCGGTCCACCAGGCAGTCCTGCCAGCTCATCTCCTTCTCTCCCGGCATGGGGCTTACCTCCTTCCCGCTCCGGCTCAGTCCATCCGCACCAGATACCACCGCTTCCCGTCGGGGGCCGGTGGGATGTCCAGCGCCCGGCAGACCGCGCCTTTCTCCTCTTCCAGCCAGCGGGCCTCCTCCCGGCTCAGCCGCAGCTCCACATCATTCCGCTCCTCCCGGGCGAATACCTCCCGGACCAGCGCTTCCATCCGCTCCCGCACCGGCCGTCCCTCCTTCCTTCTCCGCGAAAACCGGCGGTTTTTGTCATCTCTGAGTGTACCATATCCCCCAGGCGGGCGCAAATCTTTTTGTATTCCACCTATTTCCCGCCATTTCCCGACAGCGTCCCGACAGTCTCCCGTCCCGCCCCGGTGACAGTCCGCTCCGAACCGTTTATTCTGGTCTTGACAGGAAGGACAGCCACTCCGGCCCGTCCCATCACCCAGAGACAGAGATAAGGAGTGATCCCTATGAAAGAAAAGACTTCCATCCGCATCCCGGGCGTCACCGGCTTTGGCCACTGGCGCTGGCTGGAGCGCCGCGCCGGCGCGTCGGGCTGCAAGACCGGCCAGGTCCGGCAGGACAGTGAGGACTATACCACCCCCTGGATCGAGTCCAGATACAGCCGCTTCCACGCCTATGCCAGCCAGCGCCTGCTCAGTGCCGCCCAAGAGCTGGAGCCTCTCTACACCCAGATCTCCTCCCTCTGCCAGGAGCTGGCCCTGGTCTCCGCGCCCGCCGCTCCCTTCCCCGGCGGCCAGGACGAGGACGCCCAGCGCCGGGCGGCGGCCCACAGCGCGCGCGCCTCCGCGGACGCCGCCCGCAAGCGGGAGATTCTCATCCGCCTGGCTGAACTCCGCACCCGGAACACCATGATCGACGAAGGCCTCAGCCATGATCTGAGCCGGGCCTCCTCCCTCCTCCGCTCCCACATCGCCGCCTACTGGGAGGGAGTCCTCAAGACTGCCGGGGATGACAGCCTGCCTCCCTTCCCCGTGATCCGTGAGCGGGAGATCCCCGGGATGGCAGCCTACCGCAAAAATCAGGAACGGGCAGCGGCCCTGCTGGCCGGAGCCCTGGGACAGACCGGAGAGGAGGATGACGCATGAGCTTTTGGAAGAAAAAGGACACTCAAAAGTCCTTCGGCAAGCAGGGCGACGTGGAGGAGACCGTCTCGGTCCGGACCTACGCCCCCCACCTGGGCCTTACCCCCCGGGACTACATGATGCCCCAGCTCCTGGCGGATTTTGAGACCGGCTTTGAGCGCCGGGCCAAGGAATTCCTCCAAAACGCCAACCCGGACCAGTACAACGGCTCCTACATGGACGGCGTGATCTGCAAGCTGCGGGACGAGGCGCTGGTGGAGCTCTCCCTCCAGCGTGCCGACCATGTGGGGTCCATCGCGGACCTGATCAGCAAGCTGTGGAACGGCGACCAGATCAAGGCCCAGGCCAAGCTGGAGCAGTGTACCGCCGAGCTGGAGGAGACCGACCGGGAGCTGGCCAAGCTCCGCCGTGTCTACCACCGGGGCACCAGTCTTTCTGACGAAGAAAAGGAGATGATCGGAGCATGAAGCAGATCAACGTCAACGGCGTCCACGCCCTGCGCACCGAGGGCTACCTCCTGCCCATCCAGGCGGAGCTGACGCTCCAGGATACCGAGCGGGCCTGGTGGGCCCATCCGGCCTTCATTCTGTTCCTCACCGTGGCCCTCAGTGTGCTGGACGCCATGGTGCTCTACGACATCATGGACAGCGCCATGACCCAGTCTGCCTGGCTGGGCAAGCTGGTGGCCTTCGGCATCGCCCTGGTGCTCAACGTCATTCCCCTGATGATCGCCAAGCTGACCCATCAGGCCATCTACAACCTCAAGCGCTTCGCCGGGGTCTGGGCCCTGACGGGCGTGCTGGCCTTCCTGCTGCTGTTCACGGGCACGGTCTGGCTCCGCTTCGCCTACCGGGACGCCTATGAGGCCGGCTCCGGCGTCACCCAGCTGGAGACCACCGTGGAGACCGGAGCGGCCTTCTCCGCCGCGGCGGAGGAAAATGAAGAGGACGCCCACGCCAAGGGCACCGCCGTAGTGGTGCTGCTGTCAGTGGAGCCTCTGGTGACCAGCGTGGCCAACTTCCTGCTGGCCTACTTCTCGGAGGACGAGCTCCGTGCCCGGATCAACCGGCTGCGCCTGCGCCGTCTGGAGCTGCTGGAGGCCAAGAGCGACCTGCAGGCCGCCCTGGCCAACATGGACGGCGACCGCCAGCAGCTTCTGCAGCTGGACGAGGCCCGCTACCGGGCGGCCCGTGAGGTAATCACGGCCCGCTGCGAGTACCTCCGTGCCGAGGCCCGCCGGCTTCTGGCCGAATACCTGGCCGACCCCGCCGCCACCACCAAGCTCAGCGCCGAGGCCGTAGAGACCGATCCCGTCTCTCCCCCGGCCCGGCTCCACGCGCTCTCCGAGAGCGCATGATCGTTACGAAGGAGGTCATCTCTATGTACGCCATGTTCAAACGTGCCCGCGCCCTCATCCTTCCCGTCCTCCTAGCCGTCCTGCTCACCGCCTGCGGCAGCGGCCGGGAGGACACCCCGCTCTCCCTGGCCGTGGTGGCCGGCGTCCACAGCAACGCCGGCCGGATCCCCCTCTCGGCCGCCGCCGTCTCCGACCGGCTCTATGACGCCGCCTACACCCACGGCGACGTGACCATGATCCGCTGCGACGGCAACCCCGCCGTGTTCTATCAGGCCAGTATCCCCGCGCCCCAGGTGGAAGGTCTCAGCGAGAAGAAGCAGAAGTCCATTGCCCAGGAGTACTGCGCCCAGCTCCAGGATGCCCTGTCCCAGGCTACCCCTCAGTCGGAGGAGGTGGACACCCTGCAGGCCCTGCGCCTGGCGGGACAGGCCCTCCGCTCCGCCGCCGGAAAAAAGGTCCTGCTGGTACTGGACACCGGCCTGTCCACCTGCGGCTACCTGGACTTTACCGATGGTCTTCTCTCCGCCTCCCCCCAGGAGCTGGCAGAGGCTCTGGAAGAGGCACGGGCCCTTCCCGAGCTGGAGGGAGTGACTGTCTGCTGGGCCTTCTGCGGCCAGACCGCCGCCCCCCAGCCCCCACTGAGCGCCCGCCAGCAGGAGGCCCTGCGGGACATCTGGGAGGCGGTACTGCTGGCCGGCGGCGCTTCCCAGGTAATCTTTACCGATGACTTTGCTGCCGACCAGCCCTATGACGGCCTCCCCGCCGTCTCTCTGGTGGATGTGGAGGAGGCCGGGCTGGATGTACAGCCTATGGAGACCGTGGTGCTGGACAGCGCCGGCGTGGCCTTCCTTGGGGACTCCGCCCGCTTCGCCGATGAGACCTCCGCTGCCAAAGTCCTCTCCCAGGTGGCCGGGCAGCTTCTGGAATACCCGGACCGCCGGGTGTGCATCGTGGGCACCACCGCCTCCGGCCGCGACGCAGCCTTCCAGCAGGCCCTGTCCCTGGACCGGGCCCGGGCGGTCAGAGATATGCTGGCCGGCTTCGGAGTGGACGAGGGCCGCATGACCACTCTTGGCCTGGGCGCCTCCGATCCCTGGCACGTGGAGGATCTGGACGCCGACGGCAGGCAGATCGAGACCCTGGCTGCCCAAAACCGGAAGGTCCTCATCCTGGATCTGGACGGCCCGGACGCCGACCTCATCCGGGATCTGCTGCCCTCCGCGCCCTGACCGGAGGTGGAGCCATATGTGCAGTGCGCTCTGTCAGCTTCTTTTCCGCGCCGGTGAGCGGATCCGCTTCCGTCCGCCCGCCGCGCCGGCGGAGCTGTCCGCCTTCCGCATCCAGTGGCCCCATACGCCGGGGGCCATACTGGCTCTGTGGCGGGTCAGCGACGGCCTGGAGATCGCCGCCACCGGCACCGTTCTCTACTCCGTGTGGGAGGCGGCCCACACCCCCCGGCGCCGCGGCACGCCCCTGGGCCGCATGTCCTTCGGCGACCCGCTGTATATGGACCGGGAGGGCCGGGTGCTCCAGATCGACCGGGAGGACGGCGGCGTATTTCTCACCTGGCCCTCTCTGGCCGGCTTCCTCCGGGACGAGCTGGCCGCCCCGGCCGAAGAGGAGGTCCCATGCTCAGGCGGGAACTGATCCGGGTGGCCGCGGCCGCCGCCGCCGGACTTACAGCCGGGATCGCCCTGTGGCGATGGGTCCCCTCCCCCCTCTTCGCCCTTGTGCTGATCCCGCTCTACGCCGTGAGCCTCGCCTACGCGGGCAGATCCCTCTGCTCCCTGCTGGCCGGTCTGCTGAGAGCCTGCTTTCAGTGCCAGCTGGCAGGGCTTCTCTCCCACCCCCTTCCGGGCATGGCGCTCAGCCTCCTGCTGCTGATCCTGGGACTCCCCGTGCTGCTGGCCGCAGGGTATCTCATGGGTCTGGCCCGGTGCGCCGCCGCGCTGTGGACCGCATTCCGGGCCGGGCGCAGCCCATAGGCCGGTACGAAAATGGTTGCCAAGGCCCGGCGAATGTGCTATTATGCAACTGTCAGGACCGCTCGGAGGATCAGCTCCGGGATTTCCTGCATCCACTCTTGAACAATAGGAGAATTGTCTTGTGAAATCTTGCTATCCATTGGAGATTGTACGCTGACCGGGAGGTCTGCGTCAAAACGATCTCTGCCAGGCCTCCCGAAAGACTCCCAGGAGAACTTTTAGGAGGACGATCCTTTGAACCGGGAAAACAAACGGAAACAGTACGAAAAAGGCTACTATAAGACCCATCTCTGTCAGGACAGCTTCACCTGTAAGGTGTGCGGCAGGCCGGTGGTCCCGGCGGGAGCCGGGAGCGACCACCGCAACCACTGCCCCAACTGCCTGTGCAGCCTCCACGTGGATGTGGAACCGGGAGACCGCTCCGCCCATTGCGGCGGCATCATGGACCCCATCGCGGTGTGGGTGCGCAAAAACGGCGAGTGGGCCGTCATCCACCGCTGCCGCCGGTGCGGCTGGCTCAGTTCCAACCGCATCGCCGCCGACGACAACCCTATGAAGCTCATGTCCATCGCCATGAAGCCGGTGGTCCTTCCCCCCTTCCCTCTTGAGCGGATAGAGGAGATGACCGCACTCATGGCCGGTGACGGAACACTGAAAGACGGGAAGCCCTAACCCGCGATACCGGAACAAAAGAGCGGCGGCGCAGTCATGCGCCGCCGCTCTTTTCTTATACAACAATGAGGCTGGACGGCTTTATGGCTGCCCAGCCTCTCAAATACCGCTGATCGTTCTCCCGTGCCGGCCTGAAGAGAGCTCCAGGGGTCGTTCCAATGCCCGAGACCGTTTCGTTTTCCGGATCCATGCAGAGCCGTGCTTTCTCAGGCACCGTATCCCGTCATCCGGACCAGATCTCCGATCTGGTCCATTTCCAGGCACAGTGCCCGGAGCAGTGCCTTCTCCAGAGCCCCGCCGCCGTCCAGCGGACAGCATACCCCTCCGGCACTGGAAACGGACTCCAGGAGGCGGTCCGCTTCCGCCCTCAGGCCTTGTGCTTCCGTGCGTCCCCCGCAGGCCGCACGGCACAGAGCCTGATCGCAGATATAGGGGCACTTCTTCCGGTACCGGCAGTTCTGACAGGGCATCGGAAACAGGCGTTCGCTGTTCTCAGGGATCCGCGCGCCTGCAATAAAGCGGTTCATGGGATCGCGCCTCTCTTCCGTGCGGCGCGGATCGGAGACAAGGCCCCGATCCGCATTCCGTTTACTGATGGCAGGGAGAGTGGTCACCGGAACAAGGCGTATCCGGGCAGAGGCAGTCGTGGAACAGGTCCAGCTTCAGCTGAAGCGCCAGTTCCAGGCGGGTCACTGCGGCCAGGACACGCTCGACGCTCTTGTCGATCTTGACCAGGTCATCCACATCAGTGCCGCACAGCTCAATGGTCTTTTCGATCTTTTTATGCTCAGCCTCCAGAATGCGGGCCAGGGCCTCCTGCTGCTCGGCGACCGCTTCGATCAGTTCGGTGATCGCTTTACAGCGGCTGTCACCGTGACGGGAAGGTACGCTTTGAATGGTTTCCATAGAATGATCGTCCCCTCATTGATGATCGTGCCTGACGGCACAGTTCATTCTATGCGCCCTGCCAACGGGTTAACACGATCCCCCCAGCGGGTCCGTTGTTGTTTGTTTGCCTGAAAGTGCTCTTAAAATCTGGTGGAAACAAAAAAGACAGCCGTCAGGCCGTCTCTTTTCGTGGTGGAGATAAGCGGGATCGAACCGCTGTTGTTTGTTTGCCTGAAAGTGCTCTTAAAACTTGGTGGAAACAAAAAAGGCAGCCGTCAGGCTGTCTCTTTTCGTGGTGGAGATAAGCGGAATCCAACCGCTGTTGTTTGTTTGCCTGAAAGTGCTCTTAAAACCTGGTGGAAATGAAAAAAGACGGCCGTCAGGCCGTCTTTTTTCGTGGTGGAGATAAGCGGGATCGAACCGCTGTTGTTTGTTTGCCTGAAAGTGCTCTTAAAATCTGGTGGAAATGAAAAAAGACAGCCGTCAGGCTGTCTTTTTTCGTGGTGGAGATAAGCGGGATCGAACCGCTGTTGTTTGTTTGCCTGAAAGTGCTCTTAAAACCTGGTGGAAATGAAAAAAGACAGCCGTCAGGCCGTCTTTTTTCGTGGTGGAGATAAGCGGGATCGAACCGCTGACCTCTTGAATGCCATTCAAGCGCTCTCCCAGCTGAGCTATACCCCCATATGAACTTACACAGCCG
>JALEZN010000011.1 GCA_022772585.1 Clostridiales bacterium
CAGGAAGGGGATGGTCAGCTTGAAGCCGGGATTCTTCTCCAGACCGGACAGGTTCACCGACACCACGGGCACATACTCCAGCCCCGCCTTTTTCAGTGCCTTGCGCAGCAGGTGGATGTAGTTGGAGGCCCGGCAGCCGCCGCCGGTCTGAGTGATGAGTAATCCCACCTTGTGGGGATCGTACTTCCCGCTCTGGATGGCATCGATGAGCTGGCCGATGACCAGAAGGGCGGGGTAGCAGGTGTCGTTGTGAACATATTTCTGCCCCGCGTCCACGATGCTCTTGCCGCTGGTATTGAGGGTCTCCACCTTGAAGCCCTCTTTTTCCAGCAGCCGGGCCATCATGCCGAAGTGGACGGGCAGCATCTGGGGCATGAGAAGGGTGTACTCCTTCTTCATCTCCTCGGTGAAGAGGAGACGGCCGGTCTTGTCATAAACGAGTTCAGCCATTGTTTCAGGTTCCTTTCGATTGCGGTACGGAAATGGGATTAGTTCCGCTTTTTGCGGGCCTCGATGGCGGCCATCAGGGAGCGGACCCGGATCTTCACCGCGCCCAGATTGCTGATATCGTCGATCTTGAGCTGGGTGTAGAGCTTGCCGCCCTCCTCCAGGATGTCCCGCATCTCGTCGGTGGTGATGGCGTCGGTGCCGCAGCCGAAGGACACCAGCTGGATGGCCTGCATGTCCTCCTGGGTGCAGACGTAGCGGGCGGCGTTGTACATCCGGCTCTGGAAGGTCCACTGGTTGAGTACGTGCCGGGGGGCGTATCCCTCCAGATCGGAGAGGGCGTCCTCGGTGACCAGCACGAAACCAAAGGAGGTCACCAGGTCGTTGATGCCGTGGTTGATCTCCGGGTCGATGTGATAGGGGCGGCCGCACATGACGATGATGGGCATGTCGTGGGCCCGGGCATACCGGATGTATTCCTGCCCGGTCTCTCTTACTGTGTTCACATAGGACTCATAGGCCTGGTAGGCCGCGTCCACAGCCTGGCGGGTCTCCCGTTTGGGAATATCAAATTCCTGTTCCATCAGGGCACAGATGCGCTTGGCAAAGTCCCTGTGCCGCCACAGCCCCACATAGGGATCCAGGAAGCGGGTCTTTTTCAGAGAGGGCACGTTGGCGGCCAGCAGCTCGGGGTAGTAGGCCACCACCGGGCAGTTGTAGTGGTTGTCGCCGATGCCCTCGTCGTTGTTGTAGGACATGCAGGGGTACCAGATGGCGTCTACCCCCTCCTCCACCAGGGCCTCCACATGGCCATGGAGGAGCTTGGCGGGGTAGCACACCGTGTCTGACGGGATGGTGCGCTGGCCCTTCAGGTAGAGTTTGCGGGAGGACTCGGGGGAGAGCACCACCTCGAAGTTGAGCTTGGTGAAGAAGGTGAACCAGAAGGGCAGGTTCTCATACATGTTCAGGCCGAAAGGGATGCCGATGCGGCCCCGGGAGCCGTCGCCCTCCCCCTCGCCGTGCATGGAGCGCAGCTTGTTGTACTTGAACTTCATCAGGTCGGGGAGCTCGGCCCGCTCCTTGCCCAGAGGGCGGGAGCAGCGGTTGCCCGAGATGAATTTCCGCCCGCCGTCGAACTGGTTGACGGTGAGGGAGCAGTGGTTGGTGCACAGGCCGCAGGTAGCCGGCCTGGCCGAGTGGGTGAAGGTCTCCAGCGCCGCCGCGTCCAGCAGGGCGGAATGCTCCAGCCCCAGGTCCCGGGCGGCCAGGGCCGCGCCGAAGGCGCCCATGAGCCCGGCGATGGTAGGCCGGGTCACGTTCCGGCCCAGCTCCTGCTCGAAGGCCCGGAGCCCCGCGTCGTTGAGGAAGGTGCCGCCCTGGACCACGATGTGGCGGCCCAGGTCGTCGGCGCTGGCGGCCCGGATGACCTTGTACACCGCATTCTTCACGATGGAGATGGAGAGGCCGGCGGAGATGTCCTCCACGCTGGCGCCGTCCTTCTGGGCCTGCTTGACGCTGGAGTTCATGAACACCGTGCAGCGGGAGCCCAGGTTCACGGGGTGGGGGGAGAAGAGTCCCAGCTTGGAGAAGGAGGCAATGTCGTACCCCAGGGCCTTGGCAAAGGTCTCGATGAAAGAGCCGCAGCCGGAGGAGCAGGCCTCGTTGAGCATGATGGAGTCCACCGCGCCGTTGCGGATCTTGAAGCACTTCATGTCCTGGCCGCCGATGTCGATGATGAAGTCCACATCGGGGTTGAAGTGGGCGGCGGCGTTGTAGTGGGCCACGGTCTCCACCAATCCCAGGTCACAGGAGAAGGCGTTTTTAATGAGGTCCTCGCCGTAGCCGGTAACGGCGGCGCCTTTGATCTGAATGCGGTCGCCGCAGAGCCTGTAGATCTCCCTGAGCTGCTCCAGCACGATGGCCACGGGGTTGCCCATATTGGAGTGATAGTAAGTATAGAGCAGGCCGCCGTCGGCGGTGATGAGGGCCATCTTGGTGGTGGTGGAGCCGGCGTCAATGCCCAGCCAGGCCGGGCCGGAGTAGGACGCGGCGTCCACCTGGGGGGGATGGTTGGCGTTGTGCCGGGCCAGGAAGGCGTCGTACTCCTCCTGGCTTGCGAACAGGGCGGGCATGGTGTCCACCGCGGTCTTTACGTCCACGCTGTCCTCCAGCAGCTTCAGGCAGTCCTCAAAGGAGCGCTCCTGATAGTCGGCGGCGCACAGGGCGGCGCCGATGCCGGCGAAGCAGTCGCCATCCTGGGGGAACACGGCGTGTTCTTCGTCCAGCTTCAGGGTCTCCACAAAGCGCTCCCGCAGGCCCATGAGGAAGTGGAGGGGGCCGCCCAGGAACACGATCTTGCCCTTGAGCTCCCGGCCCTGGGTCAGGCCGGCCACGGTCTGGTCCACCACGGCCTGGAAGATGGAGGCCGCCACATCCTCCTTCCGGCCGCCCTGGTTCAGGATGGGCTGGATGTCGCTCTTGGCGAACACGCCGCAGCGGGAGGCGATGGGGTAGATCTTCTCATGCTTGAGGGAGAGATCGTCCAGCTCGTTGACCGTGACGTTCATCAGGGTGGCCATCTGATCGATGAAGGCGCCGGTGCCGCCGGCGCAGGAGCCGTTCATCCGCTCCTCCAGGGCGCCGCCGAAAAAGATGATCTTGGCGTCCTCGCCGCCCAGCTCGATGACGGCGTCGGTGTCGGGGTAGTACTCCCGCACGGCGGCGGCGGTGGCGTACACCTCCTGCACGAAGTCCACCCCGGCGGCCTTGGCCACGCCCAGTCCGGCCGAGCCGGTGATGACCATTTTCACGCTCTGGCCGCGGAAGCGGTCCTCAATGGAGTGGAGGGTCTCGCAGGCCCGCTCCCGGGTCTTGGAATAATGCCGCTCATAGGAGCGGAACAGCAGCTTGTTCTGCTCGTCCAGCACCACCACCTTGACGGTGGTGGAGCCGATATCAATGCCGATGCGAAGGCTCATATACCAGGTCTCCTTGTGGTATCGCGGCGGGGCAAAGAAGCCCCACCTATATAAAATAGAAAATCGTACCCTACATAATAGTACAAAATCTGCGATTTTACAACCCCTAAGCCGGATGTTCCGCAGTTGGAAATAACCGGACCGGGAAGAAGGTTGACAATTCCCCCTTTCCGGCCATACAATAAAAAAGTCGAATTATGACCGGGATGGGAGGATTCCCTGTGACGATGGAACGGATACGGACCGCTTGGAGGGGAAGATGGAGAAGGCTGCCCTGGGTGCGGAACACCCTGATCTGCATCGCGCCGCTGTTTGTGGTCTGGCTGTGTCAGCTCATCACGCAGCAGAGCGGGGCGGAGGCGCTGGAGTGGATGGACAGCCACACTGGGGCCCTGTTTCTGACCTATGGGCTGCTTTTCTTCGCGCAGTCGGCAATCCTGGCCCTGACGGGGCGTTTTTTTGCGGCGGCGTTGGCCATCACGGTCCCCACAGTGCTTTTCGCGGCGGCCAACCATCTCAAGGAGGCGGTGAACGGCGTGCCCATCCTGGCCAGCGACCTGGCCATGGCGGGGCGTGCGGGAGAGATCGCCGGATTTTTGCGGCCGGGTATGGATCTGGGCGCTGCCACCTGGCAGGGACTCTGGCTGGCGGGAGGGCTGCTGCTGGTCAGCTTGATCTGGTCCAGGGGAGAGCGGCGGGAGACCTGGCCCCGGAGGCTGCTGGCCTGCGGGCTCTCGGTGTCCCTGCTGTGCAACACAGCGTGGCTCCCGGCCTCCTCCGCGCTGCTGGAGGGAAAGGAAAACGAGAGCCAGGGGAGCCGGAATGAGCGGCTGGGCCTGCTGGCGGGCATGTTCAGCGCCCTGCGGGAGAGCGCCATGGAGGAGCCAGACGCCTACAGCGAGAACAACATGAACCGCATCCTCCGGGAGCTGGAGGAGGCCGCGGCCGGACAGGCCGCCGGCGGGGAACGGCCCAACATCGTCCTCATCGCCTCGGAGAGCTTTTTTGACGTGACCCGGCTGCCCGGCGTGACCTTCCACGAGGACCCCATCCCCAATTTCCGCCGTCTGACGGAGGAGTGTGCCGGGGGACGATTCCTGTCGTCGGCCTATGCCGGGGGCACCGGGAACGTGGAGATGGAGCTTTTCACCGGCATTCCATCGGCCTTCCCCGGCGCGTCGGAGAGCCTGACCAGTCTGGCCGACCAGTCGGCTTACAGCCGGATGCCCTCCCTGGTAAAGACCCTGGAGGGGCAGGGCTACCGCTCGGTGCTGGTCCATTCTTACAATGACAGCCTGTACAGCCGGGCCTTCACCATGCCCGCCATCGGCTTTGACGAGACGGTGTACGGAAAAGACTTTACGGTGGAGCCGGAGTACAGCGGGGGCTACCTGTCCGATCTGACCCTGGCCGAGGAGCTTATCGCCCGCTTCAAGGATAAGGGAGAGGAGCCCATCTTCCTCTACGGGCTGTCCATGGAGAACCACCAGCCCTACTATGGGGACAAGTTCACCGGGCCCTCCGGTGTGGATTATACCTGCGATGCCCTGGAGGGGGAGGATCTGGGGGTGCTGGACGCCCTGATCCACGGCATCCATGACGCCGACGCGGCGCTGGGCCGTCTGACAGACTATTTTGCGGACTGTGGAGAGCCGGTGCTGCTGGTGTTCTTCGGGGACCACATGCCGGGGCTTTGCCTGGATGCCGGGGACACGGTCTACTCCCGCCTGGGCTATGCCAGCTCTTCCGATACCGGGGACTGGGAGGCAGAGGAGCTGCGGAAGATGCACCAGACCGATTTCCTGGTGTGGAACAATTACGGCGCGGAGCTTGAGGTGGACGCCGAGGTCAGCGTTACCCACATGGCGGAGAAGCTGCTGGACTGGGCCGGACTGTGGAAGCCCCTGTGGTTCACCTGGGTGGAGCGGGCCGGAGAGGATGTGAAGCTCTACCGGGAACGGCTTTTCGTGGATGGGGCCGGGCAGGCCCATGACGCTCCCACAGAGGAGAGCGAAGAGACCGTGTCCATCTACCGCGCGCTGGTCTATGATATGCTCTACGGCGAGCATTTTATCTCGGAGGCCCTCACCGGCTATGCTCCGGAGGGAGAGGGCTGACCGGGAGTCTGCGGATATTCCGGCCGCTGCCGGAGGCACACAGTACATCAACAAAACCAGACAGAAAAGGTGAAGAAAATGAAAGTAGGAATCATTCGCTGCATGCAGACCGAGGATTACTGTCCCGGTACGACGGATTTCATTTCGGTACGGGAGCGGAAGGGGGCTTTCAGCCAAGTGCCGGAGGAGGAGCCCATCGAGATCATCGGCTTCTGCAACTGCGGCGGCTGCCCGGGGAAGAAGGCCGTGCTCCGGGCCAGAACTCTGATCAAGCGCGGCGCGGACACCATCGCCTTCGCCTCCTGCATTCAGAAGGGAACGCCGATCGGGTATCCATGTCCCTTTGCCAGAAAGATGCAGGATATCGTCACCCGCGACGTGGGCGATCAGATCCGGATTTTGACCTATACCCACGACGCACCGCCCCAGGCATGATACCCGCCGCAGCGCCGTGGAACGTGGGAAGCCCTGCGTCCCGCGGAGAAGACGGTCAAAAAAGACTGCCGCAGGAGATGCATCCTGCGGCGCCTATAGGGATATTGTAAAACAGGTCTGTCGGCCCAAACGGAAGGGAGAGATGAAATATGGAATATCAGATCAAGGGGGACATGACGCCGGTGGTGATCTGCACGCTGAACAGCGGCGAGACCATGATCACAGAGAAGGGCTCCATGGCCTGGATGAGCCCCAATATGGAGATGGCCACCACGGCGGGCGGCCTGGGCAGGGCTTTCGGCCGGATGTTCTCCGGCGAGTCCATTTTTCAGAACCGCTATACCGCAAAAGGCGGTCCCGGTATGATCGCCTTCGCCTCCAGTTTTCCCGGCAGCGTCCGGGCGGTGGAGATCACCCCGGACCGGCCGGTGATCGCCCAGAAGAGTGCCTTCCTGGCGGCCACGGAGGGCGTGGAGCTCTCCGTGTTTTTCCAGAAGAAGCTGGGAGCCGGGTTCTTCGGCGGAGAGGGCTTCATCATGCAGAAGCTCTCCGGCCATGGAACTGCCTTCCTGGAGATCGACGGCTATGCGGTCGAGTACCAGCTTTCGGCAGACCAGAAGATCGTGGTGGATACCGGGAACCTGGCTATGGTGGACCCAACCTGCTCCATCGACATTCAGAGCGTGAAGGGCGTAAAAAACGTGCTGTTCGGCGGCGAGGGCCTGTTTAATACCGTGGTGACAGGCCCGGGCCGGGTGGTTTTGCAGACGATGCCCCTGTCGGCCTTCGCCGGGGCCATCACCCCGTATCTGCCCCTCTCCGGGGACAAGTGATTGAAAGCGGATCCTTACATGCAAGGCGGCGGCCTCCGTTTGGAGCCGCCGTTTTTTCATACGGCGAACACTTTTGAGGCACAGACTTTCAGGTCTGCACCCAAAACCGAACCGAAGCCCAGCGCAGCGGGTTCGGTTCGGAAGCGAGGAGCAGCAGAATGAGCGCGAGATGAGTTTTTGATGCGAAGCATAAAAAACTCGTCGCAAGCGATATGACGCTTGCGACGAGCTGTCTAGTGTTGACAAAAAAGATGCGGGCCATAACTCGTATCCCCGTCTTTCTCGGCCCGGAATCCAGCGAAGCGAATCCGGGCCGAAAGCGAAGAAATTCCCACCAGAGTGCAGTTTTCGCCGCAAGGCGGAAACGGAACGGTGGTGGGAATTTCTGAGCTGTAACATCGAAACGGTATAGATGCTGTCGTTTCCAGTGGAGCACCCGAAACCAAATTGCAACCCAGCGGAGCGGTTGCAATTTGGAAAGGAGGAGCAGCAAAATGAGCGCATTCTGACTTTTATAAAAAATCGGAGCAAGCGATATGTCGCTTGCTCCGAAGTGTGTGATCCAAACACTATAGATGACAATCTCAGAGAAAGAAATCATT
>JALEZN010000035.1 GCA_022772585.1 Clostridiales bacterium
GTGGGCAACCACACCTACCACCACCCGGACATGTCCGCCATCAGCGACCAGGCGGCCTTCCAAAAGGAGCTGGATGACCTGGCGGCGCTGTACCGGGAGACCACCGGGCAGGAGCTGCCCAAATTCTACCGTCCGCCCCAGGGGAAGTACAGCGAGGAAAATCTGCGCCAGGCCCAGGCTCTGGGGTACAAGACTGTCTTCTGGAGCCTGGCCTACGTGGACTGGTACGTGGACAACCAGCCCACGGCGGAACAGGCCTACGCCAAGCTGCTGCCCCGCATCCACGACGGCGCCATCGTCCTGCTCCACTCCACCTCCCGGACCAACGCGGAGATCCTGGACGACCTGCTGACCAAGTGGGAGGACATGGGCTATACCTTCGCCTCCCTGGAGGACCTGCCGGAGGCCCCAACGGAGGAGCAGGTCTGAGCCTCCTTTCAGGCAAAAAAGGAACGGATGAAAATCCGTTCCTTTTTCTTCACAGCAGCACTTTCACCACGCACTTGCGGACGGGTGCCGGGTCTCCCACGGCGATGCCCGGGGCGTGGGCGTCACCGGGCCACAGGGCGGCAAACCGCCCCGGCTCCAGCGTCAGGTAGTCCAGGTGTCCCGCCCGGCGCTTCCAGACGTCCCGCTCGGGATGGGCCTCCACGATGTCCCCCATCTCCTCCAGCGGACCGACGCCCATCAGTTCCCGTCCCTCGAACACACACTGGATGTCCATGTATTTCTCATGGCTCTCCGGCGTGTCGTTGGCGGGCTTGCTGGTGTAGCTGTTGACGTTGACGAACAGCCGGTCGCCGTCGATCTCGTGCCGTCCGTCAGGCAGGGCGGAAAGGTCCGTCTCCGCCAGGAACGCCAGCCCCCGGAGAACGCGCTCCGGCAGACCCCGGTACTGCTCCAGGTGCTCCAAAGTATCATAAATCACAGGGATCCCCTCCTTTTCCAAGGTCAGGATACACCTTTTGCCCTTCTTTGTAAAGCGATCCCGGTGTTTGAGATTTGAACAGCACAGTCCGCTCTCAAACCAAACCGCGAATCCGGTTCGGAAGCGAGGAGCAGCAGAATGAGCGCACGATGAGTTTTTGATGCGGAGCATAAAAAACTCGTCGCAAGCGATATGGCGCTTGCGACGAGCTGGCGGAGGCGGTGGGATTCGAACCCACGGACGGTTGCCCGTCACTTGATTTCGAGTCAAGCTCGTTATGACCACTTCGATACACCTCCGTGTATCACTATTCAATTTTCACAGGCGTATCACATGATTTCAAATCAGGGCATACCGCTGCCGGTGCAGCACCTGCGGAAAAACCGGATAGACGCTCTCCCCCGGAGATACCATAATAGCATACCTTATTTTTGGTACCTTGTCAATATTGCAGGCCGGGTGGAAATGCGTTATAATGAAAACAATTGAAGATGGAAACCCGATTTTGACATACGGCAGCACAGATGCCGATCACAAGAGAGGTTCAAAATGAAGGAACTGAGACAGCGTATTCTGGACGAGGCCCAGGTGGGAGAAGGCGACATCATCCATGTGGACATGTTTCTCAACCACTGTATGGATGTGGAACTGCTGGAGCATGTGGGACGGGAGCTGGCCCGCCGCTTCAAGGGCGAAAAGATCACAAAGGTCCTGACTGTGGAGAGCTCCGGCATCGCCATCGCCTGTTTTGTGGGTCTTGCCCTCCGGGTACCGGTCATCTACGCCAAGAAGTTCCAGACCGGATACATTGATCCGCAGGTCTACTCCGCCGAGACCCACTCTTTTTCCATGGACAAATCCTACACCATCCGCGTGTCGAAAAAGTACCTTGACGAGGATGACTCAGTACTGATCATCGATGATATCCTGGCCAACGGCCAGTCGGTCCTGGCTCTGCTGGAGCTGGTCTCCAAGGCGGGCAGCGAGGTGGCCGGCGTGGGCGTGGCCATCGAGAAGGCCATGCGGGACGGCGGCAAGGTCCTGCGCCGCATGGGCGTCCGGGTGGAGGCGCTGGAGACGGTGGAGCGGGTGGAAAACGGCCGTATCATCCTGGCTGACTGATCCCTTCGGCCGTCCCCTTTTTCAAGCAGAATGGAACAGCTCCTCCGGCCTATGGCCGGAGGAGCTTATATTTTTTCGTTATCTGACCTTCAGCTGGCCGAACAGCTCCCCAATAGAGGCCGAAATGACCAGGTCAGCCTGGCGGTCGTAAGGCGTCTGGGTCTTATTCACCAGGACCAGCTTTTTTCCCTGGTAATAGTTGATTAGCCCAGCCGCCGGATACACTGCCAGCGAGGTGCCGCCGATGATGAGCATGTCCGCCCGGGCGATGGCCTTCACCGCCCCCTCCAGCACCGTGCTGTCCAGGCTCTCCTCATAGAGCACTACATCCGGCTTCACGGTGCCGCCGCACACCCGGCAGCGGGGCACGCCGTCGCTGTGGAGCATAAAATCCAGATCATAGGCCCGGTGGCATTTCATACAGTAGTTCCGGTGGACTGAACCATGGAGCTCAAATACCTTCCTGCTCCCCGCCGCCTGGTGGAGCCCGTCAATGTTCTGGGTCACCACCGCCTTCAGCTTGCCTGAACGCTCCAGCTCGGCCAGCTTCCGGTGGGCCGCGTTGGGCTTCGCGTCAGGGAACAGCATCTTGTCCCGGTAAAACCGGAAAAACTCCTCCGGCTCCGCCTCAAAAAAACTGTGGCTGAGGATGGTCTCCGGCGGATACCGGTAATGCTGGTTGTAAAGCCCGTCCACACTTCGGAAATCCGGGATCCCGCTCTCAGTACTCACACCGGCGCCGCCAAAAAAGACGATGTTGGGACTTCCATCCACCAATGCCTGAAGCTCTTCCAATCCGCCGTCTGCCGCCATCTTGCACGCGCTCCTTCCATCCGTTGTGTCCGCCTTTTTCATACCGGGCCCCATGGGGCCGACACTAAAATTCTAGCATAGTGTTCCGGGTTTCGCAAGTACCTGTCCCGGCGGCCGGCTTCCGCCCGGGCAAAAAGATCCCTCCTGCCCCGCGGGGCAGGAGGGATCTTCATACATGGGAAGCGGGATCTTACTTGCCCACGATCTCGGCGGTATCCCGGGCGATCATGAGCTCCTCGTTGGTGGGGATGAGCAGGACCTTCACCTTGGAATCGGCGGCGGAGATGACGGCCTCCTTGCCGCGGATGTTGTTGGCGTCGGCGTCCATCTTCACGCCCATGAACTCCAGACCGGAGGCGATGGCAAGGCGCTGGCCGGCAGAATTCTCGCCCACGCCGGCAGTGAAGACGATGGCGTCCACCCCGCCCATGGCGGCGGCATAGGCGCCGATGAGCTTCTTCACGCCGTAGTTGAAGGCGTCCACAGCCAGGCCGGCCCGGTCGTTGCCCTTTGCGGCGGCCTCGCTCAGGTCACGGAAGTCGGAGGACACGCCGGAAATACCCAGCACGCCGGACTTCTTGTTCAGAACGTTCAGCATTTCCTTGATGTCCATGCCGTACTTGTTCATCAGGTACTCCATGATACCGGCGTCCAGGTCGCCGGAGCGGGTGCCCATGGGCAGGCCGGCCAGGGGGGTGAAGCCCATGGAAGTGTCCACGCTCTTGCCGCCGTCCACAGCGGTGACGGAGGAGCCATTGCCCAGGTGGCAGGTGATAATCTTCAGGTTCTCGATGGGCTTGCCCAGCATGTCGGCGGCGCGGCCGGAGACATACTTGTGAGAAGTGCCGTGGAAGCCGTAGCGGCGGACCTTGTCGTTCTCATAGTACTCGTAGGGCAGGGCATAGATGTAGCTCTTGGCGGGCATGCTCTGATGGAAGGCGGTGTCGAACACAGCCACCATGGGCACGCCGGGCATCACGTTCTGGCAGGCCTTGATGCCGGTGAGGTTGGCGGGGTTGTGCAGGGGGGCCAGGGGGATGCAGTCCTCGATGGCCTTCATCACGTCGTCGGTGATGAGGACGGACTTGTTGAACGCCTCGCCGCCATGGACCACGCGGTGGCCCACCGCGTCGATCTCGCTCATGCTCTTGATGACGCCGTGCTCGGCGCTGGTCAGGGCGTCCAGAACGGCCTGGATGGCCTCGGCGTGGGTGGGCATGGGGATTTCAAAGACGTGCTTGGCGCCGGTGGCGGGGATCTTGTGGGTCAGACGGCCGTCGATGCCGATACGCTCACACAGACCCTGGGCCAAGACCTCCTCCGTGGCGGGGTCCAGCAGCTGATACTTGAGGGAGGAGCTTCCGGCGTTGATAACAAGAACCTTCATGACACATAACTCTCCTTTATTTTGGTTTGCCCGGCTTGTGAGCCGGCCGAAGGTATAGTAAAATAGGGGGAACATACCCGTTCAACTTATTGTAGCTTATTTTGGGCGAAAGGACAACCCGCTTTCCGCCCCTTCGGGTGATTTTTTTCCTGTCTGGAGGTCTGATCCATGTCCATCGTCGGCGTCATCGCGGAATACGATCCCTTCCACACCGGCCATGCCTGGCACCTGGCCGAGACCCGCCGCCTGCTGGGGGCGGATACCGCCGTGGTGTGCGTCATGAGCGGCAACTGGACGCAGCGGGGGACCTGCGCCCTTACCGACAAATGGACCCGGGCCTCCCTGGCCCTCTCCGGAGGAGCCGACCTGGTGCTGGAACTGCCCACGGTGTGGGCGGCCTCCTCGGCCGAGTCCTTCGCCCGGGGGGCCGCAGGCCTGCTGGAGGCCGCCGGCGTGGTGGATGTACTCTCCTTCGGCAGCGAATGCGGCGACGCGGACAAGCTCCGGCGCCTGGCCGCCTGTCTGGACAGCCCCGCCTGTCAAGCGGAGCTGTCCCGCTTCCCGGACCGGGGGATGCCCTTTGCCGCCTGCCGCCAGGAGGTGGTGCGCAGGCTTCTGGGAGAGGAACTGGCCGCTCTCCTCTCCTCCCCCAACAACAACCTAGGGGTGGAGTACATCCGGGCCCTCAGCGCCCTGAAGAGCCCCATCCGGCCCATGACCATCCCCCGCCGGGGTGCGGGACACAACGCCCCCGGGGCCCGGGACGGCTTTGCCTCGGCCACCCACATCCGGGCCCTGCTGCGCGCAGGGGACTGGGCAGCGGCGGAAGGTCTGCTGCCCCCGGGCTCGGCAGAGGTATTGCGTCAAGCTCCGCTGGCTGACCTGGGCCGCTGTGAGCGGGCAGTGCTGGCCCGTCTGCGCACTATGACCGCCGGCGACTGGGCTGCCCTGCCCGATGCGGGAGCGGCGGAGGGCCTGCCTGACCGGCTGGTGCGGGCAGCCCGGCAGGCCGGGAGCCTGAACGAATTTTATGAGGCCGCCAAGACCAGGCGCTACGCTCACGCCCGGCTGCGGCGGCTGGTGCTGTGGGCCTTTCTGGGGCTGACCGGGGCTGACCGTCCCGCGTCCCCCCCCTATCTGCGGGTGCTGGGTTTTAACGGCCGGGGCCGGGAGGTACTGCGGGAGATGAAGGAAAAGTCCGTCCTCCCCATCCTCACCAAGCCCGCCCACGCCAGAAGCCTGCCCGAAGAAGGACAGCGGTTATTCGAACTGGAGGCACAGTGCACCGACCTGTACGCCCTCACCCTTCCCCACCCGGAGCGCTGCGGCCGGGAATGGCGCGAGAGCCCCGTGTTCCGCCCCTGATCCGATGCAAGCCAAAAGGTCCGCCCCGGAAGGAGCGGACCTTTTGCTTGATGCAGGCAGGAAGCCGGGCGGCGTGTGTTACGCCTCGGCGGCCACGGTGGGGGCCATGGCCAGCTCCACGGCCTCGTCCTCAGACTCGTCAACGCCCTTGCGGAAGCGCTTGAACACGATCGAACCCACAAAGCCGGCTGCCGCACCGCCCAGGGCACCCAACACCAGGGCCAGGATAACGGTCATCGGAGGGTTGAAGGCGAAGGGGGCCAGCAGGCCGGGGATAGGAGACGCGGTGCCGGGGGCGTTGTTCACGATGCCCAGCGCCGCCGCCGCGATTCCGGCCAAGCCGCCGCCGAAAAAGTTAGAGCCATAGATGGGGATGGGATTGCGGGTAATGATGTGAGCCTGGGTCAGGGGCTCCAGCATGACAGCGATGACATTGCTGCGCTCACCCAGATGGAGCCGGGCAAAGATGATACCGTTGGTAAAGGAGCCGCCGAAGCATGCGATGGCGGCAATGCCCATGGGCAGGCCGGTGAGGCCCAGCATGGCGGTAAGGGCCATGGAGCTCAGGGGCGACGTGCAGATCATCTTGATGATGCCGCCCAGCAGGAAGCCCATCAGCAGCGGGGACTGGTTGGTGGCGGCGGTGATGGTGTTGCCGATATAGCCCATAGCAGCGGTAACAGCGGGGTCCACCGCGAAAGCGATGGCCCGGGCCACAGGGGCCAGCAGCAGGGCACCCAGGATGGTGTCCAGTCCGTCGGGAAGATACTTCTCCACCAGGGGAGCAAGGAAGCCCACCAGATAGCCGGCCACAAAGCCGGGCAGGATACCGTAGCCGCCCACGGCCACGCCGGCCACCACAGCGAACACCGGGTTGGCTCCCATGCCGATGGGCACCAGGATGGCGGCGGCTACGCCGCCCATGCTCCCGGCCACCGAGCCGGCCTCACCCAGAAACGCAAAGCCCATCAGGTCACCGGAAATATATTGGTGGACCGCCTCCACCAGGAAGGTGGCTACTGCCGCATTGGCCAGGCCGGACATGGCCAGAGAGCCCTTGGGTGCTTTCATGCTGAAGAGAGAGAAGCCGGCCAGCGTCAGCAGGAGCAGGCCCATCCCCAGAAGGATCGTCGTCATAATCTCTTGCACCTCCATGAATCCGTTGGTCTATTGATGATATCGATCTGTTGTACTTAGTTTATAGACAGGTTTCACAAAACTACAGGAAGTAACAGAAAGGAACTCGTAAAAATTGCCTCGAATCACAATTTTGTATGATTTGTAGTATAACCAATCAGTTTGTTTTGTACACTTTACCATGCGTATTTTCAATATGTACTCTTTATGGGATATTTTGTCTCTTTTAATTGCAGCAAAAAAGTACCTCCGCTCCGGCGGAGGTACTTTTTTGCTCTTGTTCTCTTTGGTCCTTTTTCGTCACCGGCTGCCGCACAGGGCGGCCAGGGCATAGAGGAACCGCTTGACCGAGACACGGCCATGTACGTCGCTCCTGCCCCGGATACAGTCCATCTCCCGCCGGACCTGCTCAAAATTGTAGAGGGTCCCGGCGTACTCGGTAAAGGTATCGTTGGCATAGTCCTCGATACCCAGGCTGGCCAGGTTGGCCATGCCCGCCATGGCCGCCCGGCGGATGCGCTGCTCCATGGCCTTGGGAGAATCGCTGAACCGGTCACAGAGCTGGGCCACCGTGTACTGCTCCCCCTGGTCCCCCTGGGAGATGAGGTACTCCACCACCTGGATGATGTCCCGGCAGGCCGGGTCACCGCTGATCCCCAGCCGGTGGAGCACACCGCTCAGGGCGCTGGACGATCCGCCCCCTGTGCTCCCCGGGGCGGGGGGCTCTCCGGCGGGCCGGTCTTCCGTCTGCCGCCCGCTGCCCCCCTGGATGAGGGAGCGCATCTGGTCCATCGTGCGGTCCATGGTGAGCAGCCTTCCTACCTTGGTGATGACGCTGCCCACTTCCACGCTGTTAATGGGCTTGCTGATGAAGAAGTCCACCCCGGCGTCGTAGGCCTCGGCCACCATGTCCTTGGAGGTCACCTGGGAGAGCATCACAAAGCGCAGCTCGGGATAGCGCTCCCTGGCCCGGCGCACAAATTCGATGCCGTCCATCCCCGGCATCAGCAGGTCCACCAGTACGATGTCGGGGCGCATATAGCGCAGGTCCTCCAGCGCATCCAGGCCGCTGGCCGCGCTGCCCGAAACACTGCCGTACCCGCCGTCCTCGATGATCATGCTCAGCACATTGAGGACCGCCGGGTCATCATCGATCAGATAAAACTGCATCCTGAGTTCCCTCCAGTTCCCGGGCCGGGATACGGACAGTGAATACCGTCCCGCCTGCCTGTGAATCCACTTCCACTGAGCCGCCCAGCTTCTCCTCTGTCAGGCCCTTTACGATGGTCAGCCCCAGGCCGCGGTTGATCTCACCGGTCTCATAATTGATCTTGCTGGAAAAGCCGGGGGTAAATATCTTTTCGATCCGGGAGGCGGGAATGCCGCCGCAGTCATCCTCCACCCGGAATACGAACCAGTCCCCTTCCCGCTGCCCGGTCAGGGAGATATGGGCCGTGCTCCCGGTCCCTGCCGCCTCCACCGCGTTGTTGAGCAGGTTGCGGAAGATGGACATGAGGTAATGGTGCTGCCCGGTGACAATGGAGTCAGCACACTTCCCGGTAAAGACCACCTTCTTCCCCGCCTCCCGGGCAGAGCGCAGGGTGCTCCGCTCCAGGATATGAAACAGCTCCCGCAATTCCATGCCGTCCCGGGCCTGGTCGCTGTCCAGCGCCTCGGAGATGCCCCGCATGATGAGGAAATACTCCTTCTTCACCTCGTGGATATCCTTGGCGATGGTGAGGGCCGTACCGGTCACCTCCGGGTCTGCCCCGGACCCCCGGAGCTGGCTGTAGAGGTGATAGGCGGCGTTCATGGTCTGCTCGATGAGGGCGGTGCCCTTGTCCATCCAGGCCACCTCGCTCTTCAGGGCCGCGGTCATCAGCAGCAGGCGCTGGTAGCGCTCGCTGTCCTCCCGCCGCAGGACCTGGAACCCATAATAGTCCAGCACCCGGATGGCGCCCCAGGCCAGCAGGGTCCGGCCCAGGCCCACCGCCGCCAGCTGGAGCAGGATGCCGGGGGCGAACACCCCCGTCCCCATGCGCAGCAGCAGCTCGCAGAAATTGGCCGCAGCGTCGATGAGGATCAGGGGCAGGAAATTTGCCGCCCGGATGGGCCTGCGCCCCGCCCCCCGGCCAAACCGGGCAAAAAGCAGCCCATAGACCAGGTAGAACAACATCTCGGGACCATGGGCCCGCCAGCAGCCCGCCGCGGTGCCCTCGCTCACCCACTGTACCGCCGTACGAAGCACGAATACGCCGGGCGCCGCCAGCAGAGCGGTGGGCAGCACGGGAAATTCCGGCCACAGGAAGGTCAGCACCGGCAGCAGCACCACCGCCACCGAGATCTTGAAGTCCGCTGTCAGCAGGCTGATGGAGATCTGGGAGGCCAGC
>JALEZN010000037.1 GCA_022772585.1 Clostridiales bacterium
TGAGCAGCAAACAGCAGGCGGCTGTTATCGACCGGATCCTGGGATCTCTCCGTGAAAGGGAACACGATGGGATCATCAAATAACCTTCCCCGCAGCCGCCGGGCCGGCACGGCCATATCCGTCCGGCAGAACATGTCCCTGAAACAAGCAGCCCCTTTGCCGCTCCATCCGGCGGCAGGGGGGCTTTTTCCTGCTCATATGGCTTTACAGACGCCCGCCGCAAAGGTCTTACGGCCTCCATGCGGCCGCAATCCAGAGCTTCGTTCCTCTTTGAGATGACTGCGCCTGGACAGTTTCCACACGGATCTCAGCACATGCTTTGTTGCCCTTTGCGCGGTTGCGCAAACCGCCCGTTGCAGGGCACAAAGCTGTTGGTCAGCATGGCGATGAGCTGCTCCCGGGGCGAATCGATGATCCGGCAGCCCACCACCCCCGCCGCGTTGCATCCGAAGCCCATGCACATGGTCAGGGCCTGTTTGCCGCAGGCATGGGCCTTTTGAAAGGCGTGGTCCAGCACAAAGGCCACCCGGGGCAGATACCCCAGGTCCTCCAGCAGGGTGAAAAGGGGAAAGAAGATGGCCATGGGGGGCAGCATGACGCTGACCACCCAGGCCAAGGTGCGCCAGACCCCCAGTACCAGCGCGCCGTGGAGCCACTCCGGCGCGCCCAGAGCAGCAAAGACCTCTGTCAGCCCGTCCTGCACCCGGAACAGCAGTCCGGACAGGAGCTGAGAGGGATAATTGGCCCCGGCAATGGTGAGCCAGAATACCCCCGCCAGCAGCAGGAGCATCACCGGGATGCCGGTAAGCCGGCTGGTAAAGAGCCGGTCCAGCCGCCGGTCCCTCCGGTCCCTGGCCCCTTCCTCCCGGACGGCGGCGTGGGCCAGATCCTCCGCCGCCCACACCAGGCAGGAGACCAGCCGGTCGCCCAGGGCCTGGCCCTCCAGCCCCACCGCCGCCAGCTCCGCCCGGGCCTGGGCCAGACACTCCGCCGTTCCCTCTTCCTCCCGGAGGTCCCGGCCCAGCCGGTCCGCCAGGGCGGAGAGCGCTTCCTCGTCCCCCGCCAGCAGCCGCAGGGCGGCCCAGCGGGGCGGCACCGGGCCGCAGCGTCCCGCCAGCTGGGCGGTCAGCGGCTCCAGCGCCCTCTCAATCGGGGGAAGGTAGCGGGGCGGCCGGCCACGGACTTCCCCGTCCGCCGCCCGCTCCACCGCCGCCATCAGGGCGTCCATCCCCTCTCCCCGGCCCGCCGCCGTCCCCACCACCGGCACGCCCAGCCGCCGGGACAGCTCCTCCAGATCCACCGTGATCCCCCGGCGCCGGGCCTCATCCATCAGGTTGACACACACCACCGTCCGGGGCTGGAGCTCGATGGTCTGGAGCACCAGGTTCAGGTTCCGCTCCAGGCAGGAGGCGTCGCACACCACCACCGCGGCGTCTGCCCCGCCCCAGCACAGGAAATCCCGGGCCACCATCTCCTCCGCCGAGTGGGCCAGCAGGGAATAGGTCCCCGGCAGGTCCACCAGTACGTACTCATGCCCGCCGTATTCGCACCGGCCCCGGGCGGTGGCCACCGTCTTGCCAGGCCAGTTCCCTGTATGCTGCCTCAAACCAGTCAAACAGTTGAACACGGTGGATTTGCCCACATTTGGGTTGCCGGCCAGGGCCACCACCCGGTCGCCGGGCCGCCCGCTCCGGGGCTCCCCCGTCCGGTCCACGGCCCCCGGTCCCGTGGACGCCCGGGTCAGTCCCATCCGATCAGCACTGCCGGGCCCAGCCGGTCCGGGCAGCCCTCCCCGCGCTCCAGCCGCACTCCCGCCGCGTCCGGCCCCCGCAGCGCGATGACCGCGCCCCGGATCCGGTAGGCCGCCGGGTCCCCTGCCGGACTCACCGCCACACAGGTCACCCGGGTGCCGGGCACCAGTCCCAGGTCCATCAGCCGCCGCCGCATGGAGGGCGAGCCCTCCACCCGCTCCACTCTTCCGCCCGCTCCCACCGGGAGGGCGGCCAGACTTCCTTCTTTCCGCATATCTCAGATCCTCCGGACATACATGTTAGAGTCGGGAAACTTTGTTTCCACACCCTCATGTTATTACCGCGCCCCCGCGGGGGTGACTGCTGTTCAGGAGGACTTGCCATGGCCGATACGCCCGTTCCCGCCTTCTATACCCAGACCGGCTATCAAAAACGGAGCCATGCCCCCCTCACCGCCGCCATGGAGGATTATCTGGAGATGATCTGCCGCCAGGCCGGCAGCGAGGGCTACGTCCGCATCAATTTTCTGGCCGGGCTGCTCAACGTGCGGCCCTCCTCGGCCTCCAAGATGGTCTATCAGCTCCGGGACATGGGGCTTGTCTTCTTTGAAAAATACGGGCTCATCCAGCCCACCGAGCCTGGCTGGGAACTGGGACGCTATCTTCTCCACCGGCACGACGTGCTCCACCGGTTCTTCTGCCGTCTCAACCATTCGGACGACCAGCTGGAGCAGGTGGAGCGGGTGGAGCACTACATGAGCCGGGAGAGCGTACACAACTTGGAGCGCTGGCTGGATGAGACGGCAGAGAAGGGATAGACGCCGCCCCCGCGCCCCGGTGGCCTCCTTCTGGGCCGGGCTGTTCCTGCTCCTGCTGGCCATGGTCCTGCTCCGCCCCCCGGAGGAAACGCCCCCGCCCGCGCCCACGCCCCATCCCCGGGCCGCCGCCCTGCTCTCCGCCTTGCCCGGGGATCTGGAGCCCTCCCGGCGGGCCCTGGTAGAGACCGCCTGCACCCTGGTGGGCCGGGTGGACTATTTCTGGGGCGGGAAATCCACTGTCCTGGGGTGGGACAGCCGCTGGGGGACCCCCGCCCGGGTCACCGCCCCCGGCTGCGGCGACACCGGCCAGGTAATGCCCTTTGGTCTGGACTGCTCCGGCTATCTCACCTGGATCGCCGTCAACGCTCTTGAGGACCCGGAGGGCGCCGGGTGCATCGGCGACGGAGTCCGGGACCAGTACTCCCACTGCACCCCCGTGGCGTGGGCGGAGGCCCGGCCCGGCGACCTGGTTTTTTTCCCTGACCTGTCCCATGTGGGACTGGCGGCGGGCCGGAACGGAGACGGCGCCCTGGCTGTGCTCCACTGCTCCCGCAGCCTGGGGGGCGTGGTGGTCACGGAGGACGCCGCAGCAGCCGGTTTCACCCTGGCCGGCCGTCCCGCCGTCCTTTTGGCTGCCATGGAACGGTAAGCTTTTCCGCCCGGAGCAGACCCTTTGTTTACAATTCGTTTTCCGGAATTTCAGATTATTTTCAGGTTTCTCCGGTATCCTGTTCCTGCCGGCCGGGAACCCGCACTCACGTGGGAAACCCCTCCCGGCTCATCCCATTTCCGGAAAGGAGACCTCCCATGAAAGCAAACTGGCTATCCGTACCGCTCTCCGCGGCACTTGTACTGTCCCTGGCCGCCTGCGGCGGCACCCCCGCCGCGGCCCCCTCCCCTTCCCCCTCCGCCGGGGCCGCCGATGACGCCGCCGTGACCCAGGTGGTCCTGTCGGACAGCGGCATCATGGTGGACGGCGCTTCCGCCTCCACCGACCCCGCCTCCGCCGTCTACACCGGCGCCGGTATCGTCTACTACGAGGACGGCCATGACGAGACCTACGGCGAGGGCGGCCAGGAGGACGCCCACACCGCCGAAGAGGCCGCCGCCCACACAGTGGTCACCATCACCCAGCCCGGCGTCTACCGGGTCAGCGGCACGCTCTCCGCCGGCCAGCTGGCCGTGGACCTGGGTGAGGGGGCTGAGGAGGACCCGGAGGCTGTGGTCACCCTGATCCTGGACGGGGCCGACATCACCTGCACCGTGGCTCCGGCAGTCATCTTCTACCGGGTGTATGAGTGCGCCTCTGCCGACAGCGAGACCGCCTCCGCCACAGTGGACACCTCCGCTGCCGGCGCCAACGTCATCCTGGCCGACGGTTCCGAGAACAACATCACCGGCTCCTATGTGGCCAAGATCTATCAGGAGGGCACCGACAAAAAGCTCCACAAGTACGATGGCGCCTTCTACTCCAAAATGAGTATGAACCTGAATGGCGGTGAGGAGGGCACCGGCACGCTCAACATCATCGCTGACAATGAAGGACTGGATTCTGAGCTCCATCTCACCATCAACGGCGGCAATATCGCCATCCAGTCCCAGAACGACGGTATCAACACCAACGAGGACGGCGTGTCCGTCACCACCGTCAACGGCGGTAAGCTGTACATCAACGCCGGTTTGGGCGAGGAGGGCGACGGCATCGACTCCAACGGCTGGCTGGTCATCAACGGCGGTGAGATCGTCTCGCTGGCCAACGGACGCACCGGTGACGGAGGGCTGGACTCCGATCTGGGCATCGTGCTCAACGGCGGCTATATCCTGGCCCTGGGCAGCCGGAGCGACCCCATCGACAGTACCTCCGCCCAGGCCTCTCTGAATTGGAGCCTCGCTGACGTCCAGGAGGGCGGCTCCATCCTGATCATCAACGACAGCGAAGGCAAAGAACTGCTGTCCTACACCACCGAGAAGGAGTACAGCTCTGTGGTCTTTTCCGCGCCTGAGCTCACCGCCGACGGCTCTTATACCCTCACGGTGGATGGCGAGGAGCAGCAGAATATGGGACAGGGCGGACGTGGAGGCCCCGGAGGACAGCCGCCCCGTGATCTGCCTGAGGGTGCACAGCCCCCGGACGGCCAGCGTCCGGAACGACCCGACGGCGCCCAGCCGGGTGAGCGGCCCCAGCGCCCTGACGGCGCTCAGCCGCCGGAGGACATGAAGGGACAGACGCCTCCCCAGTCCACTGGTGAGGTCTCCCCCGCGCCTGTGGAAGAGCAAAGCTGACCCCCCTTGCGGTGGGGCGGGATATCCCCCGCTCCACCGCTTTTTTACAGTTTTTTTTAAATCCTTCTTGACAATCCGGGCGCTTCATGCTATCATATGCAAGCTGACATCGCTAAGACGTCCGCAGCCCATGCGGGTGTAGTTCAATGGTAGAATCCCAGCCTTCCAAGCTGGTCGCGTGGGTTCGATTCCCATCACCCGCTCCATATGCGCCTGTAGCTCAGGTGGATAGAGCAACTGCCTTCTAAGCAGTGGGTCAGGGGTTCGAGTC
>JALEZN010000066.1 GCA_022772585.1 Clostridiales bacterium
AGTTGCCCGGGGTGATCTCGTTGCGGAAGGACTTACCCACCTGGCACACGCCGAAGGGAAGTTTTCTACGGGTGGTGCGCTGGACGTTCTGGAAGTTGACGAAGATGCCCTGGGCAGTCTCGGGGCGCAGGTAGACGGTGTTCTTGGCGTCCTCGGTGACGCCCTGGAAGGTCTTGAACATCAGGTTGAACTGACGGATATCGGTCCAGTTGTGCTTGCCGCAGGTGGGGCAGCAGATTTCGTGCTCCTCAATGAACTCCTTCATCTGGGCCTGGCTCATGGCGTCCACGCTGTGGCCCAGGTCGAACTTGTTCTCCTGGCACCAGTCCTCGATGACCTTGTCGGCGCGGAAGCGCTCCTTGCACTCCTTACAGTCCATCAGGGGGTCGGAGAAGCCGCCCACATGGCCGGAGGCCACCCACACCTGGGGATTCATCAGGATGGCGGCATCCAGGCCCACGTTATAGGGGTTCTCCTGGACGAACTTCTTCCACCAGGCCTTTTTCACGTTGTTCTTGAGCTCCACGCCCAGAGGGCCGTAGTCCCAGGTGTTGGCCAGGCCGCCGTAGATCTCGCTGCCGGAGAATACAAAACCCCGGCCCTTGCACAGGGCCACGATCTTTTCCATGGTCTTGTCGGTATTTTTCATGTCGAACACTCCTTCAGATAATGGAATGGGGGAACAGGCGGCCGGAATGAAAAACGCCCTGAGTCCAAAGGACTCAGGGCGGATCAGATCCGTGGTGCCACCTGAATTCGGAGCGACAGGCGCTCCGCGCTCAAACCCGGTAACGGCGGGGACCGGCGGAGCATTTCCTCTCCGCGGCTCGCGGGCGCCCTTCCCCATGCCCCTCGGAGGCCTTTCACCAATGCGGCCTCTCTCTGCGTCCAGGGCGGCGGGTACTCCTCCCGTTCACTGCCTTGCTCGATTTGGGGTTATTGTATCACCAAAATGCCGCGCCGTCAAGCCGTTTTGCCGCGGGCGCCGGTTCAAGCCTGTTCTTTCAGCGCTTGTTCAAGGGCGATGACGATCTCATGCGGGGGAACGTTTAGGGCATGGGCAATTTTAAAGAGGGTGTCAATGGTGGGGCTCCGCAATCCCCGCTCCAATTTACTGTAATGGGTCCGGTCAAGACCGGCTAATCCGCTTAAAACTTCCTGAGACAGATGGCGGCTTTTCCGGTAACTTCGCAGGACCTGCCCGACCAATCCGGGTTCGACTATGTGCCCCACCCCCTTTCCGTTTGGTTTAATAGTACCAATGCGGATAGAAAATCATGAGGTCAATTGACCTCAATATAAAATTAGTTTATACTGACAGAGATAACGAAAGAAAAGGGGACGTATTCATGCAGGAAATTACCATTCGAATTCCGGAGTATCTGTTTGCGTTTTATAAAAAAGTGGGAGAACAGGCGGGAGGCCTCGCGGTGGAAAAAGTGATTGAGGATACATTATTCAAACTGGCCGGAGAGCTGTCCATGAATGTGATTTCTGAAAAACAGAAGTACAGTCACAAGAGATTTGAAATACAATAGTCCGACTTTTTGCAACCGGCGGAGCGGCCCTTTACGAGTGTACCTGGCTGGAATAGACGTCAGCTCAGCAGCAGCTCCAGATCGGCCAGGCTGAGCCCGGGCTGAAGGGCCAGGTTGATGGCGTAGCCCAGGACCTTGGAGAGGTCGCCCACGTCGCTGTCGATCTCCCGGGGGGTGACGATGACCCCGGCAGCCATGTCCCCCAGGGCGCCGGGGTGCATGCCCTCCAGTCCTGCCTCCGAGAGCACGTCGGCGCACAGGGTGGCCGCGTCCACCACGGTGGGAACTCCCAGGGCCAGCACGGGCACCCCCAGGGAGTTTTGGTCCAGGGCGGAGCGGTGGTTGCCCACCCCGGAGCCGGGGACGATGCCGGTATCGGAGAGCTGCACCGTCCGGCACACCCGCTTCAGGGAGCGGGAGGCCAGGGCGTCCACCGCGATGATACAGGCGGGGCGGACCTTTTCCGCCACCGCGCGCACCAGCTCGCCGCTCTCCATCCCGGTGGTGCCCAACACCCCGGCGGCCAGGGCCGCCACCGGACGGAAGGCGCCGAACTGTTCCGGCGAGTGTTCCACCAGGTGCCGGGTGACCAGGGTGTGGTCGGCGGTCTTTGGCCCCACCGCGTCGGGGGTAATGGCCCGGTTGCCCAGGCCCACCACCAGGACCGGGGCCCGGGGCGGCAGGTCGCCCAGCAGGGCGGTGAGTTCCTGGGAGACGGCGCGGATGGCCCGGGGAAAGGCGTCCTCCTCCCGGCGGGAGAGTCCCTCCAGCTCCACGGTGACGTAATGCCCCTCCGGCTTGCCCAGGGCGGCGGCGCCCTGGGCGTCCAGGATATCCACCCGGGTAATGGAATAGCCCTCCCGGGTGTCCTCCCGGGCCCGGACGCCGGACAGGGCGGTCTCGGCCGCCGCCGACTCTTTCCACAGGGCGTGGGCCTCCACGGCCAGATCGGTTCTGCGCAGCAGCATGACAGTACCCCCTATATCTGGTGTTTTGTGTGACGTGAGTTCCCAATTGAACGGGAAATCCGGCTGGAACGCAAAAATTTCTCGGAAAAATTGAAAATAGTAGTTGCATTTTTCCCCATTCACTGCTAAAATATAAATCTGCACGGGTGAACTGTGCGAATCGTCATCGGAGGAGGTGTTTGGTTTGCCGAATATTAAGTCTGCCAAGAAGCGTGTCCTGGTGAACAAGACCAAGGCCATGCAGAACAAGACCGCTAAATCCGCGCTGAAGACCGACATCAAGAAGTTTGAGGCGGCGGTGGCCGAAGGCAACCGCAGCGAGGCCGATAGCGCTTACAAGGTGGCTGTCAAGGCCGTCGACAAGGCCGTGGGCCATGGTCTTCTGCACAAGAACAATGCCGCTCGCAAGAAGAGCGCCATGACCATCAAGCTCAACAAGCTTGCCTGATTTCTGTGGTCAAAAAGAACCGCCTGCTGTGCAGGCGGTTTTTTCATATGCCTTTGGCTTTTCCCGGGGGAAAAGGATTGCTTTTTCTCTATGGGAAGGGGATAATACAGAAAAGAGCGGCGCGGACAGAAAAGGGGGCGTGGGAATGAAAAGAGTTCTGGAGTGGGGGCCGGTAAAATTCGTGGCTGAGATCGTGGATATCTATTTTCGCAAGCGGGTGTCCCGCTCAGCCGCCGAGCTGGCGTATTTCCTGATCCTGACCTTTTTCCCCATTGTGATCTGTGTCAACGCCTTTATCGGCCTGCTGGATCTGGATGTGGGCCAGGTGCTCCAGGCGGCGGAGGGGTTCATCCCCAGGGAGGGACTGGCCATTATAGCGGACTATATCGGGTATATCACCGATAACCAGTCCGCGGCCCTGCTGGCCGGCGGCGCGGCCACTACGCTCTTTGCCTCGTCAGCCGCCGTGCGGGCATTGATGAACATTATGGATGATATTTACGACCGGAGGAGCTACAAGGGCGTGGGGCAGGTGGTCGTCAGCGTGCTGTTTTCCCTCCTGCTGCTGGTCACCATCTACCTGTCCATCGTGGTGCTCCTGACCGGTGAGTGGCTCTTTCATCTCATTGCCCGGTTTTTCCATCTCCAGGACATCGACCTGCCCTGGGCCTGGCAGTGGATGCGGTTTCTGGTTTTGTTTTGCCTGGTGCTGGTATTCGTGCTGCTGCTCTACCGGATCTCGGCGCCCATGGGGAAGCCCCGGCCCCCGGTCCTCACCGGCGCAGTGCTTGCCTCCGGTGCGCTGGTGGGGGCCTCGGCCCTGTTCTCCTGGTTTATCGGCATATCCTCCCGCTATTCCCTGATCTACGGGTCCCTGGCCTCGGTGATCATCCTGCTGGTGTGGCTCTACCTGTGCGGCAATATCCTCATTTTGGGGAACGTGTTCAACTGTGTGTGGTATACCCGGAAAAAGATGCGCTATCTCCGGCGGCTGAAGCTGGAGGGAAATTGAATATCAAACATAGAAAAAGGACGGCTCAGATCAGCTGAGCCGTCCCTTTTTTAACTTGATCAGAGATAGTTGTAGGGGTTGACCACGCTGCCGTTCACATGGACCTCGAAGTGGCAGTGCGTACCGGTGGAACGGCCGGTGGAGCCGGCCTTGGCGATGGTCTGGCCCTGATACACCTTGTCGCCCACGCTGACCAGCAGGCTGGAATTGTGTCCGTAGTAGGTCTGCTTGCCGTTGCCGTGGTCGATGATGACCAGCTTGCCGTAGGTGCCCTGCCAGCCGGAGTAGATGACGGTGCCGCCGTCTGCAGCGGCTACCCGGGTGCCGTAGGGCACGGCGATGTCGATGCCCCGGTGGAAGCTGTAGGAGCCGAAGATGGAGCGGTAGCCGTAGCCGGAGGTGACGCGGCCGCTGACGGGCCAGATGAAGTAGCCCTTGGGCATCCAGGAGGGGCGCTCCTTGGTACCCACCGCCACCACCTTTTCGGTGGGCTCAGTCAGAACAGTGGCACTGGTGATCTCACGGCCGGTCTCCCTGCCGTTGACGTAGGTCACATTGGCGCTGACCTGCTGGGAACCCTCGGCGCCGGCGGAGAGGACCTTGCTCTCGCCCTGGTACATGGTGTTGTCCTCCACCTGACGGACAGGGGCGGGGATAGCCTCAGTATAAGTAACGCTGTCCACCGTCTGGACCGACAGGAAGGGGATCTCCTCCCGGATGTTCAGCACCTGGCCGATCATCAGCTTGTTGATGTCCACATCCGGGTTGAGAGCTTCCAGCTCCCGCATGGTCATGCCGTTGTCCAGGGCCAGGGCCATAAAGGTGTCGCCGGCCTGGACCTCGTAGGTGGTCTGGCCGTTGGTGTTGGCCGTGAGGACGGCCTGCATGGCGGAGATATCCTGCTCCACGTCAGTGGAGGTATATTCCCGGGTGATATTCACCGTATCCGTAAAGGAAGAGGAGATGGTGTTCTCGGTCTCATAGGCCGCCTTGATGGAGTCCAGCATGGCGGAGAGGGTGGCCCGGTCGGCGGCGGCGCCGATGACCTGGCCGTTGACCGAGAGAACGTAGCTCTTCATCACATCGCCGATACGGTCAAGAAGATAGGGCTCCAGCGAGGTGGCGGAGGGGATGGTGTCCCGCTTGGAGAGGGCCAGATCATAGGTGATCTCACCATCCATCTGGTAGGAGTAACCCAGGATGCTGGAGGCCCGGGCCTCCACCCGGGAGACGGCGTCCTCAAACTCCTCCTGGCTGCTCACCACGCCGATGGGAACGCCGTCGATGGAGACCTGATAGCTGGGGACATATACGGTGTTCACCACCGAGGTCACGCCCACTACCGCGGCGATGGACAGAAACAAGACGGGGTTGAAGGAACGGAATTTTGCCAGGGTATGATCGACGCGGCGGATCAGGCGGCTGTGCTCCTGAAGAAAACGCTCCGCACGTTCGGCGGCGGCATCACCGGCACGGCGGGCAGGCCGGACACTGTGGGGGCGCTGCAGGATCTCGTCCATGGGAGGACCTCCCTTTTGTGGTTTGGTCAAACGATATGACACCCTCCCCCTGAACAGGGGAGGGGTAACAAGTGGGAACAAAAGATTACAATTTGATTACAAAGTGTAGTTTACACTTTTTTGTTCTTCCCGTCAACCCCTTATTCTTGTGCTTTTGTGCGAATCAAGTCGCAAAATAGGGAGTGCGCCTGTTCGGTGGGAACCCCTCTTTCTTTTCAAAAAGAAAGAGGGGGAAAGAAAACGCCGGAGGGGGAATCGTCCTCGTTCCCCCTCCGGACCTCCCCCCTCAGTGTGCTCCCGGCTTCGACCGACGTCGGGACGGACTGCCCTGGCCCACCACAGGCTCACCAGGCGCCTGATAGGCAACAGCCATTGCCTTTGGCCTGCCGGACTTGCGCAATCGCTGAGACTTTCAGCTTAGCCCGTCGGGGCGTACTTTGAGGGGGCGCCGGGGGACACTTCCCCCGGCCCGTTCTTTCCCGCCGCTTTCCTGCGGAAAAGAAAGCGGCGCCCCCGCCGGGCAGGCGCGCTCCCCGGGCTGGGCAAGTCTATTAGGATGTGTGCTTCTGCTTCTCCAATGCCTGAAGATGGGCTTTCAGCACCAGGTTGATATAGCTGGACAGGGAGCGGTCCTCCCGCTCGGCCAGAGACTGAATCTGGATCAAAATAGGTTCATCCAAAGTAATGCTGACACTTTTTTTCAAAGGCTTCATGGTATCACCTCAGTAGTGGATGATACTATGTTTTACGATTTATCTTTGACTTATCGTGTTTAATCGTGTAAAATAGTGTTGGAGATGAAGATGAACAGCAATAATTTCGAAGCGGCCTTCTCCGCCTTTCTGGAGCGGCATGAATATGACGAGGCGGAAAACTACCTCTTCTCCATGGTACGCCTGGCCTTTGCGGCCGGGTGGAAGGCGGCGGGAGGCAGCCCGCCCCAGGCGGAGCGCGTGTTTGAGCTTTTGTCCCCCTTAAAACAGGACCCGGCGCCCACGGAGTAAGCTCCGCAGGCGCCGGGTTTGCTTATTCGGCAGTCTCTTCCTCTTTCTTGGTGCACACAATATTCAGCTCATCCAGCTGCTTCTGTATTCCCCGCGGGAGGAACTCCCGCGGGGGTCCCGGAGACTTTGACATGCTCGGGCGGAGTGAATCCGCCCTGCGCCAAGGTCCCGCTTTGCGGGACGCTTGTACGGCGCTTGCGCGCCGCCCCATCTGCGATGGAGCCCCGTGGAACAGAAGCGGGAAAGCCTGATTTACTCGGCAGTCTCTTCCTCTTTCTTGGTGCACACAATATTCAGCTCGTCCAACTGCTTCTGCTCCACAAAGCTGGGGGCGCCCATCATCAGGTCCTGGGCGTTCTTGTTCATGGGGAAGGGAATGATCTCCCGGATGGAGTCCTCGCCGGCCAGCAGCATGACCATGCGGTCCACGCCGGGGGCGATGCCGGCGTGGGGGGGCGCGCCGTAGGTGAAGGCGTTGTACATGGCGGGGAACTTGCTCTTCACATCGTCTTCGCCCAGGCGGACCAGCTGGAAGGCTTCGATCATGATCTCGGGGTCGTGGTTGCGCACCGCGCCGGAGGAGAGCTCCACGCCGTTGCACACCAGGTCGTACTGATAGGCGGTGATGGACAGGGGGTCCACCTCACCGGAAGCGGCCTTCTTCAGAATCTCCAGGCCGCCGTTGGGCATGGAGAAGGGGTTGTGGCAGAACTCCAGCTCGCCGCTCTCCTCGCCGATCTCGTACATGGGGAAGTCCACGATCCAGCAGAACTCGTAGCGCTCCTTGTCAAAGTGCTCGGGGCACAGGGCGGCGGCCTGCTTGAGCAGCACGCCGGCGGTCTTCTGGGCGGCCAGCAGCTTGCCGGCGGTGAGGCCCACGAAGGTGTTGGGCTGCAGGCCCAGGGCGTCGATAACGGCCTGCTTGCGCTCCTGAAGGAACTTGGAGATGCCGCCCACCAGCTCGCCCTTCTCGTCCAGGCGGAACCAGTAGGCCTTGTTGCCGGACTGGACCTCCACATCGGCGCAGAGCTTGTCGATCTGCTTGCGGGTGCCGGAGAAGCCGGACACCGCCACGGCCTTCACGGTGTTGCCCTCAAAGGGGCCGAAGCCGCAGCCGGCCATCACCTCAGTGGCGTCCTGCACGGTCAGGTCGATGCGCAGGTCGGGCTTGTCGGTGCCGTAGGTCTCCATGGCGTCCAGATAGGCGATGCGCTTGAAGGGGGCCTGAGAGGCCACGTTATAGGTGCCGTACTTGGCAAAGATGGGGGGCAGCACGTCCTCCAGCACGGCGAACACGTCCTCCTGGTCGGCGAAGGCCATCTCCATGGCCAGCGGATAGAACTCGCCGGGGGAGCGGTCGCCGCGGGCGTCCTCGTCCCGAAAACAGGGGGCAATCTGGAAATACTTGTCGAAGCCGGAGGCCATCAGCAGCTGCTTGAACTGCTGGGGAGCCTGGGGCAGAGCGTAGAACTTGCCCGGATGCTTCCGGGAGGGCACCAGATAATCCCGCGCGCCCTCGGGAGAGGAGGCGGTGAGAATGGGGGTGGTGATCTCCAGGAAGCCGTGGTCGATCATGGCCGACCGCAGGGCGGCCACCACCTGGGAGCGGAGAAGGATATTCTTCTTCACATCAGGGTTGCGCAGGTCGAGGTAGCGGTACTTGAGCCGCGCGGCCTCGTCGGCCTCCCGGCTGCGGTTGACGGGGAAGGGGAGCTCGTTGTGGCGGCACTTGCCCAGGACGGTGACGGCGGTGGGCACCACCTCGATCTCGCCGGTGGGCAGCTTGGGGTTCTTGGAATCCCGCTCCCGCACCGTGCCCGCCACCTGCACGGTGGACTCCTTGTTGAGGGCTTTGAAGGTCTTCACCATCTCCTCGGTCTCACACACCACCTGTGTGGTACCGTAGAAGTCCCGCAGCACGGCAAAGCCGAGGCCCGCGCCCACTTCACGGAAGTTCTCCAAAAAGCCCGCCAGAGTCACGCTCTGGCCCGCCTGGGCCATCCGCAGCTCGCCGCAGGTGTGGCTGCGGTAGGCAGTTTTCACTTGATCCATGCAAAATCATCTCCAAATTATATCATTTGTCTTTTCGCGTACGATTGGGATGCTCCAAAGAAGGGCCCGCCGGCAGAGGCTGCGGGGCATACGCAGAAAAGGGGAGCCCTCCTCCGGCCGGTCCGGCGCGCGCCGTCAGCGGGGCGAAGCGGGGGCGATTTCATCCACCGCCCCGCTCAGATCCAGATACCGGCTGTAAAACACCTGCACATCAAAATCGGCATAGGCCTGGGTCCCATCGGCCCTGGTGACCCCGAGTTCCGACAAGGCCCCCTGCTTTACACTGTCTAAATAGGTCGAACCGTCCTCAGCCTTGTGGAACCAGTTGAACGCCACCCCCAAGGCCGCGTCCCGCTGTTCCATCGTCTGGATGCGGGCCATCACCCTGGGCAGGTAATCGGCGGCAGTCAGGCCATTCCGGAAAAGCACCGTGTCGGGGGAGACCCCGGCGGCGGTGAAGAGGGTATGATCGGCTGGGACGAAGGGCATCCGCAGCTCGCTCCGGGCGATGCGGGACACCATGCCAGCGCACTCGGATCGCATGAGGGTGCGGTCCCCCGCGAAGGTGCCATAGATGTCGGTGCCGGTCAAAATGCCCCGGTTGTAGAAGTAGAGGATGAGGTTGTCGCTCTCTACGTCAGGCAGGTTCTGAATGTTGTTGATGGCGGGCAATTCCTCCGTAAAGCTGTCCAGAGCGGCGGCGAGGAAATAAAGCATGTCGTACCGGGTAGCCTCCAGCTCCGGCGTGTCAAAACGCTGTGTTACCAAGCCCCAGATGCTGGAAACCGCTTTGTCATCGGGCGCGCTCAGATAGTCAAAATAGACCTGATACCAAGGCTGGGCGGGGCCGGTATCGGGAATCGGTACGCCAATGAACGCGGAGCGCACCCGGGCGGTGATGGCGGCCAACTCCGCGATGGTCAAAGTCTTATTGGGTTCAAAGCCGTTCTGGGTGCCCTGCATCAGGCCGATCTCGAAGCAGAGCCTGGCGTTGTCGTAAAACCAGTCGCTCTCCTTCACGTCGGCATAGCCGGGATAGGAATTCACCGCGGGGAAGCGCCCGTCCCCCTCCGCCGCCAGAGCAGGGGAGAGGGTGAGGGCCAGGGACAGGGCCAGCGCTGAGGCAAAGACGCGATGTTTCATAAAACTCTCCTTGTCGTCGTCGATCAGCGGACAGGGCTTCGGTCACTCCCGGATGGGCGCGCCGGCGCTGCGCTCCTCCACCCGCTTCCGCAGCCAGCCGGGGGCCTCGCTCAGGGCCACCTTCTCCTGCTCCCCCGAGACCATGTCCTTCAGGGAGACCACACCGTCCCGCACCTCGTCCTCGCCCAGGAAGGCCACGAAGGGCACCCCCAGCTTATCGGCGTAGTTCATCTTGGCCTTGAACTTCTTGGGCTCGGTGTAGAGCTGGGCCCGCACCCCGGCGGCCCGGCAGGCGGTGGCAAAGGCGATGGCGGGAGAGAGGTCGTCCGTCATAGGCAGCACCAGCACGTCGGCGGGGGCGGTGGGCAGGGCCTCGTTGAGCATCCCCTGCTCCTGGAGCACATAGAAGAGCCGGGTCAATCCGATGGAAATTCCGACTCCCGGAAGTTTTTTTTCTGTGTAATATTCCGCCAAGTTATCATATCGGCCGCCGGAACACACGCTTCCCACCTCGGGGTGATCCAGCAGCACGGTCTCGTACACGGTTCCGGTGTAGTAGTCCAGCCCCCGGGCGATGGTGAGATCCACCGCGAAGTGGTCGGCGGGGACGCCGAAGTCCCCCAGGTACTTCACCACGGTGGACAGCTCGGCCACGCCCAGATCGAAGGTCTCGTCCTTCCCCTGGAAGCTCTCCAACGCCGCCAGCGGATCCTCCGACTGAATGACGGCCAGGAGCCGGTCGGCGGCCTCAGCGGGAACAGAGAAGTCCTCCACCAGGATGGTCTTGACCTTCTCGGGCCCGATCTTATCCAGCTTGTCGATGGTGCGCATCACGTCCCCGGCCCGCTCGGTGAGTCCCAGAACGGCAAAGAGGCCGTTGAGGATCTTCCGGTTGTTGAGCCGGATGCGGAACCGCTCCAGGCCCAGGGAGGTAAAGGTCTTGTAGATGATGGCGGGGATCTCCGCCTCGTTGATGATGTCCAGGGCTCCGTCGCCGATGACGTCGATGTCGGCCTGATAGAACTCCCGAAACCGCCCCCGCTGGGCCCGCTCGCCCCGGTAGACCTTGCCGATCTGGTAGCGCCGGAAGGGGAAGGCCAGCTCGTTTTGGTGAAGGGCCACATATTTGGCCAGGGGCACCGTCAGGTCGAAGCGCAGGGCCAGGTCGCTGTCCCCCTTGGTAAAGCGGTAGATCTGCTTCTCAGTTTCGCCGCCGGCTTTGGCCAGCAGGACCTCGCTGGACTCGATCACGGGGGTGTCCAGGGGGGTGAAGCCGTAGAGCTCGTAAGTTTTGGCCAGGGTGTCTCTCACCCGTTCAAACTGGGCCTGCCGGGCGGGCAGCAGCTCCATAAACCCGGACAGGGTCCGTGCCTTGATTCGTCCCATTGTCGTCGCTTCCTCTCGTGTGAATCTCAAGATAAAAAAAGACAGGGTCCCATCCCAGTCACGGGACGAAGACGCCTGCCTCCGTGGTGCCACCCATGTTCGGCGGGGCCGGAACACGCCGGCGCCGCCCTTTCGCCTCCTGGTACGGGGAGGTCGCCGTGGGCGTCTCCGCCCCCGCTCCCGGGCCGTCTTTCCCTCTGTCCTTGCCGCAAAGCCCTTTCAGCCGGGGGGCCCCTCTCTGTCCGGCGGTGTCAGCGGTACTCCTGCCCGCTCTGCGCGGTCAATCTGCATCCTATCGCAAAAGCGTCCCTGTGTCAAGTGGGGAAAGGGGAGGGGCCCGGCTTGATGATGTCGCGCCAGTCCAGATCGCCCCGGGCCAGGCCCAGGATCAGCATTTCCGCGGTGGCCACGTTGGTGGCGATGGGGATGTTGTACTGATCGCACAACCGGGAGATATAGTCCAGATCATCATCCAGGTTGTGGGACTGGGGATCGGTAAAAAAGAGGACCATGTCGATCTCATTGTAGGCGATCCGGGCGCCGATCTGCTGACTGCCGCCATGGGCATGGGACAGGAACAGCCGCACCGGCAGGCCGGTGGCCTCTGCCACCAGACGTCCGGTGGTGTTGGTGGCGCAGACC